>DASQDR010000067.1:0-5385 GCA_035634055.1 Tepidisphaeraceae bacterium | reverse complement strand
CGGCTGATGTCGCTCGCGCCGCCAGCCGCTCCCGGCGGGCGGCCCCACACGCCGCGGTTTCGCGCGTCGCCGCTGACGTTCAGCCGGTCGACCACGGTCATCCCGCGCGTCAGTTCACTGCCCGTCTCCACCTCGACGCGGTGCACCGACGCGCTCGTGCAGACGGATGGATCGAGCGCGACGGCCATGGCGACCGGATCCGGCAGCGCGAGCCCGATGTCGCCTGTCTGTGCGCGGTTCGCCGCCATGGCGGAGCGGTTGCAGTCGATGGCGAAGCGGGCCAGCGGCGTGTCGATCCGTCGCGCGTCGGCGATCTCCCCTTCAGACAAGTTGGCCTGGCCGCGGCAGAGCTGCCAGCCCACCAGCTCGATCGGCAGCCCGCTGCGCAGGACCATCCGCGCGGCCTCGGGATCGACCCACATGTTGTATTCCGCGGCCGGCGTGACGTTCCCCTCGCAGCACGGGTTGCCGCCCATCACCACGCAGCGCGCCACGCGGCTGACGATGCCCGGCTCGCGCGCCAGCGCCAGCGCAACGTTCGTCAGCGGCCCGAGCGTGACCAGCGTCAGCCCGGGGTTCTGCTCGATCGTCGAGAGGATCGCGTCGGTCGCGTGCTCGCGCCGGCAGCACGACTTCGCCGACCGGTAGCCCTGGTCCCCGAGCCCGTCTGCGCCATGGAACCACTCGGCGTGCTCCGGCTCGCGCAGCAGCGGCCGGGCCGCGCCGGCGTAGACGGGAACGTCCGCCGCGCCGCACAGCTCCGCCGTGTACAGCGCGTTCCGCGTCGCCTGCTCCAGCGGCACGTTCCCGCCCACGACGGTGACGGCGGCCACGCGCACGTCCGGGTGCCGCAACGCCATGATCAGCGCCACGGCATCGTCGGATGCGGTGTCGGTGTCGATGAGGAACGTTCGCATCATTTGCTTCGCGTAGCGTCGCGACGCGGCTACGGCTCGTCGGTCAGCCACTCGATCTTCATCTCGTGCGACCACTCGTCGTAGAACAAGTTTCGCCCGTCGATCTCGATCTCGCCCACCTGAAAATCCGCCGGCTCGCTGCGCAGCGACGTCTTGGGCGGCACCAGCTCGCGGCCGTAGTCGAGGTTCACGATCAGGCGGTAGCTGTCCTGGTGGCCGATGTAGAAGTCGCGCACGCGCGGGTCGGTCGCGTCGCGCACGATCCCGTAGCTGACGTCGCACGGCAGCCAGCCCCACGGCGGCACGTAAACCTCCGCCCAATCGTGCATGTTCCAGCGGTCGCGCTTGGATTCCCATCCGCTCTGCCACCGCGCCGGCACGCCGGCGGCGCGGCACATCGTGATGAAGAGCATCGCCTGCACGCCGCAGTCCCCCTTGCCGCGCGACAGGCAGGCGGCGGAGAAGCTGGGGATCACGCTGTACTCCTCCTCGGCGTGGTAGCGGACGTTGTCGTTGATCCAGCGGAAGATCGCGCGCACCTTGGCCAGCGAATTCGTCTCGGTGCCGACGATCTCCGCGACCCTCTGCCGGATCTCAGTCGAGAAGCGAATGTGCGGCGGCCGCTCGCCAAGGCACTGCCCGTTCCAATCCGCCGGCAGCGGCTCGACCAGCGCGTCGTCGAGCTTCGGGTAGTACGCGTGCGACGCGAACTCGAAGACCTCGCCGAACGCGATCGGTCCGGCCGGGTCGACGATGCGCTGCTCAAAGTAGACGCTGCGCTGCGGCGTCCCTTCCGGCGCGACGCGCGGCGTGGGACCTTGCTCCGGTGACTGCTCGGTTCGCACGAGCGTCACGTCCCGCTGCTGGCGGTAGACCTGCGGGAACGGCAGCCAGCAGCGCACGAGCGAGCCGGCCCGGGCGCCGGGGCGGTTGGGGGCGATGGTGACCGAGTAGGTCATGCGGTGGTGGATCGGCAGGACCTCCGCGCTTTCGCCCGCGCCCTCCGCCGCCGCGACCACGTTCGACAAATGCTTGATCAGCGTCCAACCGTGCGGCTTTGCCTTCGCCGGCGCGCTGGCGTCGCGACGCCGCGTCGCCTCGGCGCGGAAGCGGAAGAGGTTGACCGGCTCGCGGCGGAAGAATTTCGTCTGCCCATCCACGCCGCGCGCCTGCGCCTCGCCGGCGGCGCGCCAGCGCTCAAGGTCTTCGGGCGAAGCGTCGGGGATCTCCTGCCGGATCCGCGCGAGCAGCTCGGCGGAGTCAAGGGAGTAATCGCGGCGCACGCGGCGGATGATCTCCGCCGCCTCGGCGCGCGCCCGTCGCACCGATTCGTCCGCGTGGCCGTCGTCGGCCGCCAGCAGCGACTGCGCCTGCTGGAACGCGCCCGCGCCCATCAGCGCCAGCGCCTGCTGCGCGATCGGATCGCTGGTGGTGAAGGCCAGGGACGCGCCGGTCGGTTCGTTCTGCATCGCGCTCGATCGTACCGCCTACCGCGGCTTCTGGAAGATCATCAGGTGCTGGAGCGGCAGCACGGCCTTGGTCTCCACGTGTGCCAAGCCGACCGCCGCCATCTCCCGCTTCGCCTGCGCCTCGCTCATTTTGTGCAGGCGCTTGATGGGGACGTTGGGATCCTCCGCGCGGTACTCGACGAGCACCACGCGCCCGCCGGGCTTGAGCGCGCGAACGACGTTCTCCATCATCTGCCGCGGCTCGGAGAACTCGTGGTAAGCGTCGACCATCAGCACCGCGTCCACGCCGCCCGGCGGCAGCTTCGGGTCCACCTCGGTCCCCAGCACGCCGCGCACGTTCTCGGCGCCGCGCTGGCGCGCGGCAGCGGCGAGCAGGTCGAGCATCTCCTGCTGGATGTCCACCGCCAGCACCTTCCCCCGCGGCACCTTCGGAGCGATGCGAAAGCTGAAGTAGCCGGTGCCGGCGCCGATGTCCGCCACCACGTCGTCAGGCTTGAGGCCCATGTGGTCGACGAGAAGGTCCGGCCTCTCCTCTGCCTCGCGCTCCGGCCGCTCGAGCCAGTCGGCGCCCTGGTGGCCCATCACGTGCGCGATCTCGCGCCCCATGTAGACCTTGCCGGTGCCGTCGGGGCTCGGGCGAGTGGTGGAGTAGGTGGCCGGGGCGGTGGTGGCCTGCTCCGCGCCGGAGCGGGTTGCGGCACCGGCGACGGCGAACATCAGCGCGACGGCGAGCAGGGGGGGGCGGGTCATGCCGACATCTTACGCCGCCGCGTGACGCAGCGGGACAGCGGGCCGGGGGCGCTGCCCACGCCGTCACTCGCCGATGATCTTCACCAGCACGCGCTTCTTCCGCCGGCCGTCGAACTCGGCGTAGAAGATCTGCTCCCACGGGCCGAGGTCCAGCTTCCCGTCGGTGATGGCGACGACCACCTCTCGGCCCATCACCTGGCGCTTGAGGTGGGCGTCGGCGTTGTCCTCGCCAGTGCGGTTGTGGCGGTATTGGGTCGTTGGCGCGTGCGGCGCGAGTTGCTCCAGCCAATGGTCGTAATCCTGGATCAGCCCGGGCTCGTCGTCGTTGATGTAGACCGATGCGGTGATGTGCATGGCGTTCACCAGCACCAGCCCGTCGCGCACGGCGCTCTTGCGGACGAGGGCTTCGACCTCGCCGGTGATGTTGAGGTAGTCGCGCCGGTGGGGCGTGTTGAACCAGAGCTCTTCGCGGAGGTGCTTCATCGCTCGCGCCGGCGAGTGTACCGGCGCGGGCGGGGAATTACTTCTTCGCCGGGGTGAGCGACGTCTTGGCGACGTACCCCTGCCGGCCGTCGGCGGCGCGGACGAGTTGGTAGCTGCCCAAACTCTTGATCGAGGTGACGCGCGTGTCGGCGCGGAACGTGCCGTCGGGCGGCATCGGTTGGGCGGGGCCGTTCTTGTAGTACGGGGAATCCTTGTTGACGACGAAGTCGCCGGTGCGGGCGTTGGCGACGGGGCCCATCTTGGCGTTGCCGCCGGACGCGCCGCCCGCGCCGCCGGACGACGACCCGCCGTTCTGCGCGCAGCCGATCAGGGCCGCGCCGAGGGCGAGGGCGCCGGCGATGACGAGCGTGCGGGTCGTACGGGCGCGATCGGTCTTCACGGGCGTCTCCTTCGGCGCGGCCTTCAGTACGGGCGGCCGCGCGCGCGGGGGCCAAGGCTTCAGCGTGAACCTTCCGATACGCTCGGGCCGGAGTCAAGCCGGCCGAAGTAGACACGGGCGCGGTCGACATCGGCGGTCTTGCCGGGCCTGGCGTCGCCGGTCTCGGGGACGCTGCTGTCGCGGAAGTACTCGGTCTTGTCGCCGATCCCTTTCGTGCTGCCCTGCGAGCTGCGGTAGCGCAGGCCGACGCGCTTGCCGTCCTTCTCCGCCCACCCGAGGAAGATCACGCTGTGCCCGGACTTCTCGCGCCAGAGCTGGCCGAAGTCGCCGGGGCGGGCGTCGTCGAACTTCACCTCGCGCCCGATCCCCAAGTGCTCCAATGCGACGGCGCACTGCCGCTCGCGCGTCACCTTGTCCTCGACCGCGCCGTACCACTCCTTCTGGAGCTTCCTCACCTGCTCCACCGACTTCCCGGCCAGCAGGTCGCGCTCGCGCGCCACCTTCATCATCACGGCGAAGGTGAAGCCGCAGCAGTAGGTGCCGTCGGTCCCCTTGGCCAGGATGCGTTGCCCGCCGAAGAGCACCTCCTCCGGCGTGCCGCTGCCGGCCCACTTGAGGTTGTAGCCGCCGGAGTCCGGATAAGACCGCGCGGCCGCCAGGACCGCATCGTTGAGGCTCGACGATGGCGCGCTCGACGGCGCGCGGGCGGCGATCGACAAGAGCGACAGCATCATCACGCAGGCGATGGCAACGGATTTCAAGAAGGGCCTCCGAGACAGCAGTATCGCGCGTTCGCCGGGCGATGTCGTCACCGGCGATGATCAAGCCAGGGGCAAGAGTGGGCCGAGTCCGACCGCGCCCGTTCAAGGCGCGTCCTCCATCTCGCCGGCCGGGATCATGGTGGCGATGTCCGGCGGGATCTGGCCGGTGGGGAAGAGGACGGCGAGCTTGTCGCCCTCGTAAGCGATCACGATCCGCCCGGCCGGGTCGAGCCAGATGCGGCGGAGGTCGGCGTTGGGGATGCGCTTGGTGAAGATCGCCTCCACCTCGAACGGCTCGGCGGCGTCGGGCGTGCGCTTGATGCGGATCACCCGGCCGGGGGCATTGAAGAGGAACAGCAAGCCGTCCTGCGTGCGGATCAGCACCGGCGGCATGGTGCTGTCGCTGGCGGCGGTGGCGGGAAGGGTCCACTCGACGACTTTCGGCGCGGCGCCGCCCGCGCCGCCGCCGCCGCTCGTGCGCGGCTCGATCACGCGGAGCTTCTGGCGGCCGTCGTGGTACTCGCGTCCGTCGGCGTCGGTGAGGATCAGCGACGATTGCGTGGTGGCCGGCCCCTCGGTGAAGACTACGCCCGGCAATGCGGTGG
>DASQDR010000066.1:0-5418 GCA_035634055.1 Tepidisphaeraceae bacterium | reverse complement strand
GGCGCGTCGGGCGCGCCCGAGCCGGGGGCGCTCTCGGGTCCGGCCGGATCGATGCGGGCGAGCTGGACGATGCGGTCGAGCTTGAAGTTCCGCCGGTCGTTGCGGAGCAGGCAGTGGGCGATCAGCACCAGCTCGCCCTTGTAGCGGCGGACCTCCAGCGGGCGGATCTCGCGCTGGGTGCGGTGGTCGCCGGCGTCCACGTACTCCATCCGCACCGAGCCGCGCTGCTCGAGGGCCTCGGTCAGTTCCAGCGGGAGCAGGCTCTCGCGCGGCGACGCCGGCAGGAGCCCCATCGGCCCGCCCTGCTGCGCGATCGCGTCGCACAGGCACAAATCCCAGCCGCCGACCGGTTCCATCAGCCGCTCGAAGACGTGGGCGGTCGTGATCGCGTCGGCGAGGGCGCGGTGGGCGGTGGTGGGCCGCACGCCGAGGCGCGGGGCGAGCGCCTGGAGCCCGTTGCCGCCGCGGCCGAAGCGGCGGCGGGCGATGCGCACCGTGTCCAGCACGTGCCTGCAGTCGCACAGGCACTCCTGGATCGGCTGGCGGCAGCGGCGGAACTCGCCGCCGAGGAACGACAAATCGAACCGCACGTTGTGCCCCACCACCACCGCCCCGCGCATCAGCTCGACCACGCGCGGGAGGATGTCGGCGAAGGTGGGCTGGCCGGTCACCATCTCCTGCGCGATGCCGGTCAGGGCGACCACGCCGGCCCCGATGCGGCGCTGCGGGTCGACGAGCTGCTGGTACTCGGCGACGGCTTGCCCGCCCTCGACGCGCACCACGCCGATCTCGATGACGCGGTCGCCGAAGTCGGTGGACGCGCCGGTCGTCTCGACGTCGACGAAGGCGAGGGGGACGTCGCGAAGCTTGTCGAGAAGGGAAGGCACTGGTGCTCCGTCACCGCCGGGGGAAGAACGGCATTCGCGGAAATGATACGATGCGAGGGGACGAGGTTCCACGCGAGGGAGCGTCGCGACGCGAAGGGGTGAGGAGGCAGTGAAGCCGGCGAAGCGGGCGGGACGGCGGGGGTTTCAGGTGGCAGGGGCGCCTTGTGGCGTGGGCGCCTCGCCCATGCGGATCGCCGCGGCAGCGGGTTGCGTGACGGCGGGTGAAAGAGCGGCTGCGCCGCGAGTTGCATGGGCGAGCCGCCCATGCCACGGTCTGTCGTCGCGCCGCGTCAGGGTTATAGGGTTTCACGTCCTCGCCGGGAAAACGCGTTGGCTCCCGCCGTCGCCGCGCCCCCGCCGCCGCCGCCGCGCCCCCGCCGCCGCGATCCCGAGCGGCAGCGGAAGAACAATTTCAATTGACCATTGTCAATTCTCAATTGTCAATTGCGTTCGCCGGCTCACCGCGTCGCTTCGCTTCGCGTCTAGCGCGAGAAGAAGCTCGTCATCAACTGCGACGCGAGCTTCTTCGCCGCCGGGCTGGTCAGCACCTTCGGGTCGGACAAGAGCTGCTTCACGTCGAGCGTCCCCTCGTACTTCAGGGGGACGCTGGGCGATTGGCCGAGGGCTTTCGAGAGCGCGTTGCCGGAGTCGCCGGCGTTGAAGGCGAGGTCGCCGGTGAAGGCGTAGGGGAGCTTGCCGCCGCCGTTGACGATCGCCTTCTCGGCGGCGAGCAGGTTCTCGAACGTGATGTTGACCGGGAGCTTGACGGGGACCGACCCGTTGGCCGGGAGCGTGGCGTCCGGCTTCGCCTTGCCCTCCAGCACGTTCACCCCGGCGAAGCCGACCTTGTAGTTCGCCTGCGAGATCGGCAGGGCGACGGCGTTGGGGTTCTGCACGTTCACGTCGAACGCCATGGTGAACCCCTCGGCGGTCAGGCCGGTGACGTTCATCGACTGGAACGTCGCCGTCGGCTGCTTGATCGACGAGCAGCCGACGAGGCAGACGAGCATCAGGGAAAGGGCCGAGGTCATCGCGCGCGTTGCGGACATCATTTCACATCTCCGTCCCGATGATGGCGGTCTCGAACGCCATCTGGCCATTGACGATCCCCTGCACGAGGCAGCGGATGCGGTGGTGGCGTTCCCACTGCTTCTGCCCCAGGAGGTAAAGGCGCACGCCGGGCTGGACCTGCTGGCGGAACTTGGTCTCCTCGACGCCGCCGAAGCCGATGAACCCCTTCCACCCGACGAAGCTGCGCGTGTAGAAGCTGGCGAGCTGCGCCGCCGCCTCGATCATCAGCACGCCGGGAAACAGCGGCCGGCCGGGGATGTGCCCGGGGACCCAGAACTCGTCGGCGCGCACGTCCTTGAAGCCGAGGATCTGCCCCTTCTCCGGGTCGGCGTGGATGATGCCGTTGAGCATCTCCATGTCGCCGCGCTGCGGGTTGGCGGCGCGCACCTGCTCCTGGTCGTAGGCGATGCGGTTGAGGTCGATGGAGGCGATGTCGAAAACGAATTGTGGGGGCATGGGGAACGAAAGGAAAAAGGTGAAGGGAAACAGGATAAACGCGAGAGGAACGCACGGCAGCATCGGGACCGTCGGCCGCTTGCCCTTCTCTCGTTTCCCCTCTTTCCTTAGAAGCTACTCGTCCCCGCCCTCGTCGTCCCCGCCCGCGCCGCCGCCCCCGCCGCCCGCGCCGCCGGATGAACCGCCCGCGGCGCCGCCGCCGCCGGTGGGCGCGCCGCCTTCACCGTCGCGACCTTCCAGGATCTTCTTGCGCACGTCCTGCGCGGCGGTCTTGATGTCCTGCATCTTCTTGCGGACGCGCGTGCCCGCGGCCTTGTTGCCACCGACGGCCTTGGCCACGTCGTCCTCCGCCTCGGTCACCAATCGCTTGAGCGTCTCGTATTCCGGCATCATCTGAAAATCCTCCCAAAGGGCTGCGGTGCGGTCGAATCAGCCATTTCAAGCTAATGGCGGGGGGTGGGGGTGTCAATCGAGCGGCAGCGGAGTGTCCGATGGTTGCTCGACGCGTTGCGTGCGCGCGCGCATCGCGGAAGCGACCTCAGACGGTGCGGCGGCCGCGCCGAAGTTCAGTCCGCTACGCCTCACGGACGAAGCGGTGGAACGCCTCGATCAGCCGCTTGGTGATCGGCCCGGGCTGCCCGTTGCCGATCACCCGGCCGTCGATCTTCGTCACCGGCGCGACCTCCGCGCCCGTGCCGGTGACGAAGCACTCGTCGGCGGTGTACAGGTCGTGCACCTGGATCGAGCGCTCGATCGCCGGGATCGCCATCTTCTGGCAAAGGTCGAGGATGGTCTGGCGGGTGACGCCTTCCAAGATGCCGTCGGTGGTCTGCGGCGTCAGCACGCGGCCGTCGCGGACGATGAAGATGTTGTCCGCCGTGCACTCCGCGACGCTGCCGAGGTGGTTGACCATGATCGCCTCGGCGACGCCGGCGTCGTTGGCCTCCAGGCGGGCGAGGATGTTGTTCAGGTAATTCAGGCTCTTGATCCGCGGGCTCAGCGCCTGCGGGTGGTTGCGGATGATCGACGACGTGATGACGGCCATCCCCTTCTCGTACAGTTCCTTCGGGTAGACCTGGATGGTGTCGGCGATGATGAAGACCGACGGGTTCTTGCACTTGTTCGGGTCGATCCCCAGGAACCCGACGCCGCGCGTCACCACCGCGCGGATGTAGCAGTCGGTGAAGTTGTTCGCCTTCACCGTCTGCTGGATCGCGGAGAGGAAATCCTCCTGCGAGATGGGGATGACGAGGCGGATCGCCTTGGCAGAGTCGTAGAGGCGGCGGAGGTGCTCGTGGACGCGGAAGATGCGCCCGGCGTACACGCGGATCCCCTCGAACACGCCGTCGCCGTAGAGCAGGCCGTGGTCGTAGACGCTGATCTTGGCGTCGTCCTTGTCGACCAGCTTGCCGTCGATCCAAACCTTCAGGGGCATCACAACTCCTGCGAGCGGGCGCGCCAGGGGGAGGCGGCCGAGCGGCGCGGGCGGAACCTGATCCGCCGACCGCATTGGCCGGGTGAAAAAATCTATCAGAATCACCGCACGGCGGCTACCGAGCCGGCCGCCCCACCGCGGCGAAGTGAACCACCCACTCGCGCTCGCGGCCGACGCCGATCAGCCGCGCCGCCTCCTCGTCGTAGAACGCGCCGACCGCGCACGCGCCCAGGCCCTGCGCGCCGGCGGCGAGGTAGAGGCGCTCGCCGACCATGCCGGCCTCGAGGAACCCCTGGCGATAGCCGCGCGCGCCGTCGGCGGCGAAGAGCGCGCGGCGATCGAGGGCAAGGATGAGGACCGCCCCGCCATCGCCGATGACGTCCTGGTTCAGCGCCGCCGAAGCGGACGCGCCCCGCAGGTTGCCCCGCCGCGACGGCAGCAGCGCGTGCGACGCGCGATCGTACCGGTAGGCGCCCGGCTCGACGCCGGCGACGGCGTGGCAGACGACGTGAATGCGCACCGCCTCCGATAGCGCCGCCGACGGCTGGCCCGACGTGGAGAGGAGCGTCGAGAGCTGCGCGAGCGTCAGCGGCTCGTCGGCAAAGCGACGGACGCTCCGCCGGGAGAGCAGCGCCCCGAGCGCGGGTGCGGGAAGCGATTCCGGCGGCGGCAGCGCGATCGCGTCCGCCGGCGGCGCGGACTCCGCGGCAGGCTGCGCTGCGGCATAACCGCTCAGCGGCGACGCCGCTTCCCCGCGCGCCGCGTCGCCGTTCACCGGCGGGGCCACTTCCGGCCGCGCAGCGCCACCGTCCACGGGAGATGTCGTCGCCCGCACCAGCCGAAGCGACGTCGCCAAATGGACCAAGCCCGTTACGCCAAGGGCGTCGGGCCGATCCGGCGACGGCGGCGCAGGCCACTGAAAGGCGAGCGGCGAAACCGCCTCCGGCCCGGTAGGCGCTTCAAGCGCCAGGATCGCCAGTGGCCCCTCCTCGACACCGTCCACGCCCACCGTCGACGCCGCCCGCGCCTCGTCGAAGTGCCGCAGCGGCCGAGCCATGAAGCCGACGCACGTGGCGGCGACGCGCAGGTTCTCCAGCGCGTGCCCGGCGTCGGCGACGGCATAGCGGTAGGCGCGGTCGCGGTACTTGTAGCCGGTCCGGCGGAAGATCGACGTCAGCAGGACCATCGCCGGCGCGCGGCCCGCGTCGGCATCGGTCACGCCCGCGTCGGAAGCCTGCGCGGACAGGTCGCCGAGCCGCGTCAGGCGGTGGTGCTGCGCGTCGAAGTGGTAGGCCCCCGGCGCGAGGCCGTCCACGTCGCGGGCGAGCACGTAGAACTCGGTCGGAAAAAGCGCGCCGCTGGACGGGGCCGCGCGCAGGCTGAAGCCGCCGGACCGCTCGGTCACGCCCACGGCGTGGTGCAGCAGCGTCGCCAGCGCGTCGATGCTCAGCCGCCGCGATGCCGGGCCGGGCGCCGCGCGTCCCATCAGCGCGTCGCCGACGGGCCAGTGGTTATCCCGCCGCAGCGTCGCCGGCGGCGGCGGGAGCGCGACCGTCGGGCGGTCGCCGT
>DASQDR010000065.1:0-22852 GCA_035634055.1 Tepidisphaeraceae bacterium | reverse complement strand
GCGCGGGTTGTGCGGCGCGTGTCATTGCTCGGGCAACGCTACTTCCCGACAGAGCGCGGTGTTATGATCCGCCGCGCCGTGGGCGATGAACGAACCACCATCGTGGTCCAGCGTTACCTCGACGAGCTGGCGGCCGTCGGCGGCGACGCGCCGGCCGAACCGGTCATCCGCGAACTGCTCGGCAGCGCCGCCGGCCGTCTCCACCTGCTCTGCGCCAACCTGCTGTACCGCAGCTACCCGCGGCTCACGCGCCCGCCGCTCAACCTGCGGGCCGACGAGATGCTCGGCGGGGTGGTCGAGCGGATGCTCAAGGCGCTGCGCGAGATCCGCCCGCAGTCGGTCCGCCAGTTCTTCGCCCTGGCCAACCAGCACATGCGCTGGGAGCTGAATGACCTGGCCCGACGCTTAGATCATCAGGCGCCGGCGGTGGAGGTGCGGCAGTCGCTGGTGGCAGCGCCGGCCGAGAGCAGCGCGTCGCAGGTTAGCCCCGACACCCGCCGGATCCTGGGGGCGATCGAGAACCTGCCCGAGGAGGAGCGCGAGGTGTTCGACCTGGTGCGCATCCAGGGGATGAGCCAGCCCGAGGCGGCGGGAGTTCTCGGGGTGTCGCCCAAGACGGTGCAGCGACGCCTGAACCGCGGGCTGGTGCTGCTGAGCGAGGCGCTGGCCGACCTGAAGCCGCCCCCGTCGGCGCCAGTGCCCCCGGCGACCGGCCGGGCGTAGATGCGACCAGCCCACCTTGCGGTGAGACGTGCGGAGGGTGCCCAATTATGCCTGACGACCCGCGCATCCTCGAGTTGCTTGAAGAGGCGCTAGAATCGGAGCGCACGCCCGAGGAGGTGTGCGCGCACTGCCCGGACCTGCTCGGCGAGGTGCGCCAGCGGTGGCAGCGGTGCCGCAGCGTCGAGGCGCAGATCGCGGCGATGTTCCCGCCGTCGGGGCCGATCCCGCCCAGCTATGGCGCCCCCCCGCCGGTGCCGGAGCCCGAGCTGCCGCGCATCCCGGGCTACGAGGTGCAATCGGTCCTGGGCCGCGGCGGCATGGGCGTGGTCTACCGGGCGCGGCACCTCCGGCTCAACCGCACCGTGGCGCTGAAAATGCTGCTCTCGGGGCAATACGCCAGCGCGCCCGAACTGCTGCGCTTCACGCAAGAGGCCGAGGCGGTGGCCGGCCTGCGGCACCCGCACATCGTGCAGGTGCACGACGTCGGCGACCACGAGGGCCGCCCGTACTTCACGATGGCATTCCTTGAGGGCGGCAGCCTGGCGGAGCGGCTGGCGGGCGTGCCGCAGCCGGCGGAGCAGGCGGCGGCGATGATGGCGACGCTGGCGGGCGCGGTCCACGCCGCCCATCGCGGCGGCATCGTTCACCGCGACCTGAAACCTGGCAACATCCTCCTCACCGCCGACGGCACCCCCTGCATCAGCGACTTCGGCCTTGCCCGCCGGTTCGAGGGATCCGCCGCCCTCACGCTCGCCGGGGCACGCGTCGGAACGCCCAGCTACATGGCGCCCGAGCAGGCAACTGGCAAGGCCGGCGCCGTCGGGCCGGCGGCGGACGTCTACGCGTTGGGCGCGATCCTCTACGAGATGCTGACCGGCCGGCCGCCGTTCCGGTCGGAATCGCCGGCGGAAACCGAGCGGCAGTTGCTCGCCGACGAGCCGGTTGCGCCGTCGCGATTGAACGCGAAGGTGCCTCGCGACCTTGAGACCATCTGCCTGAAGTGCCTGCGCAAGGACCCGCAGCGCCGCTACGGCTCGGCCGCGGCGCTGGCGGAGGACCTGGGTCGCTTCCAGCGCGGCGAGCCGATCGAGGCGAGGCCGGCGGGCGCGGCGGAGCGCGTGGGCAAGTGGGCGCGGCGCCGACCGGCGGTGGCCGCCGTCATCGCCTGCGGCGCCGCGCTCGCCGGCACGTTGATCGGCGGCGGGCTGTGGATCGCGTCGGAGCGCGCGGCGGTCGCGCGGGCGGTGGAGGACGACCTCCGCGAGGTCCAGCGCTTCCACCAGACCTCCTGCTGGGGCGACGCCGCCGCCGCCCTCGAGCGCGCCAAGGCGCGGGTCAGCCACCGCGGGATGTCCGACGTGCGCCAACGACTGAATCGCGCGTCCCACGATCTCGCGCTGGCGTCGCGCCTGGACGCGATCGCCCTGCACCGGGCGGCCATCGTGGACGGGCGCGTCGAGCGCCCCTTCGACAAGCCGCGCGCGGATGCGGCGTACGCGGCGGCGTTCCGCGAGGCGGGGCTGGCGGACTGGCCCGACGATGCCGCGGTCGTCGCCGAGCGCGTCAAAACGTCCAACATCCGCCCCGCCCTCCTCGCCGCGCTCGACGACTGGGCCCTCTGCGCCGCCGACCCGCGAAAGCAAACCTGGCTGCTGGACGTCGCGCGGCGCGCCGACCCGGACCCGTCGGGCTGGCGCGACCGCGCCCGCGACGCCGGGCGGTGGAACGATCCGGCGGCGCTGGCGGAGCTCGCCAAGACCGCCCCGGCCGCCAACCCGCCGGTCAGGATGCTGATGGCGCTCGGCGAGCGGTTGCAGAGCAGCGGCGCCGACGCCGTCCCGTTCCTCAGGCAGGTGCAGCAGGCGCACCCCGCAGACTTCTGGTCCAACTTCACCCTCGGCGACGCGCTGCGCAAGACCAGCGGGCCGGAGGAGTCGGTGCGCTACTACCAGGCGGCGCTGGCGATCCGGTCGCAGGCGCCGGTGGCGCACGGCAACCTCGGGCTGGCGCTGTCGGCGGACGCGCGGCCGGAGGAGGCGATCAGCCACTTCCGCCAGGCCGTCAGCATCGACCCTGCCTTCGCCCACGGCCACTACAGCCTTGGCCTGGCGCTCAAGGCGACCGGCCAGCTCGCCGAGGCGATCGCGCACTTCCGCCACGCGCTGCGACTCGAGCCGGACAACGCCGACGCGCATTACAACCTCGGGCTCGCGCTGGCGATGGCGTCGCAGCGGGAACAGGCGGTCGCGCAGTTCCGCGAGGCGCTGCGCATCGACCCGCGGCACGGGGACGCGCACTACAACCTCGGCCTGGCGATGAGCGCCAAGGGCGCGCTCGACGAAGCGATCGCCGCCTACCAACGGGCGCTGGAGGTGGACCCCGCCAGCGCGTACGCGCACTACAATCTCGGGTTGGCGCTCAACACGCGCGGGGACCCCGACGCCGCCATCCGCCACTTCCGCCGCGCGATCGACCTCCTGCCGCGGGACGCGCACGCCCACTACAACCTCGCGCTGGCGCTGAAGGCGCGCAGCCGCGTGCGCGAGGCCGTCATCCACTTCGAGCAGGCGCTGGCGATCGACCCGAAGCAACCCGACGCGCACTACAACCTGGCGCTGGCGCTGAAGGACATGGGCCGGCTGGTAGAGGCGACCGAGCACTACCAGCAGACCTTGCAGCTCGCCCCCGCCCACCCGCACGCGCACGCGGCGCTGGGCGAGGCGCTGCTGGTGCAGGGCCGGTTGCGCGAGGCGCGGGCGGCGCTACGGCGCGGCCTGGAGCTGGTGCCGTCCGACCACCCGCAGCGCGCGCAGTACGTGAGTCAATTGCAGCGCTGCGACGCCCGCCTCGCCGCCGAGGGCCCCACCTCCGCCGACACGCACGACGCCCCCTGAGTCGCCCGCGCTGCCGCGCCGGGGCGACCCCTTCAGCCGCGGCGGGCGCGACGCGATCGCCACGGTGGCTGAGCCCCCGAAGAATCAGTTCGCACGGCGCTTTCCTGCGCGGCGGCGGACGCGCAGGCCGGCACATCGAAGGGTCCTTGCGGTGCACTAGATATTATATATAGTCGCCCTCGCCGGGGGCGGCCGACGACGTAACTTGTGGGGCATCACCATGCTGCGTTGGCGGATAGCCGTCCTCATCAGCGTTGCCATCGCGATCAGCTACCTCGACCGGCAAACGCTCCCGGTCGCGGTCGTCGAGATCACGCGCGACATCCCCATTTCCGACCAGCACTTCGCGTGGCTCAATACCGCGTTCCTCGCCAGCTACGGGCTGATGTACCTCGGCGGCGGGTGGCTGATGGACGTGCTGGGGACGCGCCGCGGGTTCGCGGTCATCATGATCTTCTGGTCGCTCGCGTGCGCCAGCCACGGCTTCGCCACCAGCTTCGTGATGCTGGCGGCCAGCCGGCTGCTGCTGGGGATCGGCGAGGGGGGCGGCTTCCCCGCCGCCACGCGCGCGGTCGCGGAGTGGTTCCCGGTCAAGGAGCGCTCCACCGCGATGGGGATCATGAACGGCGGCACCGCCATCGGCGGGATCGTCGCGCCGATCCTGATCGCCGTCGTCATCCGCCACACCGGCTGGCTCGATTTGGCCGGATGGCGGTGGGTCTTCTTCCTCACCGGCGCCGTCGGGCTGGTATGGACGATCTGGTGGCTGTGGGACTACCAGCCGCCCGGGAGGCACCGCTCGCTCACCGCCGCCGAGCGGGACGTGATCGGCGACGGTATGCGGCCGGCGGCGTCGACGGAGGGGCCGATCCCGCTCGCCACCATCCTCAGCTACCGCCAGACCTGGGGCATCATCCTGGCCAAGTTCCTCAGCGACGCGGCGTGGTACTTCATCCTCTTCTGGCTGCCGAAGTTCCTGAAGACCACTTACGCGTACGACATCAAAGCGGTCGGCTCGGTGGCGTGGATCCCGCACGCCGCCGCCGGCGTCGGGTGCATGGTCGGCGGCGGGCTGTCGAGTTACCTGCTCGGGGCCGGGTACTCCGTGAACAAGGCGCGGAAGATCGCCCTGGGCGCCAGCGCCGCGATGATGCCGCTGCTGATCCTCGCGCCGCACGTCCCGGTGACGGTGGCGATCGTGCTCTTCTGCGTCGGGTACTTCGGCCAGCAGTCGTGGTCAACGCTGGTGATGATCCTGCCGACCGACCTGTTCCCGCGCCGCGCCGTCGGCACCGTCGCCGGACTGGTCGGCCTGGGCGGCGCGTTCGGCGGGATCTGCTTCGGCCAGCTCGCCGGATGGCTGCTGGACCACGGCTTCGGCTACGGGCCGGTCTTCCTCATCGCCGGGCTGCTGCACGTCGCGGCGTTCCTGCTGATCCTGTTCACCGTGCCGGTCGTGCGCCCGCTGATCGCGGAGCAGCCGCCGCAAGAGCAGCCGCCGGTCCTCCCGGCCGCCGCAGTCGAGGCAAGTCCATGAAGATCACCGACGTCCGAACCCGAGCGATCGAGTGGCGCGGCAAGACCGTCCCGCTGCCGCCGAACTTCTGCACCAACCCGATGGACGCCATGGGCGCCGCGCCGGCGACCATGGGCACCTTCACCTTCCACGGATGGGTGCTGGTCGAGATCTTCACCGACGCCGGCCTGGTCGGCATCGGCAACGCCGCGCTGGCGCCGCAGGTGACCAAGCAGACGATCGACCTGTACCTCAAGCCGCTGCTGATCGGCGCCGACCCGTGGGATTACGAGTTCCTCTGGCAGCACATGTACCGCCGGACGATGGCGTTCGGCCGCAAGGGGATCGGCATGACGGCGATCAGCGCCGTCGACATCGCGATCTGGGACCTGCTCGGCAAGTCCGCCAGGCAGCCGGTCTACCGCCTGCTCGGCGGGCGCACCAAGCGGCGCATCCCGGTCTACGCCAGCCGGCTGTACAGCACCCCGCTGGACGAGCTGGCGCGCGAGGCCAAGCGCTACGCCGACGAGGGATACAAGGCGATGAAGCTCCGCTACGGCTGGGGCCCCGCCGACGGCGCCGCGGGAATGCGGAAGAACGTGGACCTCGTCCGCACCGTGCGCGAAACGGTGGGCGACGGCGTGGACATCATGACCGACGCCTACATGGGCTGGAACCTCGACTACGCCAAGCGCATGCTCCCGCTGCTCGAGCCGTACAACCTGCGCTGGCTGGAAGAGCCGGTCATCCCCGACGACATCCAAGGGTATGCCGAGCTGCGCTCCCGCGGCCGCGTCCCGATCGCGGGCGGCGAACACGAGTTCACGGTCTTCGGCTTCCAGCAACTGCTCGAGGCGCGGGCGGTCGATTACATCCAGTTCGACACCAACCGCGTCGGCGGGATCACGCAGGCGCGGAAGATCGCGGCGCTGGCCGAGGCGCACCAGGTGCCGGTCATCCCGCACGCCGGGCAGATGCACAACTATCACCTCGTCATGGCCAGCCTGAACTCGCCGATGGCCGAGTTCTTCCCGAAGGTGGACGTGGAGGTGGGCAACGAGTTGTTCTGGTACGTGTTCGACGGCGAGCCGGTGCCGAAGGATGGCTATATCGATCTGGACGAGAACACGCCTGGCCTGGGGCTGACGGTGAACGAGCAGTCGCTGAAGCAGTTCCACGTGACGGAGTGAACGCCGGACGCCCCGTTCAGGCGCGGGGCGCCCGCCGCGGCGCCGCGGCGCCGCGGGCAGGGAAACACCATGCTTCGACTGGTTCAGATCCAACGCGGGCAGGAGCGGCGGGTGGCCGTCGTCGAGGAGCCGTCGCTGCGCCTGCTGCGCGGGGTCGACTCGATCTACGCGCTCGCGGCGGCGGCGATCGAGCGCGGGCACGCGCTGACGAAGATCATTCGCGACCACGCGGGCCACGAGACGCTGGGGTATGACGCGATCTACGAGGGCAACTCGGATTGGCGCCTTCTCGTCCCGCTGGATCACCCCGCCGGGCCGGCGCTCACGCTCGTCTCCGGCACGGGCCTGACCCACTTCGGCAGCGCGCGCGACCGCCAGTCGATGCACGCGAAGCCGGCGGCGGCGGCAGCGGCGGCGGACGCGGACGAGCCCGTCACCGACAGCATGAGGATGTTCCGCTGGGGCGTCGAGGGCGGCCGGCCCGAGCCGGGAAAGGTCGGGGTGGCGCCGGAGTGGTTCCACAAGGGCAGCGGCACGATCCTGCGCGCCCACAACGAGCCACTGGACGTGCCGCCTTACGCGGAGGACGGCGGCGAGGAGGCGGAGATCGCCGGGCTGTACGTCATCGGCCCCGACGGCCTGCCCCGCCGCGTCGGGATGGCGGCGGGCAACGAGTTCTCCGACCACCGCTTCGAAAAGCGCAACTACCTCAACCTCGCCGGCTCCAAGCTTCGCACCTGCGCCCTGGGGCCGGAACTTGTGATCGATCCGGCCTTCGATTCCGTCGCCGGAGAAGCGAGCATCCTGCGCGGCGGGTCGGTCCTCTGGAGCAAGCCGGTCCGCACCGGCGAGGCCGAGATGTGCCACAGCCTGCGCAACATCGAGCACCACCATTTCAAGTTCGAGAGCCACCGCCGCCCCGGCGACGTGCACGTGCACTACTTCGGCGCGCACTCGCTGAGCTTCGGCGACGGCGTGCGCACGGCCGACGGCGACGTGATGGTCATCTGGTTCGATGGCTTCGGTCGACCGCTGCGCAACCCCGTACAATTCACCCGGCCGGGCGACGAGATGGCGCCGCTGGCGGCGATCCCGTTGACCTGAACCACCGCACCCAAACGCCTGACCGTGAGGACGACGAGATGACCAAGCCACGTGTTGCAATCCTGGGCCTGGGGCTGATGGGCGGCGGGATGGCCGGCCGACTGATCGGCGAAGGGTTCACCGTCGCGGTCTACAACCGCACGCCAGAGAAGGCGCAGGCGTTCGGGCGGCAAGGCGCGCGGGTCTGCGCGACGCCGCGCGACGCGGCGGCCGGGGCGGAAGTCATCATCTCGATGCTGGCCGACGACGCCGCCTCGCGCGGGGCGTGGCTCGGCGAGTCGGGCGCGCTCGCCGGCGCGGCGGCGGGAACGCTGCTGGTCGAGTCCAGCACGCTCTCGACCGCGTGGGTCGCCGAGCTTGCCGCCGCCGCCGCGGCGCGCGGGTGCGAGTTGATCGATGCGCCGGTCACCGGCAGCAAGCCGCAGGCGGCGGCGGGACAACTGCTTTTCCTCGCCGGCGGCTCCGACGCCGCCATCGAGCGGGCGCGGCCGGTGCTGTCGGTGCTCGGCCGCGACGTCGTCCGCCTCGGGCCCGTCGGCAGCGGCGCGCTGGTGAAGCTGATCAACAACTTCGTGTGCGGCGTGCAGCTCGTCGCGCTGGCCGAGGCGGTCGCGCTCATCGAGCGAACGGACCTCGACGCCGCCCGCACGCTGGCCGTCCTGACCGAAGGCGCGCCGGGCAGCCCGTTGGTGAAGGTGCTGTCGCAGCGCATGACGGCGCGGGACTACACCCCAAATTTCCGCCTGAAATTGATGGCCAAGGACCTGAAGTATGCCATCGACGAGGCGGGCGCCCACTCCGTCGCGCTCGCGACGGCGCGGGCGGCGCTGGAGACGGTGCGATCCGCCGCCGAGGCGGGACACGCCGAGCAGGACCTGTCCTCCGTCGTCGAACTGCTGCGCTCGTCGCAACAGCGACCGGTGGCGTGACGAACGGTTGAGTGACGCGAGGTCGATCGGCGGGCGCGGGGCGCGACTGGCGGCACGGGAGCACGAGATGTCGAAGCAGAAGGTGTTGATCGACGGCCAATGGCGCGAGGCGCAGGCGAGCGAGTGGTTCCGCGCGTCCAACCCCGCCACGGGCGCGGAGCTTGACGACGAGTATCCGGTCAGCGCGTGGGCCGATTGCGATGCCGCGCTCGACGCGGCCGCGCGCGCGTCTGCGATCATGCGCGAGCTGCCGCCGGAGACGCTGGCGCAGTTCCTCGCCCGCTATGCCGAGCGGATCGAGGCGCGGGCCGCCGAGGTCTGCGACATCGCGAACGCGGAAACCGCCCTGCCGAAGTCGCCGCGATTGTCCGTCATCGAGCTGCCCCGCACGACCGGTCAGCTTCGGCAGGCGGCGGCGGCGGCGCGCGACGGGTCGTGGGCGATGCCGACGCTCGACACCAAGTTGAACATCCGCTCCCGCCACGCCGCGCTCGGGCCCGTCTGCGTGTTCGGGCCGAACAACTTCCCCCTGGCGTTCAACGGCGCCAGCGGCGGCGACTTCGCGGCCGCGATCGCCGCGGGCAACCCGGTCATCGTCAAGGCGCACCCGTCGCACCCGGGGACCACGCGGATGCTGGCGGAGGAGGCGCTGGCCGCCGCCCGCGAGACCGGCATGCCGCCGGCGTCCGTCCAGCTCATCTACCACCTGGCACGCGAGGACGGGCTGCGGCTGGTGAGCGATCCGCGGCTGGGCGCGACCGGCTTCACCGGCAGCCGCAGCGCCGGGCTGGCGCTCAAGGCCGCCGCCGACGCCGCGGGCAAGCCGATCTACCTCGAGCTGTCGAGCCTCAACCCCGTGGTCATTCTGCCGGGCGCGCTGGAGGAGCGCGCGGGGAAGATCGCCGACGAGCTCACCGACAGCGCCCTCGCCGCCGGCGGGCAGTTCTGCACCAAGCCCGGCCTGGTGGTCGCGCTGGCGGGGGAGCGGACGGAAACGTTCGTGCGCGAGTTGCAGCGCCGCTTCGTCGACCGCCCGACCGGGCCGCTGCTGTCCGCCGGCACCGGCCGCGCGCTGGACAAGAGCGTGCAGGCCCTCCGCGCCGCCGGCGCCGAGGTGGTCGCCGGCGGCGAAGCCCTCGCAGGCAATGGCCGGTGCCGCTACGCCAACACGCTGCTGCGCGTGGACGCCGCCGGCTTCCTCGCCGACCGCGAGGCGCTCCAGACCGAAGCCTTCGGCAACGCCGCCCTCGTCGTCGTGGCGCGCGATGTCGCGCAGGCGCGCGAGGTGATCGAATCGCTGGAGGGCCAGCTCACCGGCTGCGTCTACTCCAGCACCAGCGGCGCGGACGACGCGGCGTATGCGGCGCTCTCGCCGGCGCTGCGGCGGCGCGTCGGGCGGCTGCTCAACGACAAGATGCCGACCGGCGTGGCGGTCAGCGCGGCGATGAATCACGGCGGGCCTTACCCGGCGACGGGGCACCCCGCCTTCACCGCCGTCGGCATCCCCGCGTCGCTGCGGCGGTTCAGCCAGCTCGAGTGCTACGACAACGTCCGCCCCGACCGCCTGCCACCACTGCTGCGCGACCGCAATCCCAATGGCCGGGCGTGGCGGCTCATCGACGGCTCGTGGTCGCGCGCCGATGTGACGGTCTAACGCGCATCGCCTGCTCCGCGTGGTTCGTACGCGACGACGGTCGGCCGTCCGTGGCTCGGGCGTCCCTCCCGCGCCCGAGGCTCGGAGTTGCAAACCGGAGCGCCCGCTGCGGCAGCGGGAGAAATTTCAAACGCGCGGCTGGCCGCCGCGGTTGCTCGAGCAGGATGCCCAAGCCACGAAGAGCCTTGGAGCAGTGGATGACGGTGAACTCCACCATGGCAATCGAACCTACCCGCGGCCGCGATCCCGTCTCCCGTTTGGGCCTGCGAGATCAGGTGGCGCAGCGGATCCTCGTCGAGGTCTTCGAGGGCCGCTTCACCTCAGGTTCGCGCCTTGTCGTGCAGCGGCTGTCCGAGCAGTTCGAGGTCAGCCCCACGCCGGTCCGCGAAGCGTTGGTGGAACTCGCCGGACTGGGCATCGTCCGCCTGCTGCCGAACCGCGGGGCAGTAGTCAACCCTTTCGGTGCCGAGGAGCTGCGGCACATGAGCCAGGTCCGCCGGGCACTGGAAACCGAGGCCTGCCGCAGCGCGTGCGGAAGGATCGAGCCGCGCGTGCTCCGCGAGTTGCGCCGCCAACTCGACCAGTTAAAGCGGATGCCGCGCAGCGACGCGTGGGACCGCGACGCGCGGGCGGCCGACAGCCGGCTCCACCTGCTCATCGCCGAGAGCTGCGGCAACCCGCGGCTGGCGACGGAGATCCGCCGGTACCTCTCGCTGTTTCGCTCGGTCCGGAACATCTCGCACGTGCGCGACTCCTGGGCGCATTACCGTCGCTCGAACGACGTGCCCGACCACCTGAGGATCGTCGAGGCGCTCGTGCGCAGCGACCCGGATCACGCCGCCAAGGCGATTGATGCGCACATCCGCTCGATCACGGAGGTGCTCGTCGAAGTCGTCTTCGGCGACGGTTCCGGGGCGGCCGGTCGGTCGGGCGGCGGCGGCGCGCGATCAGGCTCGCGTTCCCGCCCCGCGCGGCAGGGGCCGGGGCGGATCAAGTCGCGACGGAAAATCAATTAGCCTGAACAGGCGAATGGCTTGCGGCAGCGGATGAGCGTATTTGTTGCCGGCGCCAGCGCCGGCCAACGCGACGCCGACGACGACCCGCAGCGGGGGCGGGTAGCGGCGGCGCCAAGCGCGCGCGGGAGGGCCCCGGGGATGCCGCGGAACCTGGTCATCTGCTGCGATGGGACCAACAACCGCTTCGGGCGCGAGAACACCAGCGTCGTCCGCCTGGTGCAGGTGCTCAACCGCACGCCCGGCCGGCAGCGCCTTTACTACGACCCCGGGGTCGGCACGCTGCCTGAGCCCGGGATGTGGAACGCGACGCTGCGCTGGCTCTCAAAGGTGGGCGGGCTCGCGTTCGGCACCGGGCTCAACCGCAACGTCGAGGAAGCATACGCCTACCTGATGGACCATTGGGAGCCGGGCGACCACGTCTTCATGTTCGGCTTCAGTCGCGGCGCGTACACCGTGCGCGTGCTGGCGGCGCTGCTCCACACGCTCGGGCTGCTCCCGCGCGGCGGGCACAACCTGGTGCCGTACGTGATGCGGCTGTTCGCCTCCTCGCGAGATAAGGCGGGCACCGACGACAACGGCGCGCCGGGTGCCCGGTTCCTCGCGTATCAGAGATTGTGCGACGAGTTTCGACTGACCTTCGCCCGCGTGGTCCCCGGCGCTGCGGATCACGAGCAGCGGCGCTTCCCGGTTCGCTTCATGGGCGTGTGGGATACCGTCGCGTCGGTCGGGTGGGTTTGGGACCCGGTCAGCTTTCCTCACACCGCGTGCAACCCGAGCATCGGGACCATCCGCCACGCGATCGCCATCGACGAGCGACGGGCCTTCTTCCGACAGAACCGGTTCCGCTGCCCGAAGGATCAGCCCCCGCACCCGGATTTGGTTGAGGCGTGGTTTCCTGGCGTCCATTCGGACGTGGGCGGTGGTTACCCGACCACCGACGGCAACCTGTGGAGGCCGGCGTTTGACTGGATGCTCGCCGCCGCCGAACGCGCCGGGCTGCAGGTTGATGAGCAAAGGCGGCTGCAAATCGTTCCGCCGCTTCCGCCCGACGCCAAGCCTTGGGCGGATCGGATTCACGAGTCGCTCAAGGGGTGGTGGTGGGCGGCGGAATACTTCCCGAAGCTGCCGAGGCAAAGCGCCGGCGGGCGACGACGGAGCCTGTGGCCGGGCATCGGTCGCGGGCGGCGGCGCTTCGTCCAACCGGGGGCGCTTCTGCACCGCTCGGCCCTGCTCCGCGTCCGCGAGCCGAGCGGCAACTACGCCCCGACCAACCTTGACGAACGGTTCCTGGCGCAGGTCCGCGCGCTAAGCGAGGTGCCGGACTTTCTCGCTTACCGCCCGAACGGCGCGGGCGCCGGCGGGCCGGCGTCGCCACTGGTCGACGCTGCCGATGCGCCCGACGTCGCTGACAAAGTCGCCGCAAGCCGGTAGCAGCGCGATGACGACCCCAGGAAATCGGCGGGATGAGCAATGCCGCCCGCCGAGGAGAAGCCATGGCGAAAGCAAACGGTCACCGTCCGGTCGAATCGTGGGCGCAACCGAGCCCCGCGGCGGCAAAAGCGGCGCGCAACGGTGCCGAGCGGGCAGCGGCCATCGGGGGTGCCGCCGCCGCCGCCGCCGCCGGCGCCCAGAGCAGTCCCGGCGATCCTGACGCGAGCGAGAGGTCCGTGCCGCCGCAGCCGCCGTTCCGGTCGCTGCGCGGCTTCGCGTTCGACCCCAGCCTTTCCACCGCGCTCGACACCGTCGGCATCAGCACGGTCCTTTTCAACGTGCCCTGGGAAAAGCTCACTCCCGGCCCGGCGGGCGAGTATCTCCAGGTCGTTGATTTCGACCCCGCCAGCGGCTGCTACTACGAGCCGGTCGACCTCAATCACGAGCACGTGCTGGCGCAGGACGGGCTGTCCCCCAGCGAGGGGACGCCGCAGTTCCACCAGCAGATGGTCTACGCCGTGGCCATGCTGACGATCCACAACTTCGAGCACGCGCTGGGCCGGCGGGTGCTCTGGCGGCCAGGGCCTTCGCCCGACTCGAGTAACCCGCGCGACGATTCGAAGTTCGTCGGCCACCTGCGGATCTACCCGCACGCCCTGCGCGAGCCCAACGCCTACTACTCGCCGCAGAAGATCGCCCTGCTGTTCGGGTACTTCGCGGTCGAGGGTGACCGCTGCTGCGACCACCTGCCCGGCTCGCAGGTGTTCACCTGCCTGTCGCACGACATCATCGCCCACGAGACGACGCACGCGCTGCTGGACGGGATGCACCGCCGGTTCCTCGTCGCCAGCAACCCAGACGTGCGGGCGTTCCACGAGGCGTTCGCGGACATGGTCGCGCTGTTCCAGCACTTCACGTTCCCCGAGATCCTGCGCCACCAGATCGCCACCACGCGCGGCGAGATCCGCTCGCAGCAGTCGCTGCTCGGGGCCCTGGCGACGCAGTTCGGCCGGGCCACCGGCAAGCGCGGGGCGCTGCGCGACGCGATCGGCACGATCAAGGACGGCAAGTGGGTCCCGCACAAGCCGGTGCCCGGGGAGTACGAGACGGCCAAGTCCCCGCACGAGCGCGGGGCGTTCCTGGTGGCGGCGGTGTTCGACGCCTTTCTCTCGATCTACGAGCGGCGCGTGGCGGACCTGCTCCGCCTGGCGACGCGTGGCACCGGCATCCTCGAGGCAGGCGCGATCCACCCCGACCTCGTGAACCGATTGGCCGACGAGGCGGCCAAGTCGGCGCAGCACGTGCTGAACATGTGCGTCCGCGCGCTGGACTACTGCCCGCCGACGGACATCACCTTCGGCGAGTTCCTCCAGGCGGTCATCACCGCCGACTACGACCTGGTGCGCGACGACGATTTGAACTACCGCGTCGCGTTCATCGACGCCTTCCGCCGCCGCGGCATCTTCCCGCGCGAGGTGCGCACGCTGAGCGTTGAGAGCCTGCTTTGGCGCGGGCCCGAGAATTCCGACAAGCGCCCTTCGACCAAGTTGCAAGAGGCCCTGGAACTGCTCCGCCCGTTCGCGGCCCGGTACATGTACACCGTCGACCGCGAGGAGATCTTCAAGCTCCAGCGCGACATGCGGCTGGCCCTGCACCGGTGGCTCCAGAAGCACTTCCGCCATCCGCAGTTCGGCAAGCAGGACGCCGAATTCCTCGGCATCGACCGCGCGCTGCCGTTCGAGGTGCACACCGCCCGACTTGCGTTGCGAACCGCGCCCGACGGAGGCGTCGAGCCGCAGTTGATCGTCGGGCTCCTCCAGCGCAGCGAGATCCCGGTTGATGAGAAGGATCCGGCCGCGGGGACGATGACCTTCGAGGGCGGCTGCACCATCATCGGGGAGCTGCGCAGCCGCGACATCTGCTACTGCGTGCGAAAGCGGATGGGCAGCGAACCGCGCCTGCAGCGGCAGCGCGAGTTCAAGGCCACGGAGCGCGACGCGCCGCGCGCGATGTACCTGAGCGGGCTGGCCCACGGCGGCAAGGGAGCTGGCGGCAACGGAGCCGGCGACGTCGACGAGGACGAGGGCGCCGAACCCTTCGCCATCATGCACCGCGGGTTGTGATGCCGAGAGAGCGCGCGGGTCGAGTCGATTTGATGAGCAGACGCCACGAAGGAGGCACGCCATGTCCGCATCCCAGCCCGCCGGCAACGGCACCGCCCTTCGCCGCCGCAACGGCCGCGCCCGCCCCGCCGCTGCTGCCCGACCGGCCCGCGGCACCGCGAAGCCGGCGAAAGGCGCCGCGAGGCCGGCGAAACGCGCCGCCCGCGCGTCGGCCACGGCCGGGCCGCCGGTCATGGTCCGCATGTACCGCCAGGGGCTGGGCGACTGCTTCCTGCTGACTTTCGGGAAGGGCGCCACGGCCCGGCACGTGCTCATCGACTGCGGCACGCTGGGCGCCACCACCACGCCGCAGAACAAGATGGAGAAGGTCGTCGCCGACATTCGCGCCGTGACCAAGGATCACCTGACGGTGCTGGTCGCCACGCACGAGCACAAGGATCACCTCTCGGGCTTCAACAGCCGGGAGAAAGATTTCCGGCAGATGACCGTCGACCACGTCTGGCTCGCCTGGACAGAGGATCCCGCCGACGACCTGGCCGAGCGCATCAGCGTCTACAAGAACGATCTCGCGCTGGCGTTGGGCGCGGCGGTGCGCGCGGCGATCGGCGACGCGGCGGCGCAGTCCGAGCCTGCGGACGACGACAACAAGGCGCGAGTGGGGGCGCCCGCTGCGGGCTCCGCTTCCCGCGAGGTTGCGCTGGCGGCACGGGACCTGCTCGGGTTCGCGGGCAACGCCAAGATGCTCGGGGCCGACAAGTTCGCCGAAACGATTGACGAAGCCATGAAGTTCGTCCGCGACGGATTGGGCGCCAAGCCGACCTACCACAAGCCGGGCGGCCGGCCCGTGGAGCTGCCGGAGATCCCCGGCTTCCGCTTTTACGTCCTGGGACCGCCGCGCGACGAGGCGGCGCTGAAGGAGCTCGGCGGCGAGGGAAGTTCCCACCTGTACGGCCTGCGGACGGCCGCCTATGGGCAGATCCCCGCGCTGAAGGATGAGCAAAAGGAAGAGTGCGAACGCGAGATGCCCTTCGACCAGCGCTTCCGCCACGTCAGGAGCGGCAAGGAGTTCGTCTCCGCCTACCCGGCGTACCTGGCGGAGGCGGACGCGTGGCGCCGCATTGACGAGGATTGGCAACAGGCGACCGCCGACCTCGCGCTGCAACTGGACAGCCTTACCAACAATACGAGCCTCGCGCTGGCGGTGGAGCGCATCGCCGACGGGCGCGTCCTGCTGTTCCCGGCGGACGCGCAGCAGGGAAACTGGCTTTCGTGGCACAAGCTGAGCTGGAGCGTTCGGGACGCCGGCGGCGCGACGCGAACCGTCACCGCCCGCGACCTGCTCGACCGCACCGTGTTCTACAAGGTCGGGCACCACGGCAGCCACAACGCCACGGTGAAGGAACAGGGGCTGGGACTGATGAACCGCAAGCAGGAGCTGGTCGCCTTCATCCCCGTGGACCGCGCCGTCGCCATGGGACGGAATCCCAAGAAGTCCTGGAAGATGCCGGCCCGCGCGCTGTACCGCGAGCTGCTGAACCGGTGCGACGGGCGCGTGGCGCGCTCCGATATCGGCTGGGCGGCCGACGCCAAGGAGGCAGACGACAAGGCGACCGAGGAAGAGCTGCTCGGCGTGGCCAATCGGGCGGAATGGAAGGCATGGGAGAAGGCGCAGAACGCGGCCAAGCACGTCCGCGCGACGCCGCTCTTCATCGAGTACACGCTGAAGTGATCCGCCGGCGCGAGCCGCCGCGACCGACGCCGCGGGCGCTCGCGCGGCTTTGAGGATTCCCCCGCCGCTATTTCGTTCGTAGTATGAGCAACGAAAACCCGCAGCCGGTGCGGGACCTTCACGGTTAACGCTTTTGAACCAGAGGTGGATGATGCGGAGCGTACTGATCGCGGCGGCGGCGGGAATGCTGCTCTTGGGCGTCGGGTGCAACAACAACAAGTCCGCAAGCGGCTCCGGCGGCGCGAGCACCCGCTCGTCGCAGAACATGAGCACCGCCCAGGACGATTGCGCCATGTGCCCGGGAATCCAAAAGGCCAGCGCCGACGGGAAGTGCGCCAAGTGCGCGCAGAAGGTGAAGGGATGACCCCCGGCGCAAACGATGACGGGGCCGCGCGGGTAAAGCTGACTTCAGCCGGGCTTGTCGCCGTCGCTCCGGCGAGTGGCTGAGCGCGGAGCGCCAGACGTCCGACGTTGCGGGTCCCGGATCGGTTCCCCCATCGCAATTACCGCCGCGCGGCCGGAGCGTTCACTGCGAGCGCCGCGGCCGGGCCTGCAAAGGCTTTCGCCGTTACGGTTGCCCAGCTTTACCGCCCCGCGTCAGGAAAAGCCTGAGCATCAAAGGCGCGAAGCCGTTAAACGTCCCGAAACCACGGCAAACCGGTGCTCGGCGATTCGCTGCTGAAGCGGCCTGGGACCTCAGGAAGCAACGATTGCGACTAAGATTACGAGAATTGCCTCGGTGGCGGAACCTTTCCGAACGCCTCCCGTACGTCTGGTTCCGGGATGAGTAACGGCCTGGAAAAAAAATTGCCGAAAGTCTGTCGCGGGCGACTTCGCACGTTGACGGGCTTATCGGTCCCTTTACAATCCCGACCAGCTTGAACCGCCTAAGCCGGCTCAGCCATTGGGCCGGCGCGGAGAACCCAGCACGGGACGGAGCAGCATCCGGACCGTGTCGTCGTGCAGAGCGGGCGTGACCCCGTATCGGCCGACAGGGGCTAATCGTTTCCGTCGCGAAAAGTCAGTCGTACCGCTTTCCGCGTGACCGGAGCCGAGGGGCACTTTCAGGTCCCAGCCCGTCAGCTAACTCCGTCGGCATGTGAAAGGGATCAACGCGTCTCGTTCGCGTTCCGATCCTGTGTTCGGTCGTTTCAATCGGGCTATGCCCCGTCACCGGCGGTCGGTGCGCGTGCCTCGCTTTTTGGCGGGCGCCGCGTGAGCCGCCCGGGTGCGACCGGGGCCGCGAACCGCGCCGCGACGGCGCAGAGGAAGCTACACCATGTCATTCAACGCTGAGGAGCTTCGTAAGGCGATCGAGAACCTGATCGACGCCAAGCTTCAGGACGCCCTGTACCGACCAGGCGGGCTGGATCGCCTGCGGGCGCACCGGCTGACCGGCGTCGCCTCCCCGGACATCCGCAACGCCGAGCGCAAGCTCGAAGAGGTGCTGGAGGCCGCGGTCGCCCCGCAAGCCCCCACGCCGGTCTACCGCCGCCGCCCGCGGAAGATTTCCGACGGGCTGGAGCTGATCTCGACCGACTGACCCCCGCCGCGCGACCCGGCCAACGGTCGCAATCACGTCCCGCGTCGGGCTGATGGGGACGTTCATCGCACGCGACAACTTGAAGCAACGACGAACGCCACACGCGGCACCGGCCCGTGTGGCGTTCGGCTTTTTCATAAGCGCGTCGGCGACCCTGGCGCCATGTGCCCATGCAAAGTAGAAAATTGAACCACGAATAGACACGAATGGACACGAATAAGAGAAGATTGAAGGAGAATGATCTCTTCTTCATTCATGTCCATTCGTGGTTCATCTTCTTCGCTCTTCGACGTCAGCGGCACGCGCGAGCGCGGCGGATCGGCGGCGAGGCGGTTCCCGGCGGGCGATTGCTGCGTATAGTTACACCGCATGGCGAAGCACACGATTGTTCTCATTCCCGGCGACGGGATCGGGCCGGAAGTGACGCGGGCGACCCAGCGGGTCGTCGCCGCCGCCGGGTTGTCCGTGGAATGGGTGGAGTTGCCGGCGGGCGTGACGGCGATCGAGCAGGGGTTCGACAACGTCCTGCCCGAGCGCACCCTTGCCGCCATCCGCGCCCACCGCGTCGCGCTCAAAGGGCCGGTGACCACGCCGGTAGGCAGGGGGTTCGTCTCGGTCAACGTGCAGTTGCGCAAGAGGCTGAACCTTTACGCGGCCGTGCGCCCGGTGCGGTCGCTGCCGAACGTGAAGACGCGCTTCGAAAACGTGGACATGGTGATCGTCCGCGAGAACACCGAGGGGCTCTACAGCGGCATCGAGAACGAGGTGGTCCCCGGCGTGGTGACGAGCCTGAAGGTCGCCTCGCAGGCCGCCTGCGACCGCATCTCGCGTTACGCCTTCCGCTACGCGACCAAGGCTCGCCGCAAGAAGATCACGGTGTTCCACAAGGCGAACATCATGAAGCTGACCGACGGCATGTTCCTCAACGCCGCCCGCAAGGTTTCCGAGGACGAGTACCCCAACATTGAATACGAAGAGCTGATCATCGACGCCGGCTGCATGAAGATCGTGCAGGACCCGTCGCGCATGGACGTGCTGCTGATGGAGAACCTGTACGGCGACCTGGTCAGCGATTTGTGCGCGGGGCTGGTCGGCGGGCTCGGGGTGGTGCCGGGCAGCAACATCGGTGACGACGCGGCGGTGTTCGAGGCGGTTCACGGCTCGGCCCCCGACATCGCCGGCAAGGGCTTGGCCAACCCACTGGCGCTGATCATGAGCGCCGAGATGATGATCCACCACATCAACGAGCACGACGTGGCCAACCGGATCCGCAAGGGGTACGACGCCGCCCTCGCCGCCGGTGAAGTCCGCACCCGCGACCTCGGCGGCGCCGCCACCACCGAGCAGTTCGCCGACGCCATCATCGCCAACATGGGCTGATCCACGGCCTCGCGCACGGCCCGGCTTAGCGATCCTCACGCCGCCCTTGCTCGTGCGGGAAGTGCCAAGCGCGGAGAGGGTGCCGGAGAGGCAGGCGAAGCGTGACCGGTGGCACCGGCCATGCCCTCGGCGATAAAGCATGGCGCAGGCGCCGGGAATGTGATTGCAACGGCGCCGCGCCGGCGTATCATCGCCGTTCGAGGGCAACCGGGCATTTTTCTCGCGCCCGCGCAACACGGCTATGGAAGAGATGGGCGGCGCCAAGATCCTTCTGGTCGAGGACCACAACGACACCGCGCGCGTGCTGACCCGGCTGCTGAACCTGTCCGGCTACAAGGTTCACTGCGCCGGCACGTTCGCGGACGCGCTCCAGCTCTGCGCGCAACAGGAATTCGACCTGCTCATCAGCGATGTCGGCCTGCCCGACGGCAGCGGCTATGACCTGATGCGCGAGGTGATCAACCGCCGGTGCGCCTCCAGGGGGATCGCCGTCAGCGGCTACGGCACCGAGGCGGACGTGCAGGAGTCGCTCGAAGCCGGCTTCAGCGAGCACTTGGTCAAGCCGGTCGCGTTTGACGCCCTTCGTGATGCCATCGAGCGCGTCATCCCGCAGTGATCCCCGCCGGGCGTCGCCGCCTCACGCACGTCTGACCCTTCCGCCCACATCCAGGATTCACTGCTGCCGCGCGCTGGTCTTGTCCAGCGCGACGGCGGCGAGGATGACCAGGCCCTTGACCACCTGCTGCCAGAACGGCGAGACGTTCAGCAGGAACAGGCCGTTGTTCAACACGCCGATGATCAGGCACCCCAAGACGGTGCCCAGGATCGATCCCCGCCCACCGGAGAGGGACGTGCCGCCGATGACGACGGCCGCGATGGAATCCAATTCGTATCCGAGGCCGGCGTTGGGTTGCGCCGAGTCAAGGCGGGCGGTGATGATCAGCCCCGCGACGCCCGCCAGCCCGCCGGCAAGCGTGTAGACGCGCAGCTTGATCCGGTCGACGCGCAGCCCGCTGAGCAGCGCCGCGCGCTCGTTTCCGCCGACGGCGTAGACGTACCGGCCGAACTTGGTCTTGCGCGTGACCACGACGAACACCCCGGCCAGCGCCGCGGAGATCCAGACCGGCATGGGGATGCCGAGCCAGACGCCGGTGCCGATGAAGCCGAAGCGCGCGCCCAGGCCGGTGATGGGATAGCCGCCGGTCCAGAGCATCGTCAGCCCGCGGGCAATGCTCATCATCCCCAGCGTGGCGACGAACGGCGGGAGGCCGAACCGCGTGATGGCGATGCCGTTGAACCACCCGAGCAGAAGCCCCGTCGCCACGCCCGCCACCGCCGCGCCGAAGACGGTGAATTGAAGCAGCGCGCCGAGGGACGTCAGCGGCAGCCCGTTGCGCAGCAGCCCCGCCGCCACCGCCCCCGCCAGCGCCAGGATCGCACCCACGGACAGATCGATCCCCGCCGTCAGCACGACCAGCGTCATGCCGAGCGACAGGCAGAGGTTCACCGAGATCTGCCGCAGGATGTTCCAGCCGTTCTCCGGCGTGAAGAACTTGTCCGACAGGACCCCCATCGCCAACACCATCACCGCCAGCGCGGCCAGCGACTGAAAACGCGCGATGCTGTTCCGGTTGAATCTGGTCATCCGACCGTTCCTAAGGTCTGAAAATTAGCATTGCCGTTCGTGCGCGGCAGCGCCGCCAGCATGATCTGTTCTTCGGTGGCCGAAGCGCGATCGAACTCGGCGGTCTTGCGGCCCTCGGACAGGACCATGATGCGGTCGGAGATGGCCAGGATCTCCGGCAGCTCCGACGAGACGACCACGACCGCCAGCCCCGCGCGTTTCAGCTCGTCGATCAGGACGTAGATCTCGCGCTTGGCGTTGACGTCGATGCCGCGGGTGGGCTCGTCCAGCAACAGCACCTTCGGCTCGGTCGAGATCCACTTGCCGAGGATGACCTTCTGCTGGTTCCCGCCGCTGAGGTTGCGCACCGCCTGGCGGAGCGACGGGGTCTTGACGCGGAAGCGCTCGGTGGCGCGGTGCGCCAGCGCGGCCTCGGCGGCGCCGTCGATGAAGCCGGCGCGGGTGACGCGCCGCAGGCTGGCGAGGCTCGCGTTCTCGGCCACGCTCATGCCGAGCACCAGCCCCTCGCGCTTGCGATCCTCCGGGGCCAGCGCGAGCCCGTGCGCGATGGCAGCGGACGGGGACGTGATCAGCGCTCGCTCGCCCGCCACGAATACTTGGCCGGTGCCGCCGCGGGCGTGCAGGCCGAATAGCGTCTCGAGCAGTTCAGTGCGCCCCGCGCCCATCAGCCCGAAGATTCCCAGCACCTCGCCGCGGCGGACGCGCAGGCCGACGTCGCGCAGCACGAAGTCGCCCGGCCGCGTCGGGTGCCTGAGCGACAGCCCCTCGACGCGCAGCACTTCCTCGCCGGGCGACGCGGGCGAGCGCTGGTAAAGGTCCTTCAGTTCGCGGCCGACCATCAGGCGGACGATCTCGTCGTGGCGCAGGTCAGTCAGAGGCGCGGTGGCGACCAACCGGCCGTCGCGCATGACGGCGGCGTCGTCGCCGATGCGCGTCAGCTCGTGCAGCTTGTGCGTGATGTACGCGACGGCGACGCCGCGCTGCTTCAGCGAGGCGATCACGCTGAACAGCGCGTCGATCTCGTGCTCGGTCAGCGCGGACGTCGGCTCGTCCATGATGATCACCCGCGCGTCGCCGGCCAGCGCCTTGGCGATCTCCACCACCTGTTGCTGCCCGACGCGCAGCGCGGCGACGACGGCGGTCGGCGCCACTGGCAGCTCCAGCCGCGCCAGCAGCGCCGCGGCCGCCCGGTTCATCGCGGGGTAGTCGATCAGCCCCAGGCGGTTGAGCGGCTCGCGCCCGAGGAAGATGTTCTCCGCCACGCTCAGGTGCGGGATGAGGTTCAGCTCCTGGAAGATCATCGCGATGCCGGCCGCCTGCGCGTCGCGCGGGTTGGCGAAGCGGACCGGCTGCCCGTCGAGCTGGATGACGCCCGCGTCGGGCGCGAAGACGCCGGCCAAGATGTTCATCAGCGTCGACTTGCCGGCGCCGTTCTCGCCCAGCAGCGCGGTGAGCCGGCCGCGGCGCAGGACCAGGTTCACCTCCTGCAACGCGCGCACGCCCGGGAAGGATTTGCTGATGCCGCGCGCTTCGATGACGATGTCGGATTCCGCCGGCGGCGTCGGTGGCTGCGGCGCGGGCTGCGAGGGCGGCGCGGTCATCGCACCACCGTGGCCGACAGGGGGACGACGCGCAGCGGGCGAAGGTCGGTCTCGTCGCTGACGACCTCGGCGCAGCCGACGAAGCGCACGGTGGCGCCAACGACCGCCTGCTCGCGCAGCGCCGGCAACACGCGCTCCTCGATGCGGCGGTTGATCTCCGACGAGATCGCGTTGAAGTCCTGGGAGTTGGCGAAGCGGTTGACGTCGACCAGGCCGGTCCCGTCGCGGGCGGCGTTGCCGAAGATGTTGCCCGATTCGAGCACGACGTCGGCCTCGCCGGCGGCGCCCGTCGCGGCGTCGCTGGCCGCACCCGTCCCGGCGGCGCGCGTGGCGGCGGCACTGGTCGAGCCCGCGGCGGCGGCGGCGGCGGCGGC
>DASQDR010000064.1:0-2332 GCA_035634055.1 Tepidisphaeraceae bacterium | reverse complement strand
TACCTTTTTCCTTTTTCGTTTTTCCTTCTGCACGCTCGAAGTGCACGCTCGAAGGAATCAAGAATGGCCAACAACGCTTTAATCCCCATCGTCATCGAGAAGTCCGGGCGCGGCGAGCGCGCGTACGACATCTACTCGCGGCTGCTCAAGGACCGCGTGATCCTGCTCGGCGGGCCGGTCACCGACGACTCGGCCAACGTCATCATCGCGCAGCTCCTGTTCCTCTCCAACGACGACCCCAAGAGCGACATCCAGTTCTACATCAACTCGCCCGGCGGGAGCGTCAGCGCGGGGCTGGGCATCATCGACACCATCAAGTACCTCCGCTGCGACGTCGCCACGACGTGCATCGGGATGGCGGCGTCGATGGGCGCGTGCCTCCTCGCCGCCGGCACCAAGGGCAAGCGCGCGGTGCTGCCCAACTCGCAGGTGATGCTGCACCAGCCGCTCATCGGCGGCGTGCTCCAGGGGCCGGCGACCGACCTCGGCATCGAGGCCAAGCACATGCTCCGCCTGCGCGACCGGCTCTACAAGATGCTGGCCGACGCGACCGGCAAGCCGCTGGAGCAGATCCACCGCGACTTCGACCGCAACAAGTGGCTCTTCGCGGAAGAGGCGGTGGAGTACGGCTGTGCGGACAAGGTGCTGGACCGCGCCCCCGAGGGCGGGCTGCCGCGCCGCCCGCGCGAGGACGAGGACGAGGCGGACGCGAAGTAAGGCTTCGACCCCGGCCCACGCCGCGACCGATAGAGCAGAGATGACGACCCCGCCGCCGACGCCGTCCACGACGTTCACCACCGACGCGCGCCGTTGGGCAATCGCGCGCTTCGCCCGCAGCGCCCAGGCCGTGGCCGCGGCGGTGCTTGTCGCGGCAGTCACCGGGTGCGGCTCGCCGAGCAAGCCGAACATCGAGCTCCGGCGGCAGAACGCCGAGCTGCGGGCGCAGGTGGAGCAGCTCCAGCGCGACCGCGACGCCCACGCCGCCACCATCGCCGCGCTGGAATCCCGCGGCACCTCCACCGTCACCACGCTTTCCAGCGACCGGGTCGGGCAACTCTTCACGACCCACGGCCTGCAGTTCGGCCGGCTCACCGGCGGGGCGGACCTCGATCCGAAGACGCCGGGCGAGGAGGGGATCAAGGTCTACGTCGTCCCCACCGACGGCTCCGGCCAGCCCATCAAGATGGCCGGCGCGTTCTTGGTCGAAGCGTTTGACCTCGCCCAAGGCGACAGCGCCCGCATCGGGCGGTGGGAGTTCCCACTGGAGCAGGCGACTAGAAACTGGTTCGGGCAGGCGCTGCTCTACGGCTACGTGCTGCAATGTCCCTGGCAGGCGCCGCCGCGAAACGCGGAGGTGACGCTGCGGGTTTCGTTCACCGATGGCCTGACGCAGCGGCAGTTCACGCAGCAGAAGGTGGTCAAGGTAACGCCGCCCGCGGCCGGAGCGGCGTCGACCGCGCCCGCGCCCGCCAGCCACCCGGCCGCCAGTCCCGCGGCATCGCGGTAAGGTCGGCGAACCGCGCCGGCGTCGCCGCGGTAATCTGACGTAAGACGTCCCATGTCCGACGACCGTCCCCTCGATCGACGCCGGTTCTTCGTTCGCGGTTTCCGCGAGTTGATGAAGCCGCTCGCGCAGGCGGTCGAGCCGGTCGAGCGCGCGCTGCGCGAGCTGGATGTGCTGGACCGCGGCGTCGCGCCGGGCGCGGCCGGGGCGAAGCCGTGGACGGGGCCGCCGGTCTACCTGCGTCCGCCGGGCGCGCTGTCGGAGCGCGAGTTCCGCGACACGTGCAGCCGGTGCGGCACCTGCGCCGCCGTCTGCCCGGCGCAGGCGATCAAGATCGACACCGCGGGCGTCCACGGGCACGGCGCGCCGTACATCGTCGCCGCCGATAGCCCGTGCGTCGCCTGCGACGGCTTGCACTGCATGCAGAGCTGCCCGAGCGGCGCCCTGGTCCGCACGCCGCTGTTCGAGATCGATATGGGCACTGCGGCGTGGCACGAGGACCGCTGCGTGCGCTCGCGCGGCGAGGATTGCCAGATCTGCGTCGATCAGTGCCCGCTCGGCACCGCCGCCCTCACGCTGGACGGGCCGCGGGTGAAGGTGATCGAAGAAGGGTGCATTGGCTGCGGCGTCTGCGAGCGCTACTGCCCGACGTCGCCGAAGAGCATCGTGGTGATCCCGAAGGCGCAGCGTGACAGTGGCACCGTGGCGCGGCGATAGGGTGATGCTTGGCCAAATGGCTTGCTTCATAGTGACATGGGCGGCCTCGCCCATGCGCTCGCCGCGGCAGCGCAAGGCGGTTGAAGAATCGGATGGCCGCCGCGAGACATG
>DASQDR010000063.1:0-10338 GCA_035634055.1 Tepidisphaeraceae bacterium | reverse complement strand
GACCGCGCCGAGAACATCCGCCGGATCGGCGAGGTGGCCAAGCTGTTCACGGATGCCGGCGTGATCGCGATCACCAGCTTCATCAGCCCGTACAAGAAGGACCGCGACCTCGTGCGCGCCGCGAGCAAGCCGGGCGAGTTCATCGAGGTGTACGTCAACGTCAGCCTTGCCACCGCCGAGCAGCGCGACCCCAAGGGCCTGTACAAGAAGGCCCGCGCGGGGCAGATCAAGGGGTTCACCGGCATCGACGACCCCTACGAGGCGCCGGAGCAGCCGGAGATCGTGATCGAGACCGAGACCACGAAGCCGGACGACGCGGCGAAGCAGATCCTGGCGTACCTGGAAAAGGGCGGATACCTCACGGCGTGACCGGGCCACTTGCGAGTCGTGCCGGCGCTGGCTTCTTCTCTAGGGCCGTCAGGCTCCGGAGCTTCGTATGGGATAACCAATCGCAATACCATGGCTAAAGTGAAGACTGCCATCAGCGTCCCGCGCGCCTTATTCGAGGAGATCGAGCGATACTCCCGGCGGCACCGCATCTCGCGCAGCGAGGTCTTCGCTGAGGGGGCCATGCAGCTCCTGCGGGAAAAGCGCAACCGTCGAGTGACCGAGAAGCTGGACCAGGTATACGGCTCGCCGGCCGATGATGTGGACGTGCGGGCCTGGCAGCAGGCAGCAGCGCGGAGCCTGGCACGGTTGCTCAAGGACGATCAGTGGTAGCCCCGAACGTTGTCGAGCAGGGCAACGACTTTTGGATCGACCTGTCCGAGCCCGTCGGGTCCGGACCGGGCTTCCGCGGCCCCGGAGTGGTCATCCAGTCCGATCGGATCAACCGCAGCGCCCTGTCGACGGTGCTGGTCTGCCCCCTGACATCGACCTTTCGCCACGCGGAGGCGCCCGGCAACGACCTGCTTGCCAAGGGCGAGGGCAACCTGAGCCGCCGGAGCGTCGCCGTGGTGTCGGGCACGACCGCGATCGACCGCTCGCTGCTCTCCAGGAAGATCGGGAAGCTGTCGAAGTCGCGGCTGTACGCGATTCTGGACGGACTGATGGTGATCGTCGCCCCGGACTGAGGTCACCTTGCCGGCAGCTACCTACGTCGACCTCCACTGCCACTCCACCGCCTCCGACGGCACGTTGCCGCCGCGGGAGGTGGCGCGGCTGGCGAAGCAGAGCAGGCTTTCCGCCTTCGCGCTGACCGATCACGACACCGTCGCCGGTTGCGCGGAAGCGGCGGACGAGGCGAAGCGGCTCGGCATCGACTTTCTTCCCGGCATCGAAATCTCGGCTGAGTACCCGTCGCCGGGGACGATGCACATCCTCGGGTACGGCGTCGACGCGCAGAGCCCGCACCTGAAGAACCTCACGGAGACGCTGATCGCCGGGCGGGACAATCGCAACCCGCTGATCGTGGCGAAGCTCAACGAGATGGGCGTCGCCGTCACCATGGCCGAGTGGGAGAACGAGGCGAAGGGCGCGGTGCTCGGCCGGCCGCAGTTGGCGGCGATCCTGCACCGAAAGGGGTACGTCTCGTCGATCAAGCAGGCGTTCGACAAGTACATCGGGCAGGGCGCGCCGGCGTACTTCGATAAGGAGCGGCTGACGCCAAGGCAGGCGTTCGAACGCATCGCCGCCAGCGGCGGGATCGCCGTCCTTGCCCACCCGGTCCAGCTCCGCACGCAGAACGACGCGCAGCTCGAGCGCGTGGTGAAGGACCTAGTCGACCTTGGCATGGCGGGGCTGGAGGTCATCCACAGCGACCACGACGCCGCGTGGGTCGAGAAGCTCACGCGACTGGCCGACCGGTTCGGGCTGATCAAGACCGGCGGGAGCGACTTCCACGGAACCAACAAGAAGGACATCCAGCTCGGCCTGGCCAACGGACGACGGATCGGGCGCGAGATGTTTGACGCGCTGGTCGCGCGGCACCGCGCCGCCTCGTCGCCGCGTTGAAGCGGTGCGCCGGGGGCGGGAATAGCCAACAGCGCCAGTGGCTGACATCCAGCAGCGTACTCGCGGACGGATCTCGGGACCGCGGGAGCTTGAACCACGCGTTGGCCCCGCGACGCCGTCGCCGCCCGCACCTGCAACCGGCAGTCCTCGCGCGCCGCTGCGCGGCGCCACGTGACTTGCGGCGTTCGCCGTCGTTGCGCCGCCGCGTACAATCTTGTCGTGCCCGACTTCAACCTCGAACAGATTCTGACCTGGCTCATTCCCGACCCCGACGACTGCCGCAAGGCGGCGGAGGAACTGCGGCTGGAGGACCCCAACGCGATGCCGGAGGAGCACGCCCGCAAGGCGGTGCGGCAGGCGCGGAAGTGGGCGGCGTCGATCGGCGGCGCGACCGGGCTGGCGGCGAGCCCGCTGACGATGCTGCCGGCCGCCGTCGCCGATTCCGCCGCCATGCTCAAGCTCGAGGGGAAGCTCGCCGGCACGGTGGCGGCGCTGCTGGACCCGCCGTCGCTGGCGGACAGGGAAGCCTTCCGCCGGGACATCATCCGCGCCGTTTTCCCCGGCGCCGTCAGCCAGGCGCTGCGAAAGATCGGCGTGCGCGCCGGCGAGCAGGCGACGAAGCAACTCGTCGCCCGCCTGGTCGGCCGCGAGGCGGGCAAGGAGCTTGGCGAGCGCGCCGCCAAGTTCCTCGGCATCCGCCTGACCGAAAAAGCCCTCGCCACCAAGACCGTCCCGCTCGTGGGCGCCGCCATCGGCGCGGGCTGGAACTGGCTGGAGATCCAGGCGGTCGGCAACCGCGCGGTGGACTACCACCTCGGCATCGAGGCGCCCGAGCGCCGCCTGCGCAAGAAGGTCGTCTCCTTCGTCCGCGACGCGCGCAAGAAGCTCCCGCGCCCGCGCCGCAAGTCGGCCGAATAGGTTGGCGGCGCGACGCTCCCGCGGCCAGCGCGCCTTCGGCGGCCGATCATTGTCAGCCGCGACGCGGTGCGATAGAAACGTCGTCCCTGGGTTCATCGCTCGTTTCACCCGCGCAAGAGAAGGAACGTCATGGAGCGCACGCTCATCATCCTCAAGCCCGACGCCGTGCAGCGCGGGCTCACCGGCGAGATCATCACCCGCTTCGAGAAGAAGGGCCTTCAGCTCGTCGGCGCCAAGCTGATGCGCATCCCGCAGCAGCTCGCCGAGACGCACTACGAGCCGCACAAGGGCAAGCCGTTCTATGCCGGGCTGGTGAAGTTCATGACCAGCTCGCCGGTGGTCGTACTGGCGCTGGCGGGGAAGGACGCCATCGCCATCTCGCGCAAGATGATGGGCGCGACGTTCGGCTCCAAGGCCGAGCCGGGCACCATCCGCGGCGACTTCGGCGTCAGCAACTCCTTCAACCTGATCCACGGTAGCGACTCCCCCGAAGCCGCCACGCGCGAGCTCGGGCTGTTCTTCAAACCCGACGAACTGCTCGACTGGACGCCCGCCAGCCAGGCGTGGGTCTACGACATGAGCAAGGGGCAGGCGGAGTAGGGGCAGGAGCGCCCCGCTGGCGTCGGCCGGCAGGACCTCAGGCTTCCCCGCCCGCGTCACCCGCGTCGCCGCTGCGCGTGTCCGCGGCGGCGGGCTTCGGCCGGAGTGACCCCTCGTCCGACTGCGGAAGGTCCTTCAGCGTGTTGAGCCCGAACAGCTCCAGGAACCGCTTGGTCGTCCCGTACAGGATCGGGCGACCGGGGACTTCGGCGCGGCCGGCGATCTTGACCAGCCGTTTCTCCATCAGCGATCGGATCGTCTCGCCGCACGCGACGCCGCGGATGGCTTCCACGTCTGCGCGGAGGATCGGCTGCTTGTAGGCGACGATCGCCAGCGTTTCCAGCGCGGCCTTGGTCAGCTTGGCGTCGACCTCGCGCTGGTGCAGCGCCTTGAGCAGTTCGCCGAACTCCGGCAGCGTCAGCATCTGGTAGCCGCCGGCGACCTGCTCGACGCGGAACGAGCGGCCGGCGTACTGCTCGTTGAGCGACTTGATCGCCCGGCGGAGGGGCTTGGTCGAATCCAGCCCCAGCAGCTCGGCGAGGCGGCCGGCCGTCAGCGGGTGGTGCGTGCTGAACAGCAGCGCCTCGAGGGCGCGCAGGTCGAGGGCTTCCTCGTCCGCCGCCGGCCCGGCGGACTGGGCATCCTGGTCGGAGGCGGTGTCTTCCAAGGCGTCGTCCACGGCGCCGTCCGGCTCCTCGGCCGACGGCGCGGGCGCGGCGCCCTCGGCGAAGGAAGCCGGCTCGTCGCCCGTGTCGCCTGCTCCACCCAGTCCGCCCGGTCCGCCCGCTTCGCCCGGCTGGCCGGCTTCGCCCGCGTACGCATCGTCGCTGGCTTCGAGGGCGCGTTCGCCGTCGTCTCCGGGTTGCACGTCCTGCTCTTCCATCACCACCAGGTTGTCGTCATCCCTGACCAATCGCATCGGCCGCGCCTCCCGCCGGATCTTCCGTGGGATCATCGGCCAGTTCAAGACGACCGGTGCAGGAAACCGCAATGCGGCCAGCCCCCTTAGCGCCCCGGTGTTTTACCCGAAAGCGCCCCCGACGCCACCACCGACGTCCGGCGATCGTCGACGACGCGACCGCAACGGTTGGCCGGGCCGGTGGTTGCGAGAGCGTCGGGCGAATTGGGTTCGTTTTGCGCATTCACGATGGCCAGCGTCCCCAGGCCCTCGCGCGAAACCGCGCGAGGGCAGGCGGGGTCGGTGAGGCCGCTCGTCGTGCCCGCGCGAATTGGGTTCGTTTTGCGCATTTGATGTTGTCAAAGAGCGGGCTTGCCTCCCTGGACCGCTGAGGGCAGAGGCACGTGCCGGAAGCATTGTTCCGGCGCTGGCCGCCGCTGGTGACGCGGTGCCGGGCAACGCCGGTGGCGAGGCTGCTGCTTGCCCCTCTCACCTGTCGAAAGCGCTCCCCGCGCCGGCGGCGGAGCGCGAGCGTCAGGCGCCTGCCAACCTAGCAAGGCAAATCCACTCTGTCGGCGGAAATCTTCCCCGGGCTACCGCTGCCGGCGGAGGGTTTCGGTGGTGATGGCGTACGAGCCGCTATCGAGGCGGCGGCCGTGGAGGGTGTCGCCGGCGACGTCATACACGATCACGCCGTACGGCTTCTCCGGCTCGAAGCTGAACGTGGTGTACAGGGCGTCGGCGTAGGCGAGGCCGAAGGACTGGAAGTCCCCGTCGTGCAGGTTCCACGTGATGCGGATCGGCGCGGGCTCGCCGGCGAGCTTCACCGCCGCCGGCGGGGCGGCCGGCTCGGTTTTGATCGTGCCGTGATACGCCTGCCCGTCGATGGCGACGGCGTCGGCGATGGTCCACGGTCGGGCGCCGCGCAGGTCGCCGCCGACGCTGTTCTCGCGCCCGCACTTGGCGAAGTCCTCCTGGTCCGCGCCCGGCGGAACCCAGAGCCCCTCCAAGCGATCGCCGACGACGCGGTACGCGCCGATCTCCACCTTGTCCTTCGGCCCGACCGCCATGACCAGCGGACCGGCGAACGGCATCGCCAAGCCGTCCCGAACGTCGCCGCCGTCGTCCAGCGTCGCCTCGGCGTGCAGGAACGCGCCGCGGCGGACCAGGCGGAGCGTCCCGCGGCGGCCGCCGGTTTCAACCGAATAGGAACCGACGAAGGATTCGAGGCTGGCGCGATCCGGCTGCATGGGCTGACTCCCTTCGCGGCGTTCACCTTCGAAGCGACAGTCGCTCCTGCCGATGACCCGCGCGTACCGAGCGCGCGGGCACCCGGCCCGCCTTGCCAGCTCACGCCAGCGCTTCGCGCACGAATTTCACGTCGTCCTCGCCGAGCGCGCGGCCGGCGGCCTTGAGGTTGGTGCGGGCCTGGCGCTCGTTGCGGAAGCCGGGGATGACGCACGCCACGTGCGGGTGGGCCAGGACGTAATTCAGGGCGACGCTGGCGAGGTCCTCGGTCGTGGCGCCAAAGCGGCTCTTGAGCTTCTCGAGCTTGGGCTTGAGCCGGGCGATCTCGGCGCTGCTGAACGCCTTGGAGTCCTTGCGGTGGTCGCCGGGCTCGAACTGCGGCGGCTTGGTCGGGTCGAACTTGTCGAGCAGCCGCGCCTGCGCCAGCGGGCTGAAGGCGACGAAGGTCATCCCGTGCTCGGCCAGCAGGTTGCTCACGCGCGAGCCGGGGCGGATGAACTGGTCGTCCAGCGCGTGCGCCCACGATTGAAGCACGGCGGGGCGGACCACCGGAACGGTCTTCTCGAAGTCGGCCGCGCTGTAAGCGCTCTGGCCCTTGATGCGCACCTTTCCCTCGGTCACCAGCCGGTCCATCGTCTCGGCGGCGGCGGGGAGGTAGCGGTCGCCGGGACCGAAGTCGCCGTGGTGGAAGTAGTAGACGTCCACGTAATCGCGCTTCAGGTTGATGAGCGATTGCTCGAGCTGGTGGCGGATGTGGGCCGGCTCGTAGGCGTGCTCGGCGGTGCCGGGGAAGTGGCCGATCTTGGTGGCGATGATCACGTCGGTGGTCTTGACGCCGAGCTTGTCGAACACGCGGGCGAGCATGCGCTCCGCGCGGCCGTTGCCGTAGACGTCGGCGTTGTCGAAGTGGTTGACGCCGGCGTCGAGCGCCGCCTTGATGCCGGCGGTGATCTCGTCCTCGTTGACGTCGGCCCAGCCGTTGGGCGTGCCGTTGACCCAGTTCAACCCGCCCATGGTCCAGCAGCCAAAGCTGATTTCCGAAACCTTCACGCCGGTGCGTCCGAGCTCGCGGTAGTTCATGGGCGGCATGGTAAGATAACCCGGCCGCGCACGCACCGGGCGCGGCGCGCGGCGCCGCGCGTGATTGCGAAGCCGCGCCCTCGCCCCGGCGCGAGGGCGGCGAACCGAAGGAGGGAACACGTGAGAGAGCTTCAACGGCTGCTGCGGGCGTCGGCGTGCTGCGTGTTGGCCACGCTGTTGCTGGCGGCCGCGCCGGCGGCGGACCCGGCGGCGCCGCGCGCGCCGGTCATCACCGTGACCAAGGCGGACGGCACCACCGCGCGCGGGATGCTCGTCTCGGCCGACCCGGCGGCGGTGACGCTGCGCGCCTCCGCCAAGGCCGAGCCGGTCGCCGTGCCGTGGGATCAGATCAAGCGCGTGAGCAACGGCCTGACGCGCCCGCAGGTGCTGGCGAAGTGGAAGGCGGACCATCCCAACGACCTCTGCGCCGACTGCAAGGGCGCCGGCGCCGCCGCCTGCGCCACGTGCCGCGGCTCCGGCCACGACCAGTCCAGGCTGAGCGCGTGCGACCGCTGCGGCGGCGCGGGCGTCACCGCGTACTGCACGCGCTGCGAGGAAGGCACCATCGACTGCCCGCGCACGTGCCTGAAGCTGACGCAGGGGCGCTGGTACATGAAGGAAGGCAAGCGCTGGCGCGACTTCCGCGGGCGGGGCGGCACCATGTCGATCAGCGAGCACCACGTCGGCGAACTGATCGAGATGGAGAACGGCAACCCCGTCCCCCGCGGCGCCTGCCCGACGTGCGCCGGGACGACCCGCGTCGCCTGCGCAACGTGCGATGGGGCGGGCCTGATCGCCTGCGACAAGTGCCACTTCGCCGGCACCGTCGGCCCGCCGTGCCCCACCTGCAGGGAAGGGCAGGCGGCGTGCGCGACGTGCAAGGGAGACGGGATCGTGATGGGCAGGAAAGACTGAGCGTGCAAGGGGGCGGGACGAGAACGGAGCGAACATCAAACGTTAACGTTTGCGAAGGAATATTCGACGTCCACTCTTTTTCCGCCCGTCGCCAAACCCTTGCCTGAATCTCCCCCGTCGCTACTGTCTCGGCCATGATCGCGATCCCTCAACGCGTGCTGCTCGGCCCCGGTCCCAGCGACGTGCCGCCGCGGGTGTTGGAGGCGCTGGCGCACCCGACCATCGGGCACCTCGACCCGGTCTTCCTGCAGCTCATGGACGACGCGCGCGGCAAGCTGCGGCAGGTGTTCCGCACGCACAACGACATGACGCTGGCCGTCAGCGGCACCGGGTCGGCCGGGATGGAGTGCCTGCTGGTCAACCTCGTCGAGCCGGGCGACAAGGTGCTGGTCTGCGTCAACGGCGTGTTCGGGCAGCGCATGACCGACGTCGCCGCGCGCTGCGGGGCGAGCGTGGAGACGATCGAGAAGCCGTTCGGGCAGGTCTTCAAGCAGGAGGAGATCATCGACGCGCTGGAGCGCGTGCGCCCGAAGCTGTTGTGCGTCGTCCACGCCGAGACGTCCACCGGCGCGCACCAGCCGGTGGACAAGCTGGGCGCGGCCTGCCGCGAGCGCGGGGCGCTGTTGCTGCTGGACTGCGTGACGAGCCTGGGGGGGATGGCGGTGGAGATCGACGCGTGGGGCGTGGACGCGGCGTACAGCGGGACGCAGAAGTGCCTGTCGTGCCCGCCGGGGCTCTCGCCAATCACCCTCTCGCCGCGCGCGGTCGAGGCGCTGGAGCGGCGGCAGCGCAAGGTGCAGAGCTGGTACCTGGACCTGACGATGGTCCGCCAATATTGGGGGCAGGAGCGCGCGTATCACCACACCGCGCCGATCAACATGATCTACGCGCTGCACGAGGCGCTGGCGATCGCGCTGGAGGAAGGGTTGGAGAAGCGCTTCGCCCGCCACCGCCAGGCGCACGAGGCGCTCAAGGCGGGGCTGCGCGACCTGGGGATCACGTACGTCAGCCAGGAGGGGCACCACCTGCCGATGCTCAACGCGGTGAGGGTCCCGCCCGGCGCCGACGACCTGGGCATCCGCCGGCGGCTGCTCGACGACCACGGCATCGAGATCGGCGGCGGCCTGGGGAACTTCAAGGGCAAGGCCTGGCGCATCGGCCTGATGGGCCACGGCGCGACCAAGCGAAACGTCGAGCTGCTCCTGGAGGCGCTGGGCGAAATGATGAACGATGAATGCTGAGTGATGATTGGGAAAGGGACGCAATCAAGCGCCCCTGTTCTTCCGTTCTGCATTCAGCATTCATCGTTCATCGTTCATCATTCAACTCCTCAGTCCCCTGATAATCGAATCGATGGCGCCCTCGGTCATGGCGCGGTCGAGCTGGGTAAGGTTGAGCGTGATCATGCCGAAGCCGATGCCGGTGATGATGAGCTGCCAGGCCGCGCCGCGCGGGTTGATGTTCTTGCGGAAGTCGCCGCTCTTCTGGCCCTGCTGGATCACCCCGGCGAAGAAGCGCTCGATCTGGTTGTAGTGCTCCCGCATCACCGCCAGGACCTTCTTGTCCCGGCTGGTGGCCAGCGCGCCGTGCAGGACGTGGTAGGCGTCGGCGAGCTTCTCCATGTGCTGCGGAAGCTCGGCGGCGATGCGGCGGATCTGCTCGGCGGGATCCTCCACGCCGGCGATCAGGTCCTGCCAGTGCTGCATCGTCTGGTTGCTGACCGCCTTGACGATCGCGACGAACAGCTCCTGCTTGCTCTTGAAGTGGCGGTAGAGGATCGGCTCGGTGACGCCCGCCGCCAGCGCGATGGCGGCGGTGGTGGTGGCCTCGTAACCGTTGCGGGCGAACAGCTTGGTCGCCACCTCCATCAACTGCTCCCGCCGCTGCGGGGCCTTCAATCGCGCCATATGCCCAAAGGTGATAGCCCGCGGCAGGGCGATTTGCAACCGCCCGCTAACTTGGCGCGCGGCTCACTTGTTGAGCAGCACGCGCTCGACGAACCCGGTGTCCACGTCGCCGGACTGGAACTCGTGGTTGTCCATGATCTGGAGGTGCAGCGGGATGGTGGTCTTGATCGGCGCGATGTGGAACTCGCCGAGCGCGCGCTTCATGGCGGCGATGGCCTCGGCGCGGGTGGGGCGGTGGACGATCAGCTTGCCGATCATGCTGTCGTAGTTCGGCGGGATGCGATAGCCCGCGTAGGCGTGGGTGTCCAGCCGCACGCCCGGGCCGCCCGGCGGGCGCCACTCTTCGATTTTGCCGGGCGACGGCGCGAAGTTGCGGGCCAGGTCCTCCGCGTTGATGCGGCACTCGATCGCGTGCCCGATCTGCGGCACGTCCTTCTGCCGGAAGCTCAGCGGCATCCCCGACGCGATGCGGATCTGCTCCTTGATCAGGTCGATCCCGGTCACCTGCTCGGTCACCGGGTGCTCCACCTGGATGCGCGCATTCACTTCGAGGATGTAGAAGTTCTGCTTCTTGTCGACGAGGAACTCGACCGTCCCCGCGTTGGTGTAGCCGGCCGCCTTCACCAGGCGCACGGCCGACTCGCACAGCTCGCGGCGCACCTCGGGGCGCAGGACCGGGGAGGGCGATTCCTCGACCAGCTTCTGGTGGCGCCGCTGCATCGAGCAGTCGCGCTCCCAGAGGTGGACGGCGTTGCCGTGGCTGTCGGCCAGCACCTGCACCTCGACGTGCCGGCCGAACTCCACGTACTTCTCGATGTA
>DASQDR010000062.1:0-3327 GCA_035634055.1 Tepidisphaeraceae bacterium | reverse complement strand
AAGGCGCGGAACTCGTCGCCCACCTTCGCCGCCCCGCCGTTGCAGGCTTGGCCGATGCCCCACGCCAGCTTGAACGCCACGCCCGCGCCGCAGAGCGCGGGGTTGGCGTAGCGGTGCGCCACGCCAGCGTCGTCGGCTGACAGCCGCGGGTGGACCACCGTGTAGCACGGCGGGAGGATCGGGTCGTGCACCGCCTCACCGTCGGTCAGCGGCGGCGCCAGGACGTGCCACTCGTGGTGATCGGTGACGATCACGTCCACGCCGCGCTGCTTGGCGAGCTTGACCGGCTCGATGGCGGTGACGCCGCAGTCCACGGTGATGATGAGCTGCGCGCCGCGGTCACAGATCTCGGCGATGGCGCCGGCGTTCAGGCCGTAACCCTCATCGATGCGGTGCGGGATGTAGTAATCGACCTCCCCACCAAGGCCGCGGATCGCGTGCCAGAGGATGGCGGTGGCGGTGATGCCGTCGACGTCGTAGTCGCCGTAAACGACGATTTGCTCGCGGTCGCGGATGGCGCGGGCGACGCGCTCGGCCGCCTTGGGCAGGTTGGGGATGCCGCCCGGATCGTGCAGGCACTTGAGGCTGGGGCGGAGGAAGTTGAAGCACTCCTCCGCCTGGAGGATCCCGCGGTTGAGCAGCACCTGGGCGATGACCGGCGACGTTCGCAGCCGCCCCGCCAGCTCGCTGGCGCGGTCGCTCGGCGGGGCGATGATCCAACGCTTCGGTCGGTGCATCCTGCTGTTACCGCTGCCGCGGGCTGCGCGAAAGTTCATCCGTGAAAGGCCCCTTCCCTGACGGCCCGGGCGCATCATAGTGGCCGGCGCGCGGCCGCTCAATTATTGGACGTCGCGGCGACGGCGGTTAGGCTGTGACGAAGCATTTCACCAAAACGGGAGGAAGGATGGTCCGCGTCGTCGCCCTGACGTCCGCCGTGCTGTTTGCCTCTGTGATGTCGCCAATGGGGTCCACCACCGTCGCCGCACCGGCCGGCAAGGCGATGCCGAAGCAGCCGCCTGCCGAGCCGCCGGCCGCCGTCGCGCCCGCGGCGCCTGCCGCGAAGCTCGTCGTCACCGAGATCATGTATGACCCGCTTTCCAGCGAGAGCGACGACAAGCAGACGGAGTGGATCGAGATCCAAAACGTCGGCGGCGAGTCGGCCAACCTCCAGGGGTACCAGCTCACCAGCGGGTCCAAGCAGAAGCCGCACGATCCGAAGCAGCGGTTCGTCATCGGCAACGTCAGCGTCCCGCCGGGCGGGCGGGCGGTGGTCGGGGTTGGCTCGGCCGAGTCGTACGAGGGGCTGGGGCTGCCGACGTTCGCCGCCTACGCCGGTGAGGCCAAGTTCGCCTGGCTGACCAATAACGGTGACGCGGTCGCCATCCGCGACGCCAAGGGGAAGGTGATCGACGAGGTGATTTACGCGACCGAAGCCCCCTGGCCGGTGATCAAGTCGTCCGGCAGCTCGATCCAGTTCGTGGCGCCGCCGGGCGAAGATCCCGCGACGGCGAACGACGACCCGAAGAACTGGACCGCCAGCGACTCGACCAACGCCGAGACGTTCGAAAAGCACGGCCACGGCACGCCAGGCGCCGGCCCGACCGGCGACGCCACCGTCGCCACAACCGCCCCGGCGACGCGACCGGCGAAACCGATCGCCCAACGCCCCGCGGCCAGGCCCGCCAGACCGGCGCAGGCAACGCGCTGAGGCGCCGCGAGACCCCAAGGCGGCAGCGACGGCGTCCTTTACGAGGTCGCTGCACGATGAAGAGGCGCATCCGCGCCGGGCCATTCCCGGGAAAATCGCGGGGGAGAGGGGCCGTCGACGTTGAGCGTTAGGCGTAGCGGTGCGCGGTGCGCGCTCTGGTGTAACGTCGGCAGCAGAAGTTGTGTCATCCGGAAGCGTACTCGCGCGCCCGAAGCGTACGCGCATACCCAACGCGTACTCGCGCGTGTCATCCCGAATCGTACTCGCCGAGGGATCCCGGGACCGAGAGCGGCTCACGAACCCGAGATCCCTCGCGAGTACGCTTCGGGATGACATTACGCTGGGACGACATCACCCCGTCAGGATCGCATCGCTCCGCCAGGATCGCATCGCTCGTTCCTGTCCGCTTCACCCATTCGCGCCGATCTACCCGACCCTCACCCCGCTCAACTCATGCTCCAGCTTCTCGATCTCCTTCCCCTTTAGATCGATTTCCTTCTCCTTGTGCTGGATCTCCTTTTCCTTGCGCTCGATGTCCTTCTTCTCGCTGGTGATGTCCACCCGCAGGCGGGAATAGAGGTTCATGTAAGCGTTGGCCACGAAGACCAGGGCGAAGAAGGCCAGCACATAGCCGCGCCAGTCGGGGATGAGCAGCTTGAAGCGGGTGAGCAGGAGGAAAAAGAGCGTGACGTAGTGGCTGAAGCAGTACTCGCAGGTGAAGAGGTAGAAGAACTTGCGCTGCACCAGGCTGGGGCGCGTCTGGCTGTTGCGCTTGCACCACTCGCGCGGCTCGCGAAAGATCTCCTCGTACACCACCGTCCGCGCCACGCAGGCGATCGGGATGGCCAGGATTAGCAGCCAGAAGACCTGGCGGGACAGGGCGAAGTCGGTGTGGGGATTCATGCCAGCGGCAGTGATACCGCCGCCGGGGGAAGGGGCGGAAGGGCGAACTTGGCGGTTCCGATCTTCCTCGGGGCCCGCGGGGGAGAAATGTCGCCCCGCCCGCGCGGGCCGTTCAAGTTCCAATCCTTGATCGACAAGCCTCCTGCACGGCCCCGCCCTCACCCTCGCCCGCTTATTCCCGGACGCGGCGCCAGAGGTCGGACTCGACCTTTTGGAAGCTGCCGAAGGTCTCGTCCAGGCGTTTGACCAGCGGCTCGATCTTCGCCCGGTCCGCCTTCGGGTCGGCCAGGGCGTCGCGCAAGGCGGTGGCGGCGTCGGACATGTCGTTAGCGCCTTCGGCAAACTGGCGGGTGGCGTCGTAGAGGTTCAGGTTCGCCATCTCGCCGGGGCGCGGCTTGTAAAGCAGCCGCCAGGGGCTGTGGCGGATCTCGGCGGTGGCGAACTTCATGTTGTCGCCGGCGGTCTTCAGCGACTGGATCATCTCGTCGAACTTCCCGCGGTTGTTCACCAGCAACGACCGCGCCGAGGCGGTCGCATCCCTCGTGTTGTCAGCGGTCTCCTTGATCGATGCCAGGGTGCCGCGGGCGGCTTCCAGCTCGGCGTTCACCTTGCGCGCGATCGCCTGGAAATCGTCCATCAGCGGCGGGAGCTTCTGCTTGAGCGTGCCGGTGGCGGCGGCGAGGTTGAGCATCAGGGCGCGGATGTCCGGCTTGCTG
>DASQDR010000061.1:0-6048 GCA_035634055.1 Tepidisphaeraceae bacterium | reverse complement strand
AAGGCAAGTCCGATTCCCTCCCCGTGCCGCCGGCCGCTGGCTTGGCTAAGATTCGACAAGCTATGGCCGACAGCAGCGATATCAAGACGTCCAACATCCTGGTGGTCGACGACGAGCGCGAGCACGCCCAGGTGATGTGCGAGGCCCTGACGCGCCTGGGGCACCGGTGCGACCTTTCCTACAACCTGGCCGAGGCCGAGGCGAAGCTCGGGCGCAAGGATTACGACGTGGTGGTGACCGACCTGGTGATGGAGGGCCGCCGCGAGGGGCTCGACGTGCTGCGCAGCGCGCTGCGCAAGCAGCCGCCCCCGCCGGTGGTGCTGGTCACCGCGCACGCGGACATCCCCACCTGCAAGCAGGCGCTGAACGAGGGGGCGTACGATTTCATCGAGAAGCCGCTGGACCTGGACTACTTCCGCGCCCAGATCAACCGGGCGGCCGAGCGGGCGGCGCTGCAGAAGGAGAACCAGGTCCTGCAGGCGCAGGTGATGGAGTCGGCCGGGTTCGAGGGGATCGTCGGCAAGAGCCAGGCGATGCAGCGCATCGTCGCCACCGCGCGGCAGGTGGCCGCCAGCCACATCCCGGTGCTGGTGATGGGCGAGAGCGGCACCGGCAAGGAGCTGATCGCCCGCGCGATCCACAACAACAGCCGCCGCCGCAAGGAGCGGCTGGTCGCGCTCAACTGCGCGGGGCTGAGCGAGAGCATCCTCGAGGACGAGCTGTTCGGCCACGTCCGCGGCGCGTTCACCGGCGCGCAGTCCGAGCGCGAGGGGCGCTTCGAGCACGCCGACGGCGGCACGCTCTTCATGGACGAGATCGGCGACATGCCCCAGGCGATGCAGGCCAAGCTCCTGCGCGTCCTGGAGAACGGCGAGGTCGTGCGGCTGGGGTCCAACGACCCGGTCAAGGTCGACGTGCGCCTGATCAGCGCCACCAACCGCAACCTCGAGGAGATGGTCGCCGACAAGAAGTTCCGCGAGGACCTCTACTTCCGCATCAAGGGCGTCACCATCACCATTCCGCCGCTGCGCGAGCGCCGCGAGGACATCCCGCTGCTGATCTACTACTTCATGCAGAGCGCCGCCGAGCGCTACGGCAAGGCGATCGACTCGATTGCCCCCGAGGTTCAGCAGGTGCTGATGAGCTACGGCTGGCCCGGGAACGTGCGCGAGCTGAAGAACGTGATCGAGAACATGGTGGTGCTGTCGACGGGCCCGCGGCTGACGCTCGAGAACCTGCCGTCCGACATCCGCCCGGCGAGCGGCGCGGCGGTCGGCGGCATGAACAACCTCGTCGGCATCAGCCTCGAGCAGGCCGAGAAGGAGCTGATCCGCAACACCCTCAAGCTCGTCAACGGCAACCGCGAGCAGGCCGCCAAGATCCTCGGCATCGGCGAGCGCACGCTGTACCGGAAGATTAAGGAATACGAGCTGGCGGAGTGACGGCGGCAGCGGGTGGAGCGGCGGAGGGCGACGGTCGGCGGCGGGGGGCAGCGGCAGCAGCGGGGGGAGCAGCAGCGGCAGCAGCAGCAGGGCGCGGGCGGGCGGGCGCGGCGCGGCGGGAGGTTCATGTCTGAGCTTCGCATCGGTCACGGCTACGACATCCACCGCCTCCAGGCCGGGGGGCAGCTCGTCATGGGCGGGATCGTCGTCGCCGACGGGGTCAGCGCGATCGCGCACAGCGACGGTGACGTGGTCGTTCACGCGGTGGTGGACGCGCTGCTCGGCGCGCTCGGCCTTGGCGACATCGGCGAGCACTTCCCCAACACCGATCCCGCCTACCGCGGCGCGGCCGGCGGCGCGTTCCTCGACAAGATGAGCGATTTCTTAACCGCCGGCGGGTGGCGGGTTGTCAACTGTGACGTGACGATCACCGCCGAGCGGCCGAAGCTCGCCGCCTTCAAGCCGGCGATGGTCCAGTACCTGCGCGGGCGGCTCGCCTGCGACGCGGTGAACGTGAAGGCGGGCACCAACGAGGGATGTGGCGAGATCGGCCGCGGCGAGGCGGTCTCCGCCGAGGCGGTCCTCCTCATCGCGCGCCAGGCCGCACCCCCGCAACGCGGTTCACCGAGCCAGGGCGGCGCGGGCGGCGCGGGCGGCGCGGGCGGCGCGCTGCGAGCGCGACGGGCGCGCCGCGAGCGAGCGAGCGCGCGCGAAACAAATGTAGCTGCATTTGCCCAAGCGAATCTGTTGGCTACAATGCGGCCGCACATCATGAGTCTGCGCGTTTACAACACACTGACGAAGAAGAAGGAGCTCTTCGAGCCCGTACGCCCGGGAAAGGTTGGCATCTACCTGTGCGGCATGACCGTGTACAAGTCGCCGCACATCGGGCACATGGTCGGGCCGGTCATCTTCGACGCCATCAAGCGCTACCTCGCCTACAAGGGGTTCGACGTCACGTTCGTGGTGAACATCACCGACGTCGACGACAAGCTGATCGACGCCGCCGCGAAGCAGGGCATGCCGATGCACGACGTGGCGGAGAAGTACGCCCGGGACTACGTCGACACGCTGGCGCTGCTCGGCATCGACACGATCGACAAGATGCCGCGCGCCACCGACCACATCGCCGAGATCGTCGAGATGTGCGAGACGCTGATCGGCAAGGGTCACGCCTACGCCGTCGACGGCAACGTTTACTTCGACGTCGCGAAGGATCCCGATTACGGCAAGCTCTCGCACCGCAAGGTGGAGGAGCAGGAGAGCACCGGGCGCGTGGATTCCGCCGGCAAGCGAAACCCCGCCGACTTCGCGCTCTGGAAGTCCGCCAGGGACGGCGAGCCCGCCTGGGACAGCCCGTGGGGCCGCGGGCGGCCCGGGTGGCACATCGAGTGCTCGGCCATGTCGATGAAGTACCTCGGGCAGACCTTCGACATGCACGGCGGCGGGATGGACCTGATGTTCCCGCACCACGAGAACGAGCTGGCGCAATCGGAGTGCGCCACCGGGCAGCCGTTCGTCAAATATTGGATGCACAACGGGCTCACGCGCGTGCGGACCAAGGCGCGCGGCGGGGAGTGGCAGGTCCAGGACATGCACGCCAGCAGCGGCAACATGATCCCGGTCCGCCAGTTCGTCGAGCAGTACGGCCCGGACCTGATGCGCTACTTCCTGCTCGGCACGCACTACCGCCGCCCGATCGAGTTCAACGACGAGGTGCTGACCGCCGCGCGCAAGGGGCTGAGCGTCTTCACCCGCCTGTTCGAGCGCGTCGCGCGCGTGGCGGGGGCGCCGTTGGCGGACGACGCGCCCGACATGGACCGCACCGCCGGCGCGCTGCTCGAGGGGCCGCACGCGGAGTTCGCGCGCGCGGTGCTGAACTTCAAGATGAAGTTCCTGGAGATGATGGACGACGACTTCAACACCGCCGGCGCCATCGCGGTGATGCACGAGCTGGCCGGCGAGATCAACGCGTTCGTCGAGCGGCACAACGTCGAGCAGAACAAGCAGCCGGAAATGGTGCAGGCGGTCGTCGCCGCCGCGCAGTCGCTCCGCCGGCTCGGCCTGGTGCTGGGGCTCTTCCGCCCCGGTTTCTCCAAGCCCGAGCCGAAGGGTTCGGACTTGTCCGACAACCTCATGAAGCTGCTGATCGAGCTGCGCGCGGGCGCGCGGAAGGACAAGAACTTCGCCATCGCCGACGGCATCCGCAAGGGCTTGGAGGCCATCGGCGTGACCCTCGAGGACCGCGCGGAGGGGACGATCTGGCGGAAGAACTGAAGGGGGGCGGAGGAAGGCACGGCGGCACGGAAGCACGGAGGCACGGCGGCACGGAGGCGCGGAGGCACGGAGGGTGGCGTTTGACCTTCCCGGCCGCGCCTATAGGTGATGCGGTTGAGCCCGTGCGGCATTTCCTCGTGTCTTGGCGACTTCCTGGTTAGAAGCCCCCGTTGGAAGCCCCCGTTGGAAGCCCCCGTTGGAACTGATCCGCTGCCATCACTGCAACGCCGCGTTCCCGGACAGCATGACCGCCTGCCCGCGCTGCGGGCGCGACCCGGATCCGCCGTCCAGGTTCCGCGCGCTCTTTTGGATCCTCGGCACGCTCGGCGTGATCGGGATGCTCGTGGCGATGCTGGTGGGGCGGTAGGATGTGCGGCCATGAACGCGCCGCCCGAGCAGCTCACCTCCGCGCCGCCGCCCCCGTCGCCGCAGTCGTCGCCCGAGCCGGTGATGCCGCTGGATTACGGCTCCCCGGCGGAGCGGCAAGTGGCCGCGCCGGTGCGCGACCTGATCGTCGGGATCGGCATCAGCCTGGCGCTGGGCCTGGGCACCGGGTGCCTCACCTTCGGTTTGATGCTCGCCTTCAACATCCAGGAGATTCCCGCCACCTTCGTCGCCATCGGCGGGACGCTGCTCATGCTGTCGCTGGGGCTCATCGGCACAATCTCGCGCGCGTGAGTCACCCGCACGTTCGCAGCCGTCCCGCGCGCGCGCTCGCGAGACGCCCGCACGTTTGCACGCCGCCCCGCGCGTCGCCTACCCTGTCCGGCCGGCGTGCGCATCATCGGCATCGATCCCGGGCTCCAGATCACCGGTTACGGCGTGGTGGACTACAAGCCGCTGCGCCCCGCGCTGGTCGACGGCGGCGTGATCCGGCTGCGCCCCAAGACCGCCATCGCCGATCGCCTCGTCGAGCTGGAGGCGGAGCTGGACGAGCTGATTGCCGAGCACGCGCCCGACGCCTGCGCGGTCGAGCAGCTCTACTCCAACTACGCCCACCCGCGCACCGCCATCCTGATGGGCCACGCCCGCGGCGTGATCCTGCTGGTCGCCCGGCGGCGCGGCGTGGCGGTGCACGAGTTCGCCGCCAGCCGCATCAAGCAATCCCTCACCGGCCACGGCCACGCCAGCAAGGGCCAGATGCAGCGCGCCATCCAACACGTCTGGAACCTCGCCAAGCCTCCGGAGCCGCCGGACGTCGCCGACGCCCTCGCCGTCGCCCTCTGCTGCGGGCAGTCCCTCGGCTCGGCGCGGTTCGTGAAGCGGGGTTAAAAGCGTCGAAGGGCCTGGAGATCGAGGATTGGAACGGCGCGCGCGCGCGCGGCAGCGCGCGGGGAGGCGGGTCGAGGGGAGGCGGGTCGAGGGGATGCGGGCGCCGGCAGCCCCGCGCTGGAGTCTTCGATCGTCAATCTCCAAGCCATTCGTCGACCCATCCGGTTCCACCTCCCGTTTGAATCCCCCGCCGGGCGCGTCTAACATCATCCGGACGTGATCGCATCGCTCACCGGCACCTTGCAGCGCGTCGATGGCGACCGGATCCACCTGGAGGTCGGGCCGATCCTGTACGAGTTGCTCGTGCCGGCGGCGGACCTGGACCTGCTGCAGGCGGGGGTGGGCGAACCGATGACCTTCCACACGCTGCTCTACCTCCAGGGTGACGCCAACGGCGGCAACCTCGAGCCGCGGCTGCTGGGGTTCCTCCGCCGCCAGGACAAGAAGTTCTTCGAGAAGTTCATCACCGTCAAAGGGATCGGCCCGAAGAAGGCGCTCAAGGCGCTGGCGCTGCCGGTGGGGGAGATCGCCCGGGCGATCGAGTCGAAGGACGCGCGGCTGCTGTGCGAGCTGCCGGAGATCGGCAAGCGCACCGCCGAGACGATCGTGGCCGAGCTGTCGGGGAAGGTGAAGGATTTCGCCTCGCCGCTGCCGGAGGCGCTGACCGCCGCCGCCGCCGCCGCCGGCGGCGGCGCGGCCGCCTTCGCCGGGCGGCGCACGCCGTCGGAGGAGGACGCCATCCAGGTGCTCATGGCGCTGGGCGAGCGCCGCACCGATGCCGAACACCTCCTCGACCGCGCCAGGGCCCAGAACCCGGCTGCCAAGACCGCCGACGCCCTGTCGCGCGAGATGCTCCGCCTGCGCACCGTCCGCGCCTGAGGCGGGAGATTGAACCGCAGATGAACGCGCGGTGACGGATGAAGAAGAGGTTCACCTGTCTTGCCCGCGTTCATCCGCGTTCATCCGCGGCAAAATCTGCACGCGTCTTCATGGGAGCCGGCGTTACCGGACGCGGTGAGCCCGCGCACGGCCGCGATCCGCTTTACAGCCTTGAAAT
>DASQDR010000060.1:0-14216 GCA_035634055.1 Tepidisphaeraceae bacterium | reverse complement strand
CGCGGCGCTCGGCGGCGCGCTCGGCCGCCGCCTGCGCCGCGCGGGCGGCGGCTTCCACCGCGCCCTGCGCATCGGTGATTGCGGCGGCGGCGAGGTTCGCCACCTGCGCGATCGCGTCGTAATCCGACAGGGCACTGTTGCGGCGGGAAATGGCGGCGTCGAGGCTGGCGCGCGCCTGGTCCAGCTCCCAGCAGACCTGCCGGATGCGCGCTTCCGCCGCGTCGAGCCGGCGCTGCGCGCGCTCGGCATCCGACCGATGATCGGCAAGGGCGACCGCCGGCAAGAGGAGGAGGACGGGGAGGAGGAAGAGCCGCAGATTCGCGCGCAGTCGCATACCCCACCTCGTTCGGGTGCCCCGGGCGTTAGACAGATGAGCCGGGCGGATGGTTAGGAGGTTAAATATCGCGTGTTTAGTCCGTGCCGGCGACGGGGAAAAGCTCGGGACGGCGACCGCCGACGGCCCTGGCGGGGCCGGCGGTTCATCGATACCCCGCACACCCTGCCCTCTCCCCTCCAGTACAGGTGAGAGGAGCAAAGGGCCGCCACCTCGGACGTGGACGCCGTGGTCACCGTGGGTTATTCGTGTTCGTTGGTGATATTCGTGGCCGCTCCGCGCTAGTACGCCCGCACCAGCCTGGCGCGCGGATATGCGCTCAGGACGATGTCCTCGTGTCGCATGCCGGCCTCCGAGCGGATTTCGCTGCACCACTGGCAGAGGCCGACGCCGTGGCCGTGGCCGTGGCCTTCGACGAAGCGGATGACGTCGGAACCGGGATCGTTGACGACCTTGACGAAGCTGCTCAGGAGCCGGGCCGGCGATTCCTTGCGCGTGCCGGCGTTGATCGCGTTGCGCAGCTCCTCGCCGCCGAGGCTGTAGCGGACCTCGTTGGCGTCGGTGACGACAAAGCGGATCGGCCGGTTGAAGCGGTTGGTGAGCTGGATTTCGACCTTGGAGACCAGGGCGGTGTCGCGCACGCCGTGGTTGCGGCGCTGGCCCCAGGTGCGCAGGCGGGCGGTGAGCTCGTCGCGGGTGATCTCGATCGGGCCCCAGTTGTAGTTGTCCGCCGGGCTGCACAGGCCGCGGAGGTTCTGGTCGCTCAGGGGGATGAAGTAGTTCTCGCCAAAGGCGTCGGCGGCGGATTGCGTGACCCCGCCGCAGCACGCGCTGAAGTACGCCTTGAAGATGCGCTCCTGCCCGCGCTGCCCGTAGGCGAGGACGACGCCGGCGGTGTGATCGACGGCGTCGCGGCTCTTGCCGCTCTCGTCCTCGTACCCGCCGTAGACCTGGCTGCGCGTGTCGGGGTAGAGGTCCCAGTGCCGCTTGGCGCCGTTGGTTTTCGCCTCGTAGAGGGCGTAGGTGCGGGCGACGATCGCCTGCGCCTTGTAGGCCTCTTCGCCCCACCCGCGGTACATCTCGCGCGGGACGACGCTCTTGACGTAGCTGTCGACGTCCACGTCGTTGACGACATCGAAGGTGTTGGCGCCGGTGGGGACGAAGCGGAAGGAGCCGCGGTAGGTCCGGCCGTTGACGGCGACGGTGGCATCGTCAGTCTGCCACATCGCCAGCACGCCAGTGCCCGGCACGGCCACGCCGCCGATGCGCCAGACCTGGTCGATCAGGGTGAGCTGAACGTCCTTCTGCGGCGGGAGGTTCAGGCGGAGCGCGGCCGCCTCCGAATCGGTCTTGACCGTGGGCGCGAGCGAGCCGCGGAGCGCGACCTCTTCCTGCGCGGCGAGCAGGCGCACGCGGACGAGCGGCGTTCCCACCGGCGGCGGCGCGGCCGGCTTGTGCTGCTCGGTGCACGCCACCGTCCGGCAGATCAACACCCCTGCCAGAACCGCGAGCGCTGCCCAACGCCCGAGTCGTCGCATGCGAGGCATCCTGAGGAGGAATAAGTGGCTAGTGGCTAGCGGGAGAATAAGTGGCTAGTGGCTAGTGATCAGTGGCTAGTCCGAAAACTCGCCGACACGTTCTCGCCGACCACCAGCCAGTAACAACTGACCACTAACCACTAGCCACTGACCACTTATTCAACTTCACTCTTCCAACTTCCTCAGCCCCAGGCCGAAGCTGCCGAGCTGTTGCTTGATCTCGTTGAGACTGGTCTGGCCGAAGTTCTTGCAGCCGAGCAGCTCGGCCTCGGTGCGGGCGGCGAGCTCGCCGAGGCTGTTGATGTTGAGCCGCTGGAGCGCCTTGCGGCTGCGAACCGAGAGCTCGAGGTCGGCGACCGACTTCTGGAGTACCTCGGGCGCGACGTTGTCGGCGACCACGGACGGGACGCGGGCGAAGCTGGGCTTGTCGACCGCGCCGCCGGCGCCGCTGACGGCTCCGAACGCCGCCGCCGCTGCCGCCGCCGCCCCAGCGCCGCCCCCCTCGGCCGCCTGCCCAAGCCGCAGCCCCTTGCTGGCCAGCAGCGCCTTGATCTCGTTCAGGCTCGTCTCGCCGAAGTTCTTGTAGCTGAGCAGCTCCTGCTCGGTGGTCTTGAGCAGGTCGCCGAGCGAGCGGATGTTCATCTTCTTCAGGCAGTTCCGCGACCGCACCGACAGCTCGAAGTCGGTGATCGGGATCTCCAGCACGCGGTTGGCCGACCCGCCGCGGCGGTCGTCGTCGTCGTAGTACATCGAGCGCGCCGACTCGACGTCCTTCATGTACATCCGCGCCCGCGCGTGGTTGATGTCGGTCTTGAGGACCGCCTCGAGGCAGCGGTGCGCCTCGTCGTAGTGGTTGTTGTCCTCGTACAAACTCGCCCGGTTGATCAGCGCGTTGAGGTGGACCGGCGGCGAGGTGCAGACACGCTCGTAGAGCTCGATGGCCTTGGCGTCCTCGGCGCGGCGGTCGTACAGCACGGCAAGGTTGAAGCAAGCGGACTCGTGGTCCGGGTTCTCGTTGAGGGCGCGCTCGTAGAACTCGACCGCCTTCTCGTGGTTCCCGTCCTTCTCCGCCTCGACCCCGCGCTTGAAGTATTCCTCGGCCGCCCGCTCATTGATCGACGCAACGCTCATCTCGCTCATATGGCATTCACCGTGTAGACGACAGTTCAGGCCCGCGCGCATCGCGCACCACGCGGCACAGCTCCGGGCCGGGTAGGGTTCAGGTCAGAGCGGATTATTGATAGACCGAGCGGCCGGAACTGTCAACCGACCCCCGGCGCAGCATTAACCCACGACAGCACCTCACCTTACGCGCCATTTCCAGCCGGCCCCGGCGGTGCCGGGCGCCAAGCGCTGAATATTTGTTGCTCCCTCTCCCTACGCCGCGCGAATCGGGATCCGGAGCCACGCGATGTAGGAGTTCTCTCACGCTCCCGCCAGGGCCGCCCCACCCGCGCCGGCCGATCTCATTTTCCTCCCACCCGCGCGAAACCGCGGGATCGTTCTGCCCGATACCTTCGGATGTCGCTGTTGCGTTTTGCGCGAGGACGAAAGGCTGTTTCCGCATGTCGTTGGCACAGTTGGTCTACGTGAGTCGCCGGGGCGAGTCGATCCGGTCCAACGCGGCGTTGGGCGAACTGGTCGCCGCCAGCGCCGCCGCCAACCGCGGGCGGTTCATCACCGGCGTGTTGCTCTGCGGCGGCGACAACCTCCTGCAGGTCCTCGAGGGGGAGCGCGAGGAGATCATGTACCTGTTCGAGCGCATCCGCGGCGACCGTCGCCACTCGGCGGTGCAACTGCTGGTCTGCAAGGACATCTCGCGCCGGCTGTTCCCCGGCTGGCAGATGGAGCTGGTCGACCTGGAACGCCGGCAGTTCATCGACCCCGAGCGCCTGCGTCGGCTGCTGGACGACGTCCGCGCCGCCGCCGACACCGCCCTGCACAGCGTCGAGGCCCGCGTCCTGCTGCACGACTTCCGCCAACAACTCGCCACCGCCGCGTAGCGCTGCGGGCGCGAACGACATGCCGGGAGCAGCCGGCCCGAGCCGATGCAGTCGCCTTGCCGCGGCGTATCATCGCCCGCATGGGCAAGACCTTCGATCGCATCACCGACGAGCTGCGCGATTTCATCGGTCGCCAGCAGATGTTCTTCGTCGCCACCGCCCCGGCGGGCGACGGCGGGCACGTGAACGTGTCGCCCAAGGGGCTGGATACCTTCCGCATCCTCGGCGATCGCCGCGCCGGCTACCTCGACCTCACCGGCAGCGGCAACGAAACGTCCGCCCATTTGGGCCAGAACGGGCGGATCACGTTCATGTTCTGCGCGTTCGACGGCAAGCCGCTGATCGTCCGCCTCTACGGCCGCGGCCAAACGGTGCTGCCGGGAACGCCACAGTGGACGGAGGTCGCGCCGCACTTCCCGAACCTGCCGGGCGCGCGGCAGATCCTCGTCGCCGACATCGACCGCGCCACCACCTCCTGCGGCTTCGCCGTCCCGCGCTACGCCTACGAGGGGCAGCGCGAAGAGCTGATCCGCTACGCCGAGAAGAAAGGCCCGGCCGCCCTGGCCGACTACCGACGCGAGAAGAACGCGCGGAGCATCGACGGGATCGTGACGCCGCTGGGCGCGGAAGCCGGAGGGTGACGCGTCCAGCGCGCGTGGCAGTGGACGGCAGCGGCGCGCGCACGGGTTGGAGACCCTTGCCACGGGAGCGCCTCAGACGCGCGCTTGGCTCGTGCGATGCGCACCGCTGTAAAACCGGCCTCGCCCCGTCTCCCGTCAGCTTGTCACCCTCTGGCCCCTTCACCTTGTCGCGCCGCTTTCTACAATCGCGGCGATGCGGCGGTACTTTCCGGACTTCGACTCGTTCTCCTTGGCGGCCAGGGGCGCCGACGTGGTTCCCGTTTACCGCCAGTTGCTCGGCGACCACCTCACGCCGGTGACGGCGTTCGAGGTGCTCGGGCGCGACTCGCACGCGTTTTTGCTCGAGAGCGTGGTCGGGGGCGAGCAGGTGGCGCGGCACAGCTTTATCGCGTCGTCGCCGGCGCAGGTGTACACCGCCTTCCAGGGCAAGGCCGCCATCACCGCCCGGATGAAGCCCCCGCGCGAGTTCGATACCACTGATCCGCTGGCGGACGTGGAAAAGCTGCTGCCGAAGCGTCGCTTTCACCGGGACAAGAATTTGCCCGCCTTCACCGGCGGGCTGGTCGGCTACGCCGGCTACGACACGATCCGCTACTACGAATCTGAGAAGCTGACCGCCCCGCCGCCGGACGACCGCCGGCTGCCGGACGTGCTGTTCGGGCTCTACCACGAGCTGGTGGTGTTCGACCACGTGGACAAGACGATCAAGGTGATCGCCAACGCCGACCTGCCCGCGCACGGCGGCGACGCCGAGGCCGCCTATCGCGACGCCTGCCGGCGCGTGGACGACGTGGTCAACCGCCTCCAGCAGCCGACCACGAAATCGCTTGGCGAGATCGACCCGCGCGAGCCGCTGACGCTGCGCTTCAACAGCAACATGACCCGCGAGCAGTACGAGGACGCCGTGCGCGCGGGGCAGGAGTACATCCGGGCCGGCGACATCTTCCAGTTCGTCCCCAGCCAGCGGCTGCGCGTCACCAGCAGCGCCGACCCGTTCGACGTCTACCGCGCGCTGCGGATCATCAACCCGTCGCCGTTCATGTTTTACCTCAAGACGCCGCTGGCGACGCTGATCGGCTCGTCGCCGGAGATCCTCTGCCGCGTGGTGGACGGCCACGTCACCACGCGCCCGCTCGCCGGCACCCGCCGCCGCGGCGCCACGCCGGAGGAGGACGCCGCGCTGGAGCAGGAGCTGCTGGCCGACCCGAAGGAGCGCGCCGAGCACATCATGCTGGTCGATTTGCACCGCAACGACATCGGCCGCGTCAGCCGGATCGGCAGCGTGAAGATCGCCGACGTCATGACCGTCGAGCGCTACAGCCACGTCATGCACATCACCAGCAACGTCGAGGGGGAGCTGGAGGAAGGCCGCACCGCCATGGACGCGCTGCGCGTGAGCCTCCCGGTCGGCACCGTCAGCGGCGCCCCGAAGGTGCGGGCCATGCAGATCATCGACGAGGTCGAGCCCACCCGCCGCGGCCCCTACGGCGGCGCCGTCGGCTACGTCGACCTGGCGGGCAACATGGACACCTGCATCGCCCTGCGCACCATCGTCTGGAAGAACGGCGTCTTCGACGTGCAGGCGGGCGCCGGCGTCGTGGCCGACAGCGTCCCCGCCAGCGAGTACGAGGAAACCATGAACAAGGCCAAGGCCATGCTCAAGGCGGTGGAGATCGCGGAGAAGGGGTTCTGAGCTTCTACCCGTCAGCCGCCCGCATGCCACTTGGCCAACACCTCCAGAAGCGCCCATGCCCCAATGCCGCTGCTCGGGAGCAAGAACGCGCCCAGGACCGGGTTGTGTGAAAAGGAGCCGAACGCGCCGGTGCGATTTGCCTCGATCGCCTTGATGATCCGCTCGATGCGTTCGGCCCGGTGGCGGTTGGGCGCACTGTCCTGATAAGAGATCAGCTTCTCTCGCAAGGGGCGGAGGTCCTCGCGGCGCGCTCGCTCGGCCGCCCGCCGCATAACCACGCCGGCAGCGATGGCATACAGGGCGTTCAAGGAAAAGATGATCAGCAGCGACAACGGCCAGTCCCAGTCATCGAAGTAGCTGTTGCGCGACAGGATCAGCAGCGTCATGACGATGAATGGGTAGTAGATCACCCTGCCGACGACGTTGGTCAGGCGCGCGATGAGCTCAATGTCGAGGTACTCGTCGAGATCGTCCGCCGGCAGCGCGAGCTTGCTCGACGCCCGCACCAGTGTCGATCGCGGCCAGGCAGTCTTGCGGCAAAGCTGGTCGATGAACCGCTGGCACAGCCGCGTGGCATCGGCAACGAAGAAGGTGAGGAAGATTAGTCCCGCCACGCTCACCATCAGCGCCACCCGGTCGGCTTGTGCAGTGAAGGCGCCGCGCACCGGTGCGCGGGGCGGGCCGAGCAGTGCGATCATCGTGAATCCGAAGATGCCGTAGAGGACGACCGCCGGCCCGAAGCGCAGCAGGCGCGCCAATGGCGTGCCGCACTCCCGGTACCGGCGCCACAATTGCCGAGCGTCGGAAGGCCGGTTTTCCTGCACCCTCGGCCAGCGGTTGGCTACGGCGTTCCACCACGAGCAGACGTGCAGCCAGCGCCGCCGTCGGCGGCGGTCCGCCTCCCGCCGCTGGGTCAATGCGCGGCGCCCGGGGGGGCGGGCGCCTTCCATCTGGCGGGAGGCGAAGAACCCTGCCACAGCGGCGATTGCTTCACCGCGGTGGTCCCAGTCGAACGCGATCTGTGGAAACGCGCGGTAACAAATGCGCCGTAGCGTTCGCCGCCGGCGCGCGAAGCATTCGACCCGCCCTTCCGGCCACGGGCACGCCCCCTGCTGGCCGCAGCAGCCGGCTGCCGCGGCCCAAAACGTGAGTTCCCAGGGCGGGACGCGGAGCGTTCCGATGAGTTCTCGACGGCAGCGGTACGCCTGCCACTTCACCCACCACGCCGCGCCGTTGCGGCGCGGCGCCAGGTCGAACCTGTCCTCGATCTCCTTCCGGTTCTGCCGCATGTCGTGCCAGGCGCGCAAGACGAAGTGCACCGAAAGCAGCGCGGCGAAGACGCGGATCGCTTCGGTCCCCCAGACGCTGACGCCTTGCAGCAGCAGGACCGGCTCCTCGCCAGCTTCGAGGTTGCCTTTCAACTTCGCCAGCGCAGCGGCGACGCAAAACAGTGCGATCGGGATGAACAGGTAGTGATGGAGGAGGAAGTTGCGCCACTTGAAGCCCGTCACGCCGCTCATCGCGACCAGATAGAGCAGCAACACCGCCCCTGCCAGCAGCACCGTGTAACCCTGCAACACCCTGCGCGCGCTCCACCAGTGCAGTTGGTCGGGCCGCTGCGCGAGCGCCCGGCTGCGGTAGGGGTGCTCGTTGGACGGTGGCAGGCTGAGGTCCACAGGTCCCGCCCGACCGACCTCGAAGATCCGTGGCCGCAGGGTTGCCAGCTCCAAGCCGTTCTGCGGCACGTTCCCCAGCGCAGCCAACGCCGCGCAGTAAGTCGCGGTCTGGTATCCGTCGCGGAACGGCGGCACCCGGTTCTGCGCCAGGGCGTCCCAGTGATCGGACCCGAGGCGGGTCTGTAGCCCGAAGTGCGAGACGATCAGCAGGTTGTGCGCATGGTGCCACGCGTCGGGGTGAAAGAACCTGACGTCGACGTCGGTGGTGAAGAACAGCACGTTGGGCAGCCGCTGGCGAAGCACCTGGAGGACCAGCAGCTTGTCGTAGACGTCGCTGCCGAAGATGCCGACCGCCTTGAGCCCCATCCCACCCTGGATCTTCAGGCGACGGTCCTCCTGCTCCAGTTCCAGCGCGAGCCGGCGCAGGTAGTCGCTCTGGTTGCGCCCTTCGGTGGCCTCCGGGCCGAAACCGGGAGACACCACCGACGCCAGTTGCGATTTCGGCGAGGGCGCGGGACTACCGGAGGAAACCGTCGCGTCGCCGGGGAGTTGTCCGTCGATCCCTCGCAGGTAGCTGTGCCGGCTGACGTGGGCCGGCCAGCGCACCGGCTCGTCCTTCAGCACGTCCGCCACGGTTCGCCCTTGCAGCGCGGCCAGAAACGCGAAGCCGATGGCGCGGCCGTAGAGGGTGTCCCACTCCCCCACCAGCGCCACGTTATCTGGCGGCGCCCGCGGCGGGCGTTGCTGCGCCGACGCGTGCCGTTGCCGGCGCTGCTTTGCGACTGAAACGTTTACCTGTCGCCGCTCCAGCTCGTCAATCAGTTCCCCTGCCAAGGCGATTTCGGTCGGGGTGGTGCGGTGAAACTGAAACCCCGATTCCTTGAGCAGTTCACTAACGGCCTTGTCCGACGCGGTTCCGTAGGTCAAGGCGGCGTCGTCCAGCGTCGCCGTGCCGGAGTACAGGGGGACCGCCGGGACTGTTGCCGGGGATGCGTTCATGGCGTGACCCGGCATGCGTGCCGCGGAGGTGGGGACGGCCTCGATCATCGCCTTCAGCAAGGTGGAACTGCGGGGGCCAACTACGCGGAAGTCGAAGTCGGGCGCACGTTGATCTTGTGGCCCCGGTTGCGGCGTCGACAGCACGGCCTTTTGGAGCCACTGAAGTGGCGACTTCTGAGCCAACGCGTTGCGCAACAGGCGGAGCCGTTGCAGCGGCTGATTCACCAACGCGTCCTCTTGCAGCCAAAGGACCAAGACTTTGCTTCCCAGCCGCGCCTCCGCGTTTGCGGCGAACGCAGCACTGGCAAGGACCGGTCGCGCGGAACACCATTCGTACGGGATGCTCAAGACCGGGGGGTTCGCCTCGCGGGGGAAAGGTTGCAGGCTCAGCGCCGCCGCCGCGTCAGCGGGCACCTCATCGAATTGGGGCTCCCACCGAACGTTCAGAGAGCCGATGTGAAATGAATCTGTCGGGATAAAACCCGACACCCCCAGCGCCGACAGCACGGCGTGGCGCGTCCTCAGTCGGGTCTCGGCGTCGTCGGAGTAAGGGCCCCCCGGGATCAACACTGCCAGCACGAGGACCTTGCCCCCTGCCGCCGACCGCACAGCGGCTACCCTTGAGCGGAGAAACTCAAGCGTGTGCAGCGGGTCGCTTGTCGACCTGCTCTTGTCGGGATCGTGCCGCGCCACCGCCTCCAAGGGGTCTTGCCAAAGTCGCGCCTCCACGTCGAGTTCGGGCGCAAGATCCTGCGGGACCTGCGCCGTCATGCGAGGTCTTTGGCTCTCCGCGGGCTTGAGGTAAAGGTAGATCCCACCCAGCACTACCAGGACGGTGCCGACGGTCGCCCACGGAATGTTGGGTCGATCGCTCATGGGCTATGGGTCAAGGCGCGCAACGGTTGTCAGGTGCGTGATCGCAAGTCGCCGCGTCCCGAGCGCGCCAACGGGCATGACCCTGCGCTCGCCGCGCGATCCGCACCTCCGGAGCAGCCTGGGACCGATGTCTCCCTCGACCGATGCAGCTTCAAGCGGGCGGCTCGCTCTCGCATCAGGATCTCACGACCGGCGTCATCCGGGCCCCGACGCATTGCGGGTGGCGGAGTTGCCCCCCTCGCCGGGCCGACGCTCCGGTGACTCGTGCTTCGCGTTGGCCAGTTGGCTGGCGGCCCAGAGCATGTAGGCGGCGTAGCCCGGCTCGTAGGCGAACGGGGGGCGGTCGAACAGGCGGAGGCTGTCGACGGTCACGTCCACGCCCAGCTCGGCGACTGCCTCTACCGGCTGGTTGGGCAGCAGCCAGAAGATCGTGTCGTCGAAGCGGCGGGCGTCGAAGCACTGGACGTAGGCGGCGGGGCCGACGTTGATGCTAGCGATGGTGTCGGCCCAGTCCTTCTCGCGGATGCGCAGGCCGACGAATTCCGCCGGTCCCTGGAGGCGCCGGCGGTTACCGGCGAAGTGCGGGGCGTCGAACACGTCGACCCAGCACCCGTTGCTGCGGTTGATCCTGACCTGTGCCATAGCGGCCAACTCCCGTCGCCCCCGCGTGCCTCGCCGCCGGCGCAACGGCTGCGCAGCGCGGTCCCGATCCGTGCGACCCCTTTTGCGGAATATCCGAAAGACCCCGCGCCGGCCCCCCACGCCGCCGCCCTGTCGTCGTCGTCGCTCAGTCGCTCCCGTCGCTCCCGTCGCTCTCGTCGCTCCGATTGCTCCCGTCGCTCCCGTCGCTTCCGTCGCTCCCGTCGCTCCCGTCGCCCTGCCCGCCGCTCCGCGCGCTTCGGCCGCCGCCGGACGATCCCGTTCCGCGGCCATTTCTGAGCGGCACCGCGATTCGCGGCGCCCCGCGCGCCGCCCCCGCGCTCGCCGGCGCCGCGGGCACGTCCCCCCGGCGCGCCCGCGGCTGCCCCGGCCGCGTCCCCCGATCCCGCCTCCCCCGATCCCGCCTTGCCCCGTGTCGCCTCGCCCGGTGTCTACCCGGGTGTCGTCTCGCCCGGTGTCGTCTCGCCCGGTGTCGCCGCCCCGCCTGAATCCGTGATTTCCCTCACGCCGCCGCGGCTCCCCTCACCGGAATCCGTTGATAAACCCCTGCGGTGCTTCCGAAGCCTCGGCCCGGTTGTTACCTTTGTGTCGCAGAATGGGATCGCCTGACGCAACTACCCTCTTTGGGGGAGTCGGGTGAAAACGGGTCGCTCACATCACGCGTCATCCGACGTTTTAACCTCAGGGTCGGGCACACGATGACCAACAGCAATCACCGTCAGGCGGACCTCAGGGCCATGCTCCGCGCCCTGGAGCCGCTCAGCAGCACGGGGGGCAGCGGAGGCGACATCAACCCGCCGGGCAACGCCGCCGGCGGAACAAGCGAAGCCGCGGGCGGCGGCGGCGGCGGCGCGGGCGCCGGCGGCACGGGCGGCGCGGGGGACGGGGCGGACGTGCAGCGGAACCGCCAGCTGGTCGCGGACTTCTGTCGACTGGTCGGCACGCGCTTCGGGCAAGGGGCCGCCATCGGCGCCGACCTCCCGCCGCGCGTCCGCCAGACGCTCAGCTCCCTGCTCGCCGGTGCGAGCGAGAAGGAAATCGCGCAGGCGCTTCAGCTCAGCAGGCACACGGTCCACGTCTACGTGAAGCAGATCTACCGGCACTACAACGTCTGTAGACGCGGGGAGCTGCTGGCGCGGTGGGTCAAGAGCGAGCAGAACCCGGCCCCGGCGCACCCACAGCGCTGACGTGAACGGGCTGCCGCCGCCCCCTCGATGACGCCACCACCACCGTCCCCGCCCCGACCGGAAGCCGCCGCCGCCGCCCCGAGCCGCCGCGCGCGGCTGCTCGAGGTGGCGGCGGTCTTCGCGCGGCTGGGGTTCACGGCGTTCGGCGGTCCGCCGGCGCACGTGGCGATGATCGAGGACGAGGTCGTCACCCGCCGGCGCTGGGTCGACCGCCAGCACTTCCTCGACCTCGTTGCCAGCGTCAACTTCATCCCGGGCCCGAACTCCACCGAGCTGGCGATCCACCTCGGGCTGATCCGCGCGGGGTTCGCGGGGCTGGTGGTGGCCGGCGCCTGCTTCATCTTCCCGGCGATGCTGATCATCCTGCCGCTGGCGTACCTTTACGTCCGCACCGGCGCGCTGCCGCAGGTGTCGGCGGCAATGAGCGGGATCAACGCCGCGGTGATCGCCATCGTCGCCGCCGCGGTGGTCCGCTTCGCGCGGGCGGCGGTCACCGACGCCTTCACCGCGGGCGTCGCCGTCGCGTCGGTGGCGGCCGGCTTCTGGCTCGCGCCGCGCCCGCACCTGCAACCGGAGCTGTTGATCCTCGCCGCGTCCGCGCTGCTCGGGGCGCTCTCCGCCGCACGGCCGGCGCCGCGCGACGCGCTGCTCGCGCCCGCGCTGTTGCCGCTGGCGGTCTCGCCACACTGGGCCGCCGAGACGACCAGGATGTTCCTCTTCCTGCTGAAGGTGGGCGCGACCCTTTTCGGCAGCGGTTACGTCCTGGTCAGCTACCTGCAATCCGGCCTGGTGGACCGGTACCACTGGTTCACCCGGCAGGAGCTGCTCGACGCGATCTCGATCGGCCAGGTGACGCCGGGGCCGCTGCTGACGACCGCGACGTTCGTCGGGTACGTCCTGGGCGCGCGCACCTTCGGGGGCGGCGTGGCGGGGGGGATCGTGGGAGGCGTGCTGGCGACGGCGGCGATCTTCCTGCCGTCGTTCCTGTTCGTCGCGGCGCTGGGGCCTTTGCTGCCGCGAATTCGCGCCAACCGCTACGCCCGCGGGGCGCTGCGCGCCATGAACGCGGCGGTGGTCGCGCTGATCGTGGTGGTCCTGTGGCGGCTGGGCGGCGACGCGCTGTTTCCCGCGGGGCGGATCGACTGGCCGTCGCTCGCCATCGCCGCCGCCGCGCTCGTGGCCCTGCTGGTCTGGAACGTGAACGCGACGTGGCTGATCGTCGCCGGCGCGATCATCGGCGTGGCGAGGTCAGTCCAGTGATGACGACGACGACGCGGCGCTCCCAGCGATCCGGGCACGCGCGGAAGCGGCAAGCATCTCGTGCTGCCCGGCCCGCGTTGTTCGCCGCCGGGCGTCACTTGGCCAGCGCGATTTTCTGCGGCTTCTTCTCGAAGTCGCTGAGCTTGCGCTCCATCAGGTTCTTGGGAATGATCAGGATCTGACCGCGCTGCTGCGTCGCCGGGCCGGTGGCGGGACCGGTCGCCGGGCGCATGCCGGGGGCGATCGGCAGGCGGTGCAGGCCGTGGTGGTGTTGGTAAAGCGCCGGCGGCGGCGCCGCGGGGACGGCCCACGCACCGTCCCGCGTCGGGATCGCCGCCGCCAGCAGGTCCGCTTTTCGGAAGTAGGTCGGCGCGTTGGCGTACGCCTCGTTGCGGGCGTCGGCGCAGGTGTAGCCGAACCACGACGCCTCGCGCAGTCCAACGCAGTCGGAATAGACCCGCTCGCCGCGCTCGAAGCGGCTGATCGGCGACGGCTGGTTGAACGTCTGCCCGCCGTCGAAGCGGTGCAGGTTCACCCCGCCGTAGAACACGCGCGGGCAGTTGTCGAACGCGCCGGCGGTGGCGTGGACGGCCGGGTCGCTCCCGCCGTAGCAGTACCGCTCCCCGTTCCCGCTCTCGTGCTGGTAGCGCACGGGCTCGTAAACGACCTGGGCAAAGGACGCGGAAGGCGACGCGAACACGGCCGCGCTGCACAGCGCGGCGACGGCGGCGAGACAACGGTTCATCGGCGACTGCTCCTCTCGGCTCGTGGGTCTGATAACGAGGCAGAGTCTAGCACGTCCCGGAACCGCAAAATGACCAAAACTGGCGGGAAACGCGCCATCCAAGGCGACTTAGGAGGCGAAATGAGAAGTGGGAAAAAGTGAAGGGATTGCGCGGGCGTGCCAGCAACGCGAGGCGACGCGCGAGCGCTTGCCAGCAGCGTCCCGAACGACAGGCCCACCGCCTCGGGTCACTCCGCCTCGGCGAGGTTCCCGAGCTTCGCTTGCAGTTCTTCCGGCGAGAGCCCCTGGATCTGGACGGTCTTGCGCGTCTGGTAGTGGCCCTTGGTCAGCGTCACCTGGTAGGGCTTGATCCCCAGCGCGGTGGCGACCATTTCGATGAGCGACTTGTTGGCCTGGCTCTCGCCGGCCTCGCCGGTGACCTGGATCTTCATGCCGTCGCCATCGCGCCCCATGACTGAATCGCTGGGGCCGTTGGGGATAACGATCAGGACCAGTTCGCACTTGAGGTTTCGGCCGTGGGCGTCCTTGCGGACGCGCCCGTAGAAGGCGTCGTCGTCGGAGGCTTCCTCGTCCTCCGCCGGCGCCGCCGCTGCCGCGCCTCGGG
>DASQDR010000059.1:0-17458 GCA_035634055.1 Tepidisphaeraceae bacterium | reverse complement strand
GTCAGCCCGTAGATGCGGTTGTTGAACAGCAGGATCTTCACGTCCACGTTTCGACGGATCACGTGCAAAAAGTGGTTGCCGCCGATCGAAAGCGCGTCGCCGTCGCCGGTAGCGATCCAGATGTTCAGCTCCGGCCGGGCGAGCTTCAGCCCGGTGGCGAAGGTGGGCGCGCGGCCGTGGATGGAGTGGAAGCCGTAGGTGTTGAGGTAGTACGGGAATCGGCTGGAGCAGCCGATGCCGCTGACGAAGACCGTCTTGGACCGGTCCACGCCCAGCTTGGCCAGGACCTTCTTGGTCTGCATCAGGATGGAGTAATCGCCGCAGCCGGGGCACCAGCGCACGTCTTGATCGGTGGCGTAGTCCTGGGGCTTGAGGAGCGGCAGAGGGGTGGTCGTGGGGGCGATGCTCATGGTGTTGCTTCCGTTCTTCCTACGTTTTGTGGCACGAGCGCCTCGCCCGTGCAGTTGCGGCCGCCAGCCGCTCTTGCGGCGCCGCTGGAGCGGCTAAAAGCATGGGAGAGGGCGCCCATGCCACGTGAGGTGCCGCGTCATCCCCCGCCGCCGATGCCGGCGTCTTGAATCGCGGCCATGGGGATCTCCTGGCTGGACGAATCGACGATGCCGGCCAGCATCGCCCGCGCCCCGGCGATGATCTCGCCGATGGTGAACGGCTGACCGCGCACCTTGTTCAAGCCCCTGGCGTCGATCAGATACTTCGACCGCAGCAGCAGGCGAAGCTGCCCGAGGTTCATCTCCGGGACCATCACGTGCCTGAAGTTCCGCATGGCCTCGCCGAGCTTGGCCGGCAGCGGGTTGAGGTAGCGGACGTGGCAGGCGGCGACGTTCAGCCCCGCCGCGCGCATCTCCAGCGTAGCCGCCTTGATCGCGCCGTACGTCGAGCCCCAGCCGACGATCAGCACGTCGCCGCTCGTTGGCCCGGTCCAGAGCAGGTCCGGCCCGGCGGGCTTGAGGTTGTTCACCTTCGCCTGCCGCAGGCGGACCATGTGCTCGTGATTGCCCGGCTCGTAGTTGACGTTGCCGGTCACGTCCTGCTTTTCCAGCCCCCCGAGGCGGTGCTCGAGCCCCGGCGTGCCGGGGATGGCCCACGGGCGCGCGAACTCGCCGTCGCGCTTGTAGGGCATGTAGCCGTGCGGGTCGTTCTTCTCGGTCGGGTGGGTGATCTCCATCCGCGGGAGCTGGTCGAACTGCGGGATCTGCCACGGCTCCGAGCCATTGGCGATGTAGCCGTCGCTCAGCATGATCACCGGCGTCATGTAGCGCGTGGCGATGCGGAAGGACTCGATGATGGCGTTGAAGCAGTCGGCAGGCGAGCAGGCGGCGATCACCGGCACCGGGGACTCGCCGTTGCGGCCGTAGAGCACCTGCAACAGGTCGGACTGCTCGGTCTTGGTCGGCAGCCCGGTGCTGGGCCCGCCGCGCTGGACGTTGACGATCACCACGGGCAGTTCGGTCATGACCGCCAGTCCGATCGCCTCGGCCTTGAGGGCGATCCCCGGCCCGCTGGTCCCGGTGACGCCAAGGGCGCCGCCGAACGACGCGCCGATGGCCGCGCCGATGGCGGCGATTTCGTCTTCCGCCTGGAACGTTACCACGCCGAAAGTCTTGTACGCCGCCAGGTTGTGCAGGATGTCGCTGGCCGGCGTGATCGGATACGAGCAGTAGACCAGCTCTTTTCCCGCCAGCTTCCCCACGGCGACCATGCCGATGGCGACCGCCTCGTTGCCGGTGATCTTGCGGTAGCGCCCCGGGGCGAGCTTGGCCTTGGGGACCTGGTATTGCTGGGCGAACAGCTCGGTGGTCTCGCCGAAGGCGTAGCCCGCCTTGAGCGCCAGGGTGTTCGCCTGCTCCACCGCCGGCTTCTTGCTGAACTTGGCGCGGATGTAGTTGACGGTCGGCTCGACCGGCCGGCCGTACAGCCAGTAGACCAGACCGAGGGCGAACATGTTCTTGCAGCGATCGATGTCCTTCGCCCCCAACCCGGTCTCCTTGGCGGCGGCGGCGGTGAGCTTGTTGATCGGGACCTTGATCAGCCGGTAATGCTGGAACGTGCCGTCCTCCAGCGGGTTGGTCGCGTAGCCGGCCTTCGCCAGATCCTTCGCGGTGAAGGCATCCTCGTTGACGATGACGATGCCGCCGGAGACGACCGACAGCAGGTTGGTTCGCAGCGCCGCGGGGTTCATGGCCACCAGCGCGTCCACGTCGTCGCCGGGGGTGAAGATGTCGGTGGAGGAGAAGTGGATCTGAAATCCCGAGACGCCCGCGAGGGTGCCGGCGGGGGCGCGGATTTCCGCGGGGAAGTCCGGCAGCGTGCTGATGTCGTTGCCGACCAGCGCGCTGGTGTCGGTGAACTGGGTGCCGGCGAGCTGCATGCCGTCGCCGGAATCGCCGGCGAAGCGGACCGTGACGCCGGGCAACGTCGTGACCGGCTTGAGCTTGTCGCCCGCCGGGCGCGCGCTGCCGTTCCCGTTGGCGTCGGAATTGGGATGGGACGAGGGGGCCGCGGGTTCTGTCGTCAGGCTCATGAGGGTTCGGTCGAGCGGCGCCTTCGGCCGGCCGGCGGCGCATCGTCGCGCCGGCGCGCCTCGGCGCCACTCGCTAAAAAGCATACCGGTGCGGCGTCAACGCGCGCGGCAGCGCGCGGCGGCGCCGCGGTCTCAGCGCACGCGCCGCCATAGCCGCCCCGCTCGCCCGCTGCCGCGGGAGGGGGCCAGTCGTGTCATCGTTTGCTGGATCGCCGGGAAAAGCTGCTGTTGGCCGGGAGCCTCCGCCGGGCCGTGAAAACGGCTCGCGCCGCGGCGGACTGTCGGAACCAGGGGCATCCGACGGACCTTTCGTTGCGCCCCGCTCTTCGCTCGAAAGCGCGCGCCCCCGCCGGGTGGGCGGGCAGGCAAGGGATGTGACTCCCCGCGCGCGGGCAGGAGGGGTCGCGACCAATGAAATGTTAGCCGTTGACCCCGTCAAAACAACAACAAAGGCCGCTCGCGCGTCGCGAGTTTTGCCGAAACTTTTCCTTGACCCGCTTTACCCCGCTTGCCACCATGGCCGCCATGAAGCAGCGATACCACACGATCATCAGGCCGGATGCGAACGGGTGGTTCGTGGGCTGGGTTGAAGAAGTGCCCGGCACGCTGACCCACGGCAGGACGCTGGCGGAGTGCCGCCGGAACCTGCGCGAGGCGCTGGAACTCATGCTCGAGACGCACCGCGACGAGGCCCGCCTGGGCCTCGACGGCACGTGCATTCTCGAGGCGATGGACATCGACGTCGCCGAGACGCCGCGGCACGCGCAACAGGCCTACGCCTGACCGCGCGCCAGTGGGCGGGCAGGCGGGCGCCGCCGTTCATCTCCGCCGGTGATCCTGATTCTGCCACACCTGGTTGCCCCGACCAACGGGACACGGTGACGTTCTGCGCCCCGGCCCCGGCCTCAAGCCGTGCCCGCCTTCTCACCTGTATTCAGTGTAGAGCGCGAGCAAGGTGCGCGACAAAGTCGGCGAACCGCCAGTCTCGCCGAGGCGCGCAGCGGTCGACCGGCCAAGTGAATCATCGGCAAAACGATTAGGTGATCCCCGGCGCCGCGGATGCGCGCATCGAAACGCGCCCAGCCGCGCGTCGTCCTGCTCGCTCGACCTACCGCTTACGCGGTGCGGTTCCCGACCGATGTCGCCGGCTGCGCCTTGCCCGGCTGCGTGCCGGGCGCGGTGGCCGGCGCCGGGACGGTCGGCGCCTGCACCGGCGTCCCCTCCACGTCGATCGCGCGCTGCATCCCGGTGTACTTCGGCACCGGCAGGTCCGCCTGCACCGCTCGCGCCTGCTGGCGGAGCTTCTCCAGGTTGCGGAACTGGTCCTCCCGGTCGCGCTGGAGCTTGCGCTGGTCGTCCTGGAGCGCGTAGTACGTCGGCGGCAGGACCGACTGGTAGATGTTGCCGTTGTAGTCGCGCACGTAGCTGCTGGCTTCCAGGCGGCGCATCGCGCGCTCGTTGTCGCCGATCTCGCGGTCGATCGTGTCGATGCGAACCTTCACGCCATCGAAGTCCGCCGAGAGCTGGTCGAGCTTGTCCTTCATCGCCCGCTCGGCCGTCTTCAGCTCGCCGAGCTGCTCGGTGGTCACCCACTGCGCCCCCCAGCGGTGCATGCCCTGTTTGCCGAGCTCGCGCTGGAGGTCCACATCGTGCTCGGTGAACCGACGCGCCAGCCGCTGCGCCACCTGCGCGTTGCGCTGATCGTCGGGCACGGCGTACAGCGCCTCGGCCACGTTGTTCAGGATCTGCTGGTTGCGCGGGTCGGAGATCAGCGCCTGGTCGTAGTATCCCAGCGCCTGCTGCTGCTGGTTCTGCCGCCAGTGGATCAGCCCCAGGTTGTTCAGCGTCGGCCCGTGGTTGGGGACCTGCTGGTTGACCTGCTCGAACGCCTTGCGCGCCTGCGGCCACTGCTCCTGGCGCAGGTGGATCAGCCCGCGAAGGTAAAGGGCCGACGCGTTCTGCGGGTCCTGCTGCAGCGCCTGGTTGACGACCGTCTCGGCGTCGTTGAGCCGCCCCTGCTTGAGCAGGCGGCGGGCGTTGTCGGCGACCTTGATCGCCTCCTCCTGCATCCGCGCCCGCTCCTCGGACGTCACCCAGCGACCGCCGTACTTCACCAGCCCCTCGTCGCGGCGCTGCTTCCACATGCCGAGGTCGAGCTTGGCCTCCTCGCCGACCGGCGTCCCCTGGTTGGCCTCGGCGAAGCGCTGCCAGCGGTCGATGATCCTGTTGATGTCGTCCTGGTGCTCCACCGACCGGCGGAGGGAGTTCAGGTTCTCGCGCGCCAGCTCCGGCTCGGCGATCGGGGCCATGTCCAGCTCGATCGACCTCACCTGGTCGAACGGCACCACCTGGTACTTGCCCGCCCCCTGGTTGACCACGTACCCGCTGGCCCCCTTCTTGGCGTCGCCCTGAACCTTCGACCCATCCTTCAGATAGATCGTGTCGGCGACGGCGGTGGAAGCGGCGGCGGACAAGACGGCGGCGAGAACGGCGGCGGCGGACAGTGACTTCATGGCGCAGACCCCCTATGCGTTGCGGTCCCGGACTTCATGAACCATTCAGACCATCTTACCCCGCCAACGTTGGATTCGCCCTACGGAATCCGCCGCGGATTTCATCCCCCCGCCGGTGATTCGGGAGGAGGCTTAGCCCGCGTCACGGGTTTCAACCCGTGTCTGCGCCGCGAAATGCAGAGGGCCTGAGTCGTGCGCTGCAAGCCGGGTTGAAAACCCGCGCCACGGTTACGCCGTCAACGGACCTCTGCGCGGGACAGTTCAGCTGCGGCGGGCGACCTGCCGAATGCGTTCAGCCGCGCGTGGCGGTGGCGAGGAACAGGGCGGGGCCCTTGGCGCTGGGCTCCGGCGGCAGCGGGCGGGTGGTGACGCTGGCGAAGCCGGCCTCGGTCAGCAGTTGCGCCAGCTCGGTCGTGTCGAAGCCGCTGCGGGTCTGGCCCATCTGGCGGCGGAAGTCCTCGCGGTCGTGCGGGAGCAGATCGGCGATGACCGCCCGCCCGCCCGGCCTGAGGATGCGCGCCATCTCCCCCAGCACCGCCGCCGGCTCGGCCACGTAGGTCAGGGCGAGGATCAGCACGGCGGCGTCGCAGGCGGCGTCGTCGATGGGGACCGTAGCGAGGTCGCCGCGGCGAAGGTCGACGTTGCACTGCTCCCCGATCCGCCGCCGCGCCGCCTTGAGCATGGCGGCGGAGCTGTCAACGGCGATCACCTGCTTAACGAAGGGCGCGACTTGGGCCGCGACCGGCGCGGTGCCGCAGCCGAGGTCCGCCACCACGTAGTCCGCCGGCAGCAGCGCCATCACGGCGGCGTCGGAGAAGGTCCGGCCGTAAAGTTCCCCGCGCAGCTTGTCCCACTGCGCCGCCGCGCCGGCAAAGAACGCCTGGGAGTCCCCCTGCTTCTCGCTGAGCAGCCGCTCGAGCCGCAGGCGGTCCTGCCGGATGGCGGGCCAGTTGTCGGTCTGCTCGCGCGCCAGCAGCCAGAGCTTGCGGGCGGCGGCATCGAGCTCGTCGAGGATGCAGCGGTAAAGGTGGTTGGTCCCCTGCCGTCGCCCGCGCACCCACTGCTGGTCGCCGAGCACCTTGAGATGGCGGCTGACGGTCGACTGCGGGAGCTGGAGCACGTCGCACAACTCCGCCACCCCGAGCTCGTGCCGCTCGAGCAGGCGCAGCAAGCGCAGGCGGGTGGGGTCGGCGAGGGACTCCATCCAACCGAGCAACTGATCGACGGGAGCGGCGGGCGGCTTGATCATGCGTTCATCCGGATGGAGAGATCATACGCCAAAGGAGCGCGGGAGTCTTGCCACCGTCGGATCGCCGACGGCGCGCCGCTGAAGCGACGGGCGGGCCGGGTCCGGCGCCTTGATGGGCGCGGGGGCAGCGGTAACGTTTGGGGTCGATGCCGGAGCACGCGCCCATCCCGCCACTGCTCCGCGAGGCGGGCGAGCACTTCCTCGCCGGGCGGCTGGGCGACAGCGAGCGCCTCTGCCGGCAGGCGATCCAGCAGCACCCGGACTCCCCCGACGCGTGGGACCTGCTCGGCCTACTGGCGATGCGCGCGGGGCGAAGCGAGCCGGCGGTCGAGTGTCACCTGCGCGCGGTAAGGCTCGACCCCAGCCGGGCGGCATTCCACGTCCACTTGGCCGACGCCAACCGCATGGCGCACAAGCTCGACCTGGCCATCGCTGGCTATCGGGCCGCGCTGCGACTGGACCCCCGGGCCGGCGGCGCGCTGCTCAACCTGGGCGCGGCGCTGGCCGCCAGCGGCCGCGCCGACGAGGCCGCCGACGCCTGGCGCGCGGCCGTCGCCCTGGATCCCGACGACGCCGAGGCGCTGTGGAACCTGGCCAACCTCTCCAGCCAGCTCGGGCGCTTCGCGGACACCGTCGCCTACTCGCAGCGCGCGTTGCGGCTGGTGCCCGGGCGGGCGGCGCTGCTGAGCAACCTTGGGATTGCCTACGAGCAGCAGGGCCGGCTGGACGACGCCATCGCCTGCTTCCGCGAGGCGTTGGCCGCGTCGCCGCACCACGAGCTGAGCTTCAGCAACCTGCTGCGCGACCTGAGCGCGCACGCTACGGCCCCGCCGGGGGAGGTCTTCGCCGAGCACGTTCGCTGGGGCGACGCGTTCGCCGCGCCGCTGCGGGCGCACCACCGGCCGCACGGGAACGATCCCAGCCCGGACCGCCGGCTGCGGATCGGGTACGTGTCGCCCGACTTCCGCGACCACGCCGTCGCATCGTTCGTCGAGCCGATTCTGGCCGGCCACGACCGCGAGCGCTTCGAGGTCTTCTGCTACTCCGCCGCCCCGCGAATCGATGCCGTGACCAAGCGCTTGCAGGCGTACGGCCAGGCGTGGCGGAACATCGTGGGCGTCGCCGACGCGGCGGCGGCGGAAATGGTGCGGCGCGACGCGATCGATATCCTCGTGGACCTCGCCGGCCACACCGCCGGGCACCGCCTGCTGCTGATGGCGCGCCGGCCGGCGCCGGTCCAGGTGACCTACCTTGGCTACCCCAACACCACCGGCCTGAAGGAGATCGATTACCGCGTGACCGACGCGCTGGCCGACCCGCCGGGGGAGGCGGACGCGCTGCACAGCGAGCGCCTGGTCCGCCTGCCGCGGTGCGGGTGGTGCTACCGCCCGCCGGACGACGCGCCGCCCGTCGCCGCCGAGCCGCCGTCAGACCGCCGCGACGGCCGCATCACCTTCGGGTCGTTCAACGCGCACGCGAAGACGTCGCCGCAAACGGTCGCGGCGTGGGCGGCGGTGCTGCGCGCGGCGCCGGGGTCGCGGCTGCTGCTCAAGGCGTACGCCCTCGGCGAAAGCGACACCCGCCAACTGCTGCTAAAGCGCTTCGCCGACGCAGGGATCGGGGCCGAACGGCTCGACCTGCGCGGGCCGACGGCGACCCGCGCCGAGCACTTGGCGGCCTACGGCGAGGTGGACGTCGCGCTCGATCCGTTCCCCTACAACGGCACCACCACCACCTGCGAGGCGATGTGGATGGGCGTGCCGGTGGTGACGCTCGCCGGGCGGTCGCACATCGCGCGGGTGGGCGTGAGCCTGCTGTCGGCGGTGGGACTGGGCGACCTGGTCGCGTCGTCGCCCGAGCAGTACGTGGCGACCGCCACCGCCCTGGCGGCCGGCGCTGCCCGCCGACAGGAGCTCCGCCGGAACCTTCGGGCAACGATGGCCGGGTCGCCGCTCTGCGACGGGGCGGCGATGACGCGGGCACTGGAAGCGGCCTACCGCGCCATGTGGCAGAAGTGGTGCTCCGCCGGCCGCTGAACGCAACGCAGCTTCCCAACCGCGGCTTGGGCGGCTCGCCCAAGCACCCGCGGCGGCGAGCCCCTTCTGTTTTTCGCCCCCGCTGCCGCCCCCAAGCCGTGGCGCGGAAAGCGCCTGCGCGAGGCGCCCAAGGCGCGCTTCCGACCGATCCCGCCGCTGCCCATCGGCGCGGCACCGCCGGCCCCTCCGACCGGCGGGCGCGCAGCAGACCGCCGGGTTTCCCGCACCTGCCGGCAATGGTCCGTCGATTGCACCGAGAATTGTGTCCCCCGCGCTGCCGTTTGCCGATGCCACAGTTAGGCTGAGATCGCAGCCTGGCGGATCGGCGGGGCGGACCGGCGGGAACGGCGCATGGGGGCCAGTCCACCCGCCGCGCTAAGCGGAGAGCACCCGGATGAGCGTTTCGCACGTCAAGTACCTTCTGATCGGCGGCGGGCTGGCGAGCAGCACCGCGGCGCAGGCGATCCGCGCCCTCGACCCGCGCGGGGAGCTGATGCTCATCGGGCAGGAGCGGATCCGCCCCTACCACCGCCCGCCGCTCAGCAAGGGGTACCTGCGGCAGCAGCGCACGGGCCGGCGCCCCGAGCTGTTCGTGCAGCCGCCGGAGTGGTACGCCGACAACCGCGTTCAGCTCCGCACCGGCGTGCGCGCGTCGCACCTGGACGCCAACCGCCGCAGCGTGGCGCTGGAGAACGGCCAGGAGATCGCCTTCGACCGCCTGCTGATCGCCACGGGCATGTCGCCGGACCACCTGAAGATCCCCGGGCACGATTGGCCCAACGTCCACTACGTCCGCAGCGTGGACGACGCCGACCGGCTGCACCACGCGATCGAAAAGGCGCTGGGCGAGGGGCTGCGGCACGAACGGGCGGCGTCCCCTGCGGCGGGCGTTGGCCGCGGGCGCGCGGCGGTGATCGGCGGCGGGCTGCTCGGCGTCGAGCTGGCGGCCACGCTCGCGCAGCTCGGGCTGGCGGTGGACCTGGTCGTCTCGCAGCCGCACCCCTGGGCGCGGTTCGCCGGCGAGAACACCGGACGCTTCATCGCGCGATACCTGGAATCCCGCGGCGTGAGCGTTCATGTCGGCCGGCCGCCCGCGCGGCTGGACGGCGACGGCCGCGCGCAGCGCGTTGATCTCGGCGACGGCAGCGCCCCGATCCCCTGCGACTTCGTCGTCGCGGCGGTCGGGGCAACCGTCAACCGCGAGCTGCTCCGCAGCACGCCGATCAACAGCGAGAAGGCGATCCTCGTCGACCCGCACTGCCGCACCAACGTCGAGGGGATCTACGCCGCCGGCGACTGCTGCGCGGTTTACGATTCGCTGTTCGGCAAGCACCGCGTGCTCGACCACTGGCCCAACGCGGTGCTGACCGGCCACATCGCCGGCACGCACATGGCAGGCGGCGAGGCACGCTACGACGGCGTCAACCACTTCGACAGCGAGATCTTCGACCTGACCCTGCTCGCCTGGGGCGAGCCGCGCCTGGTCGACCGCCGGCTGATCCGCGGCGCGGGCGCCACCGGCAACGGCGGCAACGGCACCGCTGCGGGCGACCGGGCCGACCTGATCGAGATCGGCATCGCCGCCGACGGGCGGATCGCACAGGTGCTGGCGATCAATCACCCGGGCGAGAGCGAACTGCTGCGAGAACTGGTGGCGCGGCGCGTGAGGGTGGAGGGGAACGAGGAAGCGCTGAAGGATCCGTCGGTGCCGTTGGCCACGCTGCTGGATTAGGCGGGCCCCGATGCCTCGGGGGCACCTTTCGGGACGACACGCGCGCTGACGCTCCCCAATAACTGCCAACTCAGCTCTGACGAAAGGGGTCCGTTCCCTGACCTCACCGCGATGGCATCGCCACCGCTGGCAAGGCACCAGCCTGAAAATGAGCACGGGACGCCCGCGAAGGGCGTCCCGTGCTGCGTTCTCCTTGTCGAGCCGTGGGCGACTCGTTCAATGGCAACTGGCAACTGACAACTGCCAACTCGCCCTTAGTCGCGGTCGACGGTGCGCTTCTCGGTGCGGACGGTGCGGTCGCCGTCCCTATCGACGGTGGTGGTCTTCTTGTAGCTGCTGTCGCCATTCTTGGGCTCGTCGGCCTCGACGGAGGCGGAGCAGCCGTAGACGCTGACGCTGAACGCGGCGACAAGGGCGAGGGAAAGAACCTTCTTCATAACGTCCTCCGAGCATCCCGTTCACACGCCGGCGCGGCACACAGGCGGCGCGCAGCGGGCCGGGACGAATAAGGGAACTGATCTGCCGGACACCCGGCCTGTTGTGTGTGCTGGGGAACAAAGGCGGTGCCAGCAGCCGACTCAGCCGTTGGCGGAGAAGCGTTCTGCTGGGAAACGGGCCGATGCCTTCAAGAACGGTCAGTTACGACAGCCCGTCGCTGCCCGCCAGTTCGGCCGGTGGGTCGCGGCGATCTGTCGGGCCTTGCGTCGCCAAGGCCGTATCGCGCTCGAGGTAACGGGTTCCCCAAAGCCATAACACCCCCGCTAGGAACATGGTGAGGACGACCAGCCCGAAGGCGGCGTCCCAACTCACCCGCTCGGCGATCCGCCCGAGCACCGGCGGCGAGAGGGCGTCGCCCAGCGCGTGGATGAAGAAGATGTTGAGCGCGAACGCCGTCGCCCGCACCGACGGGTGCGTGACGTTGGCCAGGATGGTGTTGGACGGGCCGGTGTTGAAGAACAGGAAGAACTCGCCGACGAACAGAGCCACCCACGCCGCCGGGAACGGCAGCCGGGTCATCAGCCAAACCGCCGGGCAGGCGATCAGGATCCCGATCCCCGAGACCAGGAAGTAACTGCCCCCGAAGCGCGGGCGAAGCTTGTCGCCGGCGTAGCCGCCGGCGAGCGTGGCGGCGATGCCGGCGACGACGGTGATGCCGCCGAACATCGTGTTCACGTGCTCCAGCGACCCCGCCTGTCGCACCTGGCTGATGTACCGCGGCATCCAAAATGAGATCCCGCCGATGGCGAACGTCATGGCGGTCATGCCGGCGCAATCCAGCACGTACGACGGGATGCGGAACAGCGCCAGGTAGTCGCGCATCCCCGGCTTGCGCAGGACGGCGCCCGGCCCGACGTCGCTGCTGCCGCGCGGCGGGTCGCGCATCAGGAAGCAGAGCGCCCCGAGCAACAACCCGGGCGGGACGACGGCGTAGAACGCCCACCGCCACCCCCCGCGCTCGGCGATCAGCCCCCCGAGCACGTACCCCAGCGCGCTGCCGACGGGGATCGCCATGTAGAACCACGCCATCACCGAGCCGCGCCGGTGGACGGGAAACAGGTCGGCGATGAGCGTCGGCGCGGCCGGGCCGTAGCCCCCCTCCCCGACGCCGACGAACAGCCGGGTGACCAGCAGCATGGTGAAGGTGGAAGCCAGCCCGGACCCGCCGCTCGCCAGCGTCCAGACGATCACGCCCAGGCCCACCAGCAGCCATCGCGACATGCGGTCCGCAAGCCACCCGAAGATGGGCGCTGAGACCATGTAGGAAATGATGAAGGCCGTCGCCAGCGACCCCATTTTGGTCAGCGCGTACGGGTCGCCCGGCAGCAGGTCCGCCGCGATCTTCGACTCCACCGCCGCCAGCACGTAGCGGTCGATGTAATTGAACAGGTTGATGGCGAGCAGCAGACCAACGGCCAGGCGAGCAGAGCGCATTGCGCGCCACTTGTCCCTTGTCCCCCCCCACTTGTCAAAGCCCACCCCGCCGCCAAGCCCCAACTAACAATTAACAACTGGCAACTGGCAACTGGCAACTGCTTAATTCGGCTTTCCCCCGATCATGTCCAGCAGCGCGTTCAGGTCGAACGGCTTGGCCATGAACTGCACGGGCTGTCCCTGGAGGACGCCCGCCTCATACTCGCCGCTGATGGCAATCACCCGGCTGGGGCGGTGGGACTCCGGGAGCTTCATGCAGTGGTGGACCAGCTCGAAGCCGTCCATAACCGGCATGCGCAGGTCGGTCAGCAGGATGTCGAAGCGCTGGGTGAGCAGGTAGCCCAGCCCCTCCTCGCCGTCGCGCGCGGTGACGACCTCGGCGCCCGCCTGGCGAATCAGCTTGCTCATCGCCAGCCGCGTCGGACCGTGATCCTCAACGATCAGGATGCGCGGGCGTTTCGGGAGCGCGGGGGTCATGGGGCTGGTCGCGGGGGAAAACACGCAAACCCTCCAATCCGGCCGGAGGGACGGGAACAACGTCCGGCGGCGGCGAACCGCCGCGCCCGTCGAGGCGGCCGCCCTCCGGTCACACGCGTCCGCGCGTGCCGCGGCCCGCCACGGGAGGAAAGACGCCGACGAACCGAACGGCTCAATATCATCGGCGGGCGGTATTTAAGCTTCGCGCCCCACCCTTTTCAACCGCCACGCCCCCGCGACCCCCAACGGGACACGGCCCACCAGCCACTGACAACTAACAACTGGCAACTAACAACTCCCTCGCTCACTGCCCCGCCGGCCGGCGCCAGGCGCCGTCCGCATCGAGCACCTCGTGCGGGCGGTAGTCCGCCTTGTAGTGCATCGTCCCGCACCCGTCGATCCAGTAGCCCAGGTAGTAGTGCGGGATGCTGTTCTGGCGGGCGTAGCCGATCTCCCAGAGCGCGCTGAAGACCCCCAGCCCGCGCTTCTCGTCGCGCGGCTCGAAATAGAAGTAGACGCTGCTGAGCGACCGCCCGGGGCAGACGTCGCAAACGCCCACGCCCAGCAGCCGCCCCGCCGCGTCGCGGTACGCGAACTCCAGCGTGTCCACCGGCGACTCGTACAGGAACGACACGAACGCCTCGGGGGTGGCGTCCTCGCTTCGGCCGTGGCGGTCGCGCACGTAGCGGGCGTAGACGGCGAACTTCTCCTCCGTCGGCTCCGGGTCGCCGACGCTCACCACCAGGTCCTGGTTCCGCTTCCACGTCCGCCGCTGCGACTTGCTCGGCTGGAACGCCTCCACCGGCACGCGCAACGGGCGGCACGCGCGGCAAGCGTCGCACACCGGCTGGTACACCAGCCGCCCGCTCCGCCGAAACCCCGCGTCCATGAACGCGTGGTACAGCTCGCCCGGCATCCGCTCGCACAAGAACCCCCGGCTGCGCGCCGCCCGCCCGGGCAGGTACGAGCAATCGTGCGGCGGCAACGCAAACAAGGGCACCGTCCGCGGCGGGGGCAGCACGGGAAGGCTCACTGCGTCGCTCGACATGACAACACTTAAACCGCAGGAAGCCTGCTGCCTGTAAGGTCTCACGAACCGTGGATGACGCGCACGACCGTCAACGTCCGATCGCGCGAGCGGAAAAAGATCAGGTAGTTCCCTAAAGGCGAACTCCGCAGGCCGGGCTGGATGTCCTCTCTACCCGTCCCGCTGCCAGGCGCGTCGGCGAGCGCCGCAAACTTCTTGTCCAAATCGTCCAGCCAGTGCAACGCGACGCGCGAGCTGCCACTGCCTCGGCAATCCCGGCTGCGACGGCGAGAGCGTCACCTGCATTGGTTCACCTTGCCCACGAGTATACCAGCGCGACCGTGGGCTCAGTGCGGCATCGGGAAGCTCTTGCACAGGTCGGCGACCTGCCCGCGGATCTGGGCGAGGGTGGCGTCGTCGGCCTTGGCGCGGATGGCGCGGTCGATGAAGTCGGCCACCGTTTGCATGTCCGCTTCCTTCAGCCCGCGGGTGGTGATGGCCGGGGTGCCCAGGCGGATGCCGCTGGTGACGCGCGGGGGGCGGGGGTCGTTGGGGACGCCGTTGTAGTTGGCGATGATGCCCGCCTTCTCCAGCGCAACGGCCACTTCGATCCCGGTCAGGTCGGCGTTCACCGCCCGCAGGTCGACGAGCATCAGGTGGTTGTCGGTCCCGCCGCTGACGATGCGATAGCCCTTGGCCGTCAGGGCGTCGGCGAGGGCCTTGGCGTTACGGACGACCTGCTGGACGTAGGTGCGGAACTCCGGGCGGAGGTCCTCGCCGAAGGCGACCGCCTTGGCGGCGAGGGTGTGCATGAGCGGCCCGCCCTGGCTGCCGGGGAAGACCTTCTGGTTGATCGCCTTGGCCAGCGCGTCGTCGTTGGTCAAGACCATTCCGCCGCGCGGGCCGCGCAGGGTCTTGTGCGTTGTCGTGGTGACCACGTGCGCGTGCGGGAACGGCGAGGGGTGCGCCCCGCCCACGACCAGCCCGGCGATGTGGGCCACGTCCGCCATCAGCTTGGCGTCCACCTCGTCGGCGATGGCGCGGAACTGCGCGAAGTCGATCGTCCGCGAGTAGGCGCTGTAGCCGCAGAGGATCACCTTGGGGCGGACCTCCTTTGCCTTGGAGCGGACCGAGTCGAAGTCGATCTGCTCGGTTTTAGGGTTCAGCTCGTAGTGCCCCGGCTTGTAGAAGACGGCCGACGTGTTGAGCTTCATCCCGTGGCTGAGGTGACCGCCGGAGGCGAGGTTCAGGCTGATGAACGCGTCGCCCGGCTGCATGAGCGCCATGAACGCGGCGAGGTTGGCGTTGGCGCCGCTGTGCGGCTGCACGTTGGCGTGCCTGCACCCGAACAACTGGCGGGCCCGCTCGATGGCGAGGTTCTCCACCTCGTCGTACAGCCCGCACCCTTGGTAGTAGCGCGCCCCCGGGTACCCTTCGGCGTACTTGTTGGTCAGGACGCTGCCAGCCGCCTCGCGGACGGCGGCCGAGACGTGGTTCTCGCTGGCGATCAGCTCCAGCGTGGACTCCTGCCGCTGCGATTCCTTGCGGATCAGGTCGAAGATCTGGGGGTCGGACTGCTCGAGGGTCATCGGGGGCTCCTTCGCCGGGGGTTCGTCGCGCCCCCGCCGGGGTCGCCGGGGGAAAACGAGCGGGGAATTGTAGCGATCGCGCGGGAAGAGCCAACTGGCGGAGGCGCCCCGAGTCCCGCATGGGCTTCTTCCGCGGGCACTCAGCACTCAGTATTCCGCATTCATCATTCAGCATTCAGCTCCGTGTCCCAGTTCTGCCGCGACCGCGCATTTTTGGTTAGGATCGCGGGCGCTGGCCGTCTCGCGGGGAATTTTCGCATGCGCACCATCAGCGTCGGTCCGTTTCTCGCAGCATGTCTCGTCGCCTCGCTGGCGTTTCCGGGGTGCAAGCGGGAGGAGGAAGCGGCGTTGCCCGCCCCGCCGGCAGCCACCGCTCCCGCCACCGCGCCGCGCCCGCCGACGACCAGCTACGTCGAGGTCGTGCGCCAGAGTTACCCCAAGCTGCCCGCCACGCAGCCGCTGAGCATCCCGCTGGACATGGCGTACGCCGGCCACTGGGTCCTGCCCGACCCGGTCTACCTCTGCCCGCGCGGGGACCTGTGGATCACGCGCGGCGACGCCCTGCCGCTGGGCGAGGCGATCAAGAAGGCGGTCGAGGAGCAGGTTCACCTCACGCGCGAGCGCGTCGCGTACGTGCAGTGGACGCAGGACGCCGAGGGCAAGCCCTACCCGCGCCTGCTCGTTCACGCCTCCGCCGCCGCCACGCCCGAGGGCGGCGGCGGCGGCTACGAGTGGATCGACCGCGACGAGGTGGGCGCCGAGCAGCGCCGCCCCGCCACCGCCGGGCGGGCGTACCGCTGGGACGAGGTGCTCCCCTGGGGCGATCGGCTGGTGGTCCCGACCGATCGCGGCGTCGCGATCTTCTCCTTCGCCCCCCAATACAAGGAAGACTACCGCGAGGTCCTGACCAGCGACCAGATCGCCGCCGGCGCGAACCCGCCGCAGGTGTTGCAGGACCCGCGCGGTCTGCTGGTCTGGTCCCCGTGGGACGGCCGCCGGCCCGGCGGGCGCGGGGCGCTGCGGCTCGTGGACGACAAGTGGGTCGACCTCGCCGCCACCGCACAGTGGCCCGCGAAGATCCTCCACCTCGTGCCGCTGCTCGACGGCAGCGTGCTCCAGCTCCTGCGCGGCGACGACGACAAGGTGAGCGTCGCGCTGGCAACGCTCGACGCCGGCACGATCGACGAGGCCGCCATCGCCAAGCTGGTCGAGACGCTGTCGGAGGACGACCCCGAGCAGCGCGCGGCCGCATACGCGGAGCTGACCCGCTTCGGCCCGGCGTCGTGGCCGGTGCTGGAACGTCTGCTGCCGGAGCAGCCGCCCGAGGCGCAGATCCGCATGCAGCAGATCCTCAAGGATCGCATCCAGCCGTCGCTGGGCGGGCGGACGCTGGTGGACGGCGCGGTGCAGCTCGCCTCCCGCTTCGCCGACGCCGGCGTGCTGCTGTACGCGCCGGCGGGGGTGTCGATCCCGCAGCAGCAGGACGACAAGCCGCCGCAGATCGTCAAGCCCGCGTGGATCAGCGTTCGGCCCGGGCACGCGATCGAGCTGCTCGAGCCGGTGCTGACCAAGGACGCCGCGCCCGACCGCCAGCACTTCTACGCCTTCGGCGACGAATGGGTGGTGAGCGATCCCGTGCAGGGACCGCGCCGGCTGCTCGGAAACCACCTGGTCCCGATGCTGCGCAAGGACGAGCGACGCTTCGCGCACGTGGTCGGCGCCGATCGCCGGGGGCGATGGCTCTTCCGCCGGTCGAAAGACGGCGCTCCGCTGTCGCTCGCGGTTTCGCCGGGGGCAGCTTCGCCGGGGCCGGTTTCGCCGGGAGACGCGGAGAAAACTTCCACGTCGCGGCCCGCTCCGGCACAGCCGGCGGCGGGGCTCTGGCCGTCTCCGCAACCGACCACCGGCGCGGCCTCGCCGCAACCCGCTTCGCAACCGACCACCGCCCCCGAGGGCGCGACGGCCGGCGCTGCGGCGGAGCTTGCGTCGATCGCTCCGGCTGACGCCACGCTGATCCTCGACCCGACGCTTCCCGACCCCACCCCGCGGCTGCCGGTCTGGCTGATGCACGTGCCGAACGGGCTGGCCGGGTGGAGCGCGCGCGACTTCCCGGTCATCAAGCGCGGGGGCGGGTGGGTCTTGGTCGAGCGCGGTTGGCAGCCGCTGGACGAATCGAAAGACAAGTTGCTGACGCTCGGCCCGCCGCCCAAGCCGGTGCCCGTGCCGGGCCGCCCGCCGCCACCGAACCTGCCGCGCGACCCTGGTGCAGCGATCGGCCCGCTGCCCGGCCCCGCCGGCCGCGGCGGCTTCCTGCGCCGACCGGCCGCGCGCCCCGCCCCCGTCGCGCCCAATGCGGTCGCG
>DASQDR010000058.1:0-95830 GCA_035634055.1 Tepidisphaeraceae bacterium | reverse complement strand
ATCAGCACGATCGCGATGGAGATCATCAGCTCCACGAGCGTGAAGCCGGCGGCGGCGGCAGCGGGTTGGCGACGGGGGGAGTTGCTCATGGAGGTGTAACCGGGGCCACGACGGCGGCCTTGAGCGGGACCACGTTCTCGTACTTCTGCACCACCTGCACCCCGCCGGCGTAGCTGTTCGGGATGCTCAGGTCGGCGTACCCGCGGCCGACGACGAACGCGATGGCGTCCTTGCTGCCGGTGACGCCGTTCTTCGCGTACGGGATGTCCTCCTCGTCGGACTGCATGTCCTGCCCGGGGACCAGCTCGAAGCGCCGGAAGGCGCCGCTGGCGCCGAGGTCTCGGCCGAGCTGGTAAATCCGGCCGTTGGACCGGCCGTAGTAGTTGGTGTTGGGCGTGCCGGTGCTGTCGCCGGTGCGGTCGTCGGAGATGACGACGTACGCCCCTTCCGCCGCCGCCTGCGCCGCGTTGCTGGTCTCGGAGATCGTGCCCAGGGGGTCCTCCGCCTTCTTGATGTTGCGGATCAGGATCTCGTCGGGCGCGCCGCTCACGGTGTTGTCCTTGAGCTGCACCGCGACCGGGCGCGGCTCGAGTTCGGCGCAGACGTTGGCGTTTCGGCGGGTGACGTCGTTGTACTGCCCGACGCTCTTGTAGGCGTCGCGGATCCGGATGCGCACGCCGAACACGACGATCTTGGCGAACGGCGCGCCCTGCGGGCGGCTGTAGAGCGCCATGATGGCGAAGCGCGGATCGTTGGCGACGATCAGGCTGTTCTTGACCGAGTCCCAGAGCTTGTCCGGCGTCGCGGCGCCCGCGGGGCCGAAGCCGCCGGCCATGCGCGGGTCGTTGAACATGAACAGCATCGGCGGATCGGCCGGCCCGGTGCCGCTGGCGGTGCTGCCGCCGGCGCCGGTGTGCGGCAGCCCGGCGGCGGTGAAGTACATCGTTCCCTGCAGGTAGGCCGAGCCGTTGCGCGTGGCGGCGGTGCCGATGGTCTCCTCCATCGCGGCCTGCGTCTGCTGGATGGCGACGGGGAAGATGGCGGCGACCATGATGAACCCGATGCCCAGCACCGCGACGGCGAACAGCACCTCGGCGAAGCTGTAGCCCCGCCGGCGTTGCCGCCCTGCGCGTTCGGACCCTCGGGATTTCGTGCCTGATTCAGCAAACATCATTCGCCTCGCACCAGGGTGCCGTTGTAGCGGTTGACCATCAGGCTCAGGGAGTAGCCGTCGAGCCACTTCTCCTCGTTCTGCTCCGCCTGGGTGATCGCCGCGTTCTCGTTGAGCGGGTCTTCCTGCGAGCCGCCGGCGGCGCGGAACTGTTCCTCGTCGTACAGCACCACGCCCATCTGGCTGTAGGTCGGGAAGTTGACGTTGGCGCCGACGTGCTGCGCGTTCAGCGGCGCGTTGCGCAGGTGGAAGCCCATCACGCTGAACAGGTGCGTGGTATCGCCGTCGGTCGGGGCGGTGATGGTGTACTGGCGGTGCATCAGGTTGCCGTCGCCGTCGAACAGCACCAGCCCGCTGCGCAGGTAGCGGTCGCGCGGCGCGCCGACGTTGGTCGGGTTGGGGTCGTTGATCGTCTGGGCGCCGATGCCGCTGGGGAGGTACTGGTAGTCGTAGCCGACGAACGTGTCGATCTCATCGTCGTCCAGCGAGCCCCAGTACGACGCGTTGGGCGGGGCCGTGTGGGCGGTGGAGTTGTGCCGGTCCTTGCAGACGAAGAGCTGCGTCGTCTTCTTGGCCGGCGTGGTGTCGGGATCGTTCACCAGGTGAATGACCACGTCGCCGACGAAGTACTCGACGGCGGTGGTGCCGTCCTCCTGCTTTTCCTTCCACCCCTTGTACTGCTCGAGCCCCGGCGGCTCGGTGGAGGCGTTGCTGCGGTCGGCGGCGGGGACGACGATCGCCATCGCGGTGCGCTCGGTGGCGGGGTCGCGGAAGAACGCCACGCCCGCCACCCGGTGGGTCCGCAGCGCCTCGCCCCGCGCCCGGCTGAGCATCGCCGACACCAGGTTCTCCCCGGCGTCGACCGACCGGTTCCCGGTGATAAAGCTCAACGCCGGCACCGCCAGCGCGATCACCAGGACGATCAGCGCGATGACGATGAGGATCTCGGTGAGGGTGAAGCCGCGGCGGAGAGGGAGCGACGAAGGGGGGAGAGAAGAGAGCGACGGAGCGACGGAGCGATGGAGCGACGAAGGGGAAGACGAGGGCGGCGGGAATGCCTGGACCACGGCGCCAGCAAGCGGGTTCGCGGAAGAACCCGCGCGCACGGTGGCGGTCATTCCCTTCGTCCCTTCGTCGCTTGGTCGCTTGGTCGCTCTCATGTTCACTGCTGCTCAAACGAGTAAATATTGTCATCGCCCTTGGAGAAGTCGCCGTCGGGGCCGGCGGAGGCCCAGAAGGGGCGGGCGTCGGGGCTCTTGATCGGACCGTCGTTGCTGGGGGGGGTAAGGGTGGTCGGTTGCTGCTTGCGCTTCACGTCGCCCACGGTCAGGTCGTAGATGCCGCCGGACGGGACGAACAGGATCGGGTTGCCCCACCCGTCGAGAACCAGGGGCGGCGCGGGCTTGTTGTTGCCGTTGCCGTAGCCGCTCGGTTCGGTCACGGTCAGCTTCACCCCGCCATGCCCGGCCTGGATGGTCTCCATGTACTGTGACGATGGAATCTGCGCCATCGCCGTCTTAACGGCCGGGATCTGCTGGAGCATGCCCAGGACGAGCTGGGTGTTGGCGATGCCGTCGGCGCTGTAGCGCCCGTTGGCGCCGGTGCCGGCGGCGGTGGTGACGTCGCCGGGGGTGGGGATGGGGTCCGGCTCCGGAAGGGCCGTGTCCGCGTCGCCGTCACGCCAGATGTTGTAAGTACCGGCCAGCGTGACGGTGGCGCCGCCCACCCACATGCGCGCCGGCTGCCGCGTGAGCCCCTTGCTCACCACCTCGTACTCCGTGAGCATGCTGCGCAAATTGCCCATGGTGACCTCGGTGGCCCGCTGCTTGGACCCGCCGATCACCTTGTTGAACCCGTAGGCGGCAATGGCCATCAGCAGCGCCAGGATGGCGACCACCGAGATGACCTCGATCAACGTAAAGGCGTTGCTGCGGTGCCGCTGCACGGATGCTCCTGTGGTAGCCGTCTCTTGCATCATTCGCGATGTCCAGCGAAAGGAATGATGAGTGCTGAACGCTCAATGCTGAACGGAGGAAGGACGAGCCCCGCCGCCTCTTCCCTTCAGCATTCATTATTCAGCACTCATCATTTATCTTCTCCCCCGCCTCCGCTCGTGTTCTCGTAGCTGTAAAGGTTGTCCTGCCGGGTCAGGTATCTTCGGTCGGGGCCGGCGGAAAAGAAGAAATAGCGGTCCCCGCCGGCCATCCCCGCCAGCGGGTGCTGGTGCGGCATGTAGGCGACCGGGCTCCCCCAGGCGTCCAGGACGTTCACCTCGTTGTAGTTGGCGATCGACAAATCGCTGAACGCCCCGCCCGCCAGGTCCGCCTGGCTCTTGAGTGTGCGGACCAACTGGCGGTTGTTCCGCTGGGCGTTGGCGCGCAGCTTGGCCTCGTCGTCGGCGCGGGGGTCGTCGGCGAACAGCGACTCCACCCGCGGGTACAGCCGTGCCGCCTGCTCGGGCAACCCCTTGAGGTTGCGCGTCCGATACTGCGCCACCAGCACGTCCAGCCGGCGGAGCAGCTCCTTGGTCAACCGCTCCGCCGACCGCGCCCGCACGTCCCGCGCCAGCGAGACCATCAGCCCCAGCACGATCACCAGCACGGCGACCGTGGTGAGCATCTCGATCAGCGTGAAAGCTACTGCCGCTCGAAGTTCACGACGTCGTCGCACTTGTCGATGTCCTGCTTCTTCATGCCGTCGTTGACGTCGTGGGTCACCCCGTAGAAGCCGTCGGCGCCGGCGGTCCAGAGGAGGTACGGGCCCATGGTGTTGGGCTTTTGGGTGCCGGTGGTCTTGCCGAGGGTGCCGCCGGCCTTGGTGGCGACGAGGTCGAAGTCGCGCACGAGAAACGCCGCCATCCGCTTCAGGGCGCGCTCGCGGACGGCGGGATCGTTGGAATTGGTCTCGTTGGCGCGCATGAAGAAGTTGAGGTTCTCGCCCGCTTCGAACACCGGCGGCGGGCGCGTGGCGGGCGGGGCGAAGGCGTAGTCGTCCACGTACCAGAACCCGCCGGGCTCCTGGGTGTTGACGCGGCGCGCGCTGGCCGGGCAGTAGAGGATCGGGTTCCCGAACAGGTCGAGGATCGCCTGCCCGCGGAGGCGGAACTTCCCCGCCTGAAGGTACGGCGGGTAGACCCTTCCACCAAGCCCCGGGCGGACGCGAAAACCGGGGCCCGGCGCGCCGTCCGCGTACGGGAACGCTTGCCAGTATTGGCTGGGGCTACCCGGGTTCTGGCCGCTGCCGGTGCGGACGGCCACGAACTCGGTCCCGTTGTAGAGCGTCACGTCCCCCGGCTCGAAGGAGGCGGGGACGGTGTCCGGCGCGGGTCCGCCGGGCGAATAGAGGGTGTGGCCGAGGGTGGCGAAGCCGACGTTGAGTTCGGGCCGCGGGTAATCGCCGAAGTCGGTCTTGTAGGCGTCGAGGGCGAACGCGATCGCCTGGAGGTCGGCGGCGGCGCGGGTCTTCTGGCCGCTGCGGCGCATGCTCACCAGCGCGGGCAGCGCGATGGCCATGATCAGCACCAGGATGCCGATCACCACCAGCAGTTCCATCAAGGTGAACCCGCCGCGGGCGCGGACGATGCCGGCCGGGGCGGGGAAGGCGGCAACGAGGCGCGGCGCGGCGAGGTCGCCCAGCGCGGCGGCGGGCGATGCGTTGGACCGGGCGACGCGGCGATGGGGGGCGATGCGCTTCATTCGTTGACGCTGCCGAAGTTGGTGATGTCGTCCGGCGTGCCGAAGACGCGGTCGACGCCTGCGCTGATCAGGATGAACCCGTCCTTCTGCCGCGGCGTGCCGGTGCGGTTGGGGAAGGTTGGGTCGGTCGGGGCGTGCGAGCGGTCGATGAAGTACGGAAAGGCGTCGTACGGGTAGGCGTAATTGGTGTTGTCGCCCTTGTCCATGTTCGCCGCAGGGGTGACGGTCTGGAGCCCGTGCGGCAGGACGCTGCCGGTGGGCGCTTTGGTGTAGTCGGCGCGGCGGATGGTCTTGCCCTCGCCGATGCTCCCGCCGGTCTTGCCGATCGTGTAGCCGAGGATCGGGTTGAGGTCGTACTGCGTCGGCGGCGCCACCCCGGTCGGGTCGGCCGGGTGGACGGTGGCGCCGGTGCTGTCCTTGCGCTGGATCGAGACCACGCCCGCGGCGCCGGGGCGGGCGCGCAGGTAGAGGATGGGCAGCGGGCTGGGGAACTTGTCGAGGATCTCGGGGATGTAGGAATCGTCGGCCTTGCCGGCGTCGTCCTGGTAGCGCCCGTACTCGCCGACGGCCTCGGTCTGGGTGACGGGCATGCCTTCGATGAAGGCGGTGTACGTCTTGGGGTTGGCGGGGTTGAGCCCGCGCGGGCCCTTGCTCATCAGGCCGGGATCGAACTCCCAGGTGGCGCTGGGGGGGTTGGTCGGCCGAAGTCCACCGAGCAGGGCGAGGGCGAGGTTCTCCGAGCTGGTGACGTTGGTCAGGTTCTGGTTGCTCGGCACGTGCTTGATGGTGGGCGCGGGCGTCAGGCCGCGCCCGAGCTGGTCTTCCGGCAGCGGGCCGGGGTAGGCGGTGAAGGTCGTGTAGTACGAGCGGATGCCCTGGTCGAGCGCGGCGATCTGCGCCTTCACGGCCGTCTCCTGAGCGGTACGGCGGACGCGCCCGACGACGGGGACGACGATGGAGACCAGAACGACGATGATCCCCAGCGCCACGAGCAACTCGATCAAGGTAAACGCCCCGCGGTGATGGCGGCGGCGGCGGCGATCACCGCAGGGGCGCGGGCGGCTGGGGGTGGCATGGGGCATGGTGTTGTTCCTCGGTCGGCTGCTGGCCGCCCTCGATCGGTCGTCAGACGCTCCGCCGCCCGCCCCCGCCGCCAGTCCGGCGTCGCCGGGCAGGTGTGGCCCTTGGGACGTCGCGCGGCGCCACCGCGGGGCGCCGGAACGGCTTACTTCTTCCCGCCGCCGGAGCTGCTGATGTTCTGGATCAGCGAGATCATCGGCATGAACAGCGCGATCACGATGAAGCCGACGATCACGCCGAGCACCACGACCATGACCGGCTCGAGAATGCTGATCAGCGATCCGACCAGCACGTCCACGTCGCTGTCGTAGTTGTCGGCGACCTTCATCAGCATCTTGTCCAGGTCGCCGGTCTCCTCGCCGACGTCGATCATGTTGATCACGATGGCGTCGCAGACCTTGGTGGCGCGGAGCGGGTCGGCCATCGACTCGCCCTCGCGGATGGCGTCGTGCACCTTGGCCAGGGCGCGGGAGTAGACCTCGTTGCCGCAGGTTTCCTTGGTGATGTTGAGCGCGTCCAGGATGGGCACGCCGGCGCTGATCAGCGTGCCGAGCGTGCGGGTGAAGCGGGCGATGGCCGTCTTGCCCAGGATGTTGCCCAGGATGGGGATCTTGAGCTTGATGGCGTCGGTGACGTACTTGCCGCCCTCGCTGGTGCGGATCAGCCGCCAGGCGAGCGAGAAGACGATCGGGCTGGCGACGATGTACAACCAGCCCCAGTTGGCGAACCAGCGGCTGACGTCCAGCAGGAGCTGGGTGATGGTCGGGAGCTTGGTGCCGAAGTCGTTGAAGATCGCCTCGAACTTCGGGATCACGAAGATCATGATCATCGAGACGATGCCGACGGCGATCGAGATGACGACGCCGGGGTAGATCATCGCGCCGATGACCTTCTTCTTGAGCTTGGCCGCCTTTTCCATGAAGTCGGCCAGGCGGGCGAGGATCAGGTCGAGCACGCCGCCCGCCTCGCCGGCGTTGATCATGTTGACGTAGAGCTTGTCGAACGCCTTGGGGTACTTGGCCATGGCGTCGGAGAGGGTGCCGCCGCCCTCGACCTCGTCGGCGACGCCACCGATGATCGCCTTGAGCAGCCCGGGCTTCTGCTGCTGCTCGAGGATCTGCAAGCTGCGCAGGATGGGCAGCCCGGCGTCCTGGAGGGTGGAGAGCTGGCGGGTGAAGGCGACCAACTGCTTGCGCGGCACGCCGCCGATCGAGATCGGCATCTTCTTCTTCGGCGAGGTCGGCGCCTCCTCGCCACCCCCCTTCCCCTTCTTCTTGGCCGCCTTCTTGGCCGCCTTTTCCTTCACCTTGGTCGGGAAGTACCCCTTGGAGCGGATCTTGGCGATCGCCTCGTCGGCGGTATTGGCCTCAACCTCTTCCTTCACTTCCTGACCGGAAGAGTTCATCGCGACATAAGCGAAAGTCGGCATCTAAGACTCCAAGTGGGGCGGCTACGCGATTGTACGGGCTGTCCAGTGGGGATTCACAGGCTGCTGGGCACGGGGTGGTCGAACTCGACGTTCATCGGCGAACGCTCCTGTTCCTCCGGGGCAAGGAGCAGGAGCACCGTGATGTCCGACCGGGTATCCTCCGAGAGCTCGCGGAGTAGGGAAGGACCTTTTCCTCACGATCGATCCGCGACTGCCCGGTGAAGTTGCCGTCGATGATCCGCACGCGAATCGAGGCGGAATTTTGACGGTAGACGTCCACCCGCGCCGCCGGCAACCGCGAGCGAAGGTGCTCCTCGACCATGCGCGTCTCGCCCGTCTGCAACGGCATTAGGTGCTCCGTATGACCCAGTCCAGTATAGCGTTGGATGCCCCCAGGAACGCAGTGGCTTCGCGCGTCGGCACGAAGCCAACCTCGTAGCGAAGATCGACGCTCCAGGTTGAGACGCGGGCGAGGTCGGCCGCGATTACCGGGTCCAGACGACACTGCCGCTGGCCGAGCATTGCCTTGAGTTCCTCGAAGTCGTGACCGTGGCGTCCGTGAAAGCCGACCTCCTGGCGCTGGTGCGCACTGGTCCGCTCGATGATGAGGGCCTTGAGCGCGCCTATACCGTGTACCCCGCGAGGTACACCGCCGGCAGGTTCGGTTCCTGCGCCAGAAGCACCTCGGCAGCAGTCAAGTGCTGCTGCGCCGCCTTCAGATACTTTCAGGCCCGCGGGTCCAGCACCGGTCAGTGGGCGCTAGTCATCTTCCATAATCGTCTCTCGCACCACTTCCTCAATGGTGGTGATGCCGTCGTAGATCGCCAGCAGGCCGCTCTGGCGGAGGGTGCGCATGCCGCGCTTGCGGGACTCGGCGCGCAGCACCTGGGTGCTGGCGTGCTTGATGATCATGTCGCGGAGCTCGTCGTCGAAGGTCATGATCTCGTACAGGCCCATCCGGCCGCGGTAGCCGGTGTTGTTGCAGCTCTCACATCCCTTGCCGTAGAAGAACCGCTGCCCGGCGACGTCGTCCGGGCGAAGTTCCAGCTCCATGAGCTGTTCCTCGGTGGGCTGGTACTCGGTCTTGCAGTTGGCGCAGATCTTCCGCACCAGCCGCTGGGCGACGACGCCCTCGATGGCGGCCGTCACCAGGAACGGCTCGAGCCCCAGGTCCAGCAGGCGGGCGATCGACGACGGGGCGTCGTTGGTGTGCAAGGTGCTGAACACCAGGTGACCCGTCAGGGCCGCCTCGATGGCGATCTTGGCGGTCTCGTGGTCGCGAATTTCGCCCACCAGCACCACGTCCGGATCCTGGCGCAGCATCGAGCGCAGGATGCGCCCGAAGGTCAGCTCGATCTCCGGCTTGATCTGGCACTGGATGATTCCGTCGATGTCGTACTCGACCGGGTCCTCGGCGGTGATCAGCTTCGAGCTGATGTCGTTCAGCTCGCGCAGGGCGGAGTAGAGCGTGGTCGTCTTGCCCGAGCCGGTCGGGCCGGTCACGATCACCACGCCGTTGGGCTTGTGGATCAGCTGGCGGACGACCGTCAGGTCCTCCTCGCGCAGGCCAATCTTGTCCAGGTCCAGCGCCACGTTGCTGCGGTCGAGCACGCGCATGACGACCGATTCCCCGAACATCGTCGGCAGCACGCTGACGCGCAGGTCGATCGGCTGGTTGTTGACCGACAGCTCGATGCGCCCGTCCTGCGGCATGCGCCGCTCGGCGATGTCGAGGTTGGCCATGACCTTCACGCGCGAGCTGATGGCGGGCGCGATGTGGTTCGGCGGGGGCATCATCTCGTACAGCACGCCGTCGATGCGGTAGCGCATCTTGAACTCGTCCTCGAACGGCTCGAAGTGGATGTCGGAAGCCTTGTCCTTGATCGCCTGGAGCAGCACGAGGTTGATCAGCTTGCGGACCGGGTTGGAGTCGGCGGCGTCCTTGAGCGAGTCGAGGTCGATCGATTCGCCGCGGTTCTTCAGGTCCTTGAGCGACTCGTCGTTGGACAGCTCGCCGAGGATCTCGCCGATGCTCTCGGCGGCGGCCTGGTAGTGCTTGCCGATGAGCCGCTCGATCTGCTCGGGATCGCCGACCTTGGCGGTCACGGCGTAGCCCATCAGCGAGCGCAGGTCGTCCAGGGCGCGGAAGTTCTCGTGGTTGGCCATCACCACCGTGAGCTTCTTGCTCGCCTTGTCGAAGCCGACCGGCAGCACCTTGTTGGTGGTGGCGATCTGGGCGGGGACGGCGGCGATGGCCTCGGGCGGAATGGTGACGCCCTCGAGGTTGACGAACTCGTACCCGCGCTGGGCGGCCAGGGCGGTATTGAGGTCGTTCTCCTTGATGTAGCCCAGGTCGATGAGGATTCGGCCGAGCGCGCCGCCCTTGCTCTTCTGGAACGTGAGGGCCTCGACCACCTGGTCGCGGGTGACCTTGCCCATCTTGGTGAGGACGCGCCCGATGGGCCGGCCCTGGAGCTGGTCGATCGGCGGCATGGCGCCCCCCGCCGGTGCGGACGCGGGCATGCCCGGCTTGGCACCGCCGGGTGCGCCGGGGCCGCCGGGCTTGGCGCCGGGCATGCCGGGACGGGGTGCCCCGGCGGGGGCGGTCGCGCCACCCGGGCGCGGCGGGACCATGTTCGCGGGGCGCCCGCTGGCGGTCGGCGGCGCCGACGCGCCGACCGACGGCGCCTTCGGCGTCGTCGAGTTCGGCTTGTTCGCCGCGATCCCCGGGATCGACGCGCTCGCCTGCGGGGTCGGGCGCTGCGGCTGGTTGGGTTGACCGGCACCGGCCGGCGGGGGCGTCACTCGCGACATGGAAATCCTCGATTCTCGTTCTCACCCTGCCGGCAACGCGGGTCGGGTGGCCGCGAAGGCAACCTCGACATTCGACCCGCGCGCCGTTGATCGCGCCGCAACCGCCCGAAACGGACCGCGGCCGCGCGATCGCTTGCTCTCGCTCTGGCTCTGGCTCTTGCTCGCGCTCAGGTCTTCTTGCCCATGAGGGCCTGCATCTTGGCCCGGCGGGCGGCGAGCTCGGCGGCCTTGGCGGCGGAATCCCCGCCCCCCGCCGCCGCCGGCGCAGCCGCCCCGCCGCCGGTTTCCTCCGCCTCGGCCAGCAGCGCGTCGTCCTCGCTCTTCACCATGATCCCCGACTTCTGCATCTTGTCGACCATCAGCCCGGGGTTCTTGCTCTTGTCGATCGCCTCCTCGGCGCTGATCCGCCCGGCCGTGAAGTGCATCCACAAATTGTCGTCCAGCAACTGCATGCCGTAGCGCTTGCCGGTCTGGATCTCGGAGTCGATACGGAAGGACTTGTTCTCGCGGATCAGGTTCTGGATGCCGGGCGTGACGTACATGAACTCGTAGCCGGCGAGCATCCCGTCGGTGTCGATGCGCGGGCAAAGGCACTGCGACAGCACCGCGATCAGGTTGCCGGCCAACTGCACGCGCACCTGCTCCTGCTGGTCAGTGGGGAACGCGTCGATCAGGCGGTTGATCGTCGAGGCGGCGCCGGAGGTGTGCAGCGTGCCGAAGACCAAGTGCCCGGTCTCCGCGGCGGTGATGGCGGCGGAGATGGTCGGAAGATCGCGCATCTCGCCGACCAGCATCACGTCCGGGTCCTGACGCAACGCGCGGCGAAGCGCCTCGGAGAACGACGGCACGTCCACCCCGATCTCGCGCTGCACCACCACCGACTTCTTGTGCGGGTGGTAATACTCGATCGGCTCTTCCATCGTGATGATGTGCCGGTCGAAGTTCTCGTTGATGTAGTTGATCATCGCCGCCAGCGTGGTGGTCTTGCCCGACCCGGTCGGGCCGGTCACCAGGAACATCCCACGCGGGCGGCGGCAGATCTGCTCGGCCATCTTCGGCAGCCCGATCTGCTCGAACGTGAGCAGCTTGTTGGGGATGCGGCGGAGCACCATCGAGCAGAGCCCCTTCTGCTTGAAGATGGCGACGCGGAAGCGCGCCTCCTCGCCGTAGGCGAAGCCGAAGTCGCCCGAGCCGGTTTCCTCGTATTCCTGCTGGATGCGGTCGGGGGTGATCGACTTCATCAGCGCGGTGGTGTCCTCGGGGTCCAGCACCTTGGTCTGCAACTCGCGCATGTGCCCCTGCATCCGCAGGGTGGGCGGCTTGCCGACGGCCAGGTGAAGGTCTGACGCGCTGCGGCGCACGCAGGTTTCCAGCAGACGGTCGATCTGAATGGTGCTTGCCATGGTTTGCGTCCGTGGTCAGTTGCCAGTTGCCAGTTGCCAGTTGCCAGTGTTAGTTGCCAGTATCGCCGCGGCGGGCCGGCAGAGTTAGCTCACGACCCCTTCCACCTGGGCGACCTTGACGATCTCCTCGGCGGTGGTGACGCCGTTGAGGATCTTGAGCCGCCCGTCGAGCAGGAGGGACTTCATGCCGCCGGCGATCGCCGCCTTGCGGATCTTGTTGGTCGCCGCCCGCTCGAACGCGAGCGTTCGGATCTCGTTGTTCATCTGCATCATCTCGAAGATGCCCACGCGTCCGCGGAAGCCGGTGCCGGTGCAGTAGTCGCACCCGCGCGGCTTGTAGAGGACCTTGTCCTTCATGTCCGCCGCGGTGATGCCGGCGAGGCGGAGCCACATCTGGTCGGGCTCGTGGTCGGGCTGCTTGCACTTGGGGCACAGCACGCGGATCAGCCGCTGCGCCAGCACCGCCTGGATCGAGGAGGCGACGAGGAACGGCTTGACGCCCATGTCGATCAGGCGGGTGATCGCGCCCGGCGCGTCGTTGGTGTGCAGCGTGCTGAACACCAGGTGACCCGTCAGCGCCGCCTGGATCGCCACTTCCGCCACTTCCAGGTCGCGAATTTCACCGACCAGGATGATGTTGGGCGCCTGGCGGAGCATGGCCCGCAGGATCTTGGCGAAGGTGAGCTGGATGTTGTCCTTCACCTGGCACTGGTTGATGCCGACGAAGTTGTACTCGACCGGGTCCTCGGCAGTGATGATCTTGCGGTCCGGGCGGTTCAGCTCGTTGAGCGCGCCGTAGAGCGTGGTCGTCTTGCCCGAGCCGGTCGGGCCAGTCACCAGGAAGATGCCGTTGGGGCGGCGGATGATCTTCTGGAACGCCTTGTAATCCTCGTCCTCGAACCCGAGGTTCTGGATGCCGATGCGCACCGAGTCGGGACGCAGGATACGCAGCACGCAGCTCTCGCCGTGGTAGGCGGGCAGCGTGCTGACGCGGAAGTCGATGTTCTGCTTGTCGACCTGGAGCTTGATGCGGCCGTCCTGCGGGAGGCGCTTCTCGGCGATGTCGATGCCGGCCATGATCTTCAGGCGGCTGATGAGCGGGCCCTTCATGCGCAGCGGGATGCGGTCGCGCTCGACGCACTCACCGTCAATGCGGTAGCGCACGCGCACGCGGTCCTTCATCGGCTCGATGTGGATGTCCGACGCGCGGTTGCGGACCGCCTCGGCGATCATTGCCTGCACCAGCTTGATGATCGGCGCCTGCGTGGCGTCTTCCTTGCCGCCGTCCTCGCCCATGCCGGCGATGTCGATCGAACGGTCGATCGAGCGGTCCAGCGACTTGTCGAGCGACTTGTCCAAAGACTTATCGAGCGAGTCGCGCAGGCGGTCGATCGTGCGGTCCATCGTCTTGTCGATGGTGTTGGCCGCCGTCGTGTTGAACAGTTCGTCGAGGATCCCCTTGATGCGGCTCTTCGGGGCCAGCACCGTCCGCACTTCCTTGCCGCCGAGGCGGAAGCGGAGGATGTCGAGCATCTCCAGGTCGAGCGGGTCATGGATGGCGACGCGCATGCGACCGTTTTCCTTGCCCATGGGCAGGACCAGGTACTTGCGCATCAGGTCGTCGGGGATCTGGTTGACCGCCTCGGGCGGGATGCCGCTCTTGTCGAGGTCGACGTACTCCATCGAGTGCTGCGACGCCAGCGCCTTGTAGACCTGCGTCTCGCTCGCCAGCTTCAGGTCGACCAGCGCCTCGCCGATGCGCAGGTTCTTGGTCTTGGCGTGGGCGAGGGCCTTCTCGACCTCGGCGGCCTTGACGGCGCCCCACTCGATCAGAATTTCGCCCAGCTTCTTCTGCTGCTTTGCCATTGGTGAAGATCCTCGCGGGCAGAGGCGGTGGAACAGTTAACTTGTCGGCGTCAGCATCGCGGTCGGGCGCGGCGTCGCTCCGGGCGCACGCGGCAGTTCGGTCAGCGCTCTTCATCGGATCGCCCTGAGAGGCGGGAAACGGTGCGGCTCGTCGCGGGTCGTCGGGCCGGTCGCAACACACGCTCTGGCGGCCTCGTTAACGCCGCGCACCGGGGGGCGTTGGCGGCGGCGGATCCCCTGTCGGCGGCACAACCAATTATACGCAGGCCAAACCGCTCAGTTCACCCTCCGCGACCCGGCATCGCGTCCGGATCCGCGCCCGGCACCGCGCCAGCGCCCGGCGGCGACGGGCGAGACCGACAAGCAACACGGGCGCAGCCACTGGGCAGTCGCCGCCGCCAAGTCTACCCGCCCCGCCACCCGGGGCTCAACTGCATTTCGCAGCTTTTGCGCCCGCGCGGCGAGCCGATAATCGTGGGCTCTCGCAGCGGGCCGGACATCCCGGCCGCAAGGGGGAGCAGGAGCAGGATATCTCGTGCGAGCGACCGCGTTATGCTACGGCTGAGCGCGCCCGCGGGCCGTCAGCGTTCGCCACGGATCATCGAAAGGACCCGAATGTTTAACCTGTTTCGCACCGCCGCTGTCGCCGCCGTGCTGCTCGCGCCCGCCCCGGCCGTGCTGCTCGGCGCGGAGTTCGCCGGCGAGCTCACCTTAGACCCGGCGGGCGTCACGCGCATCAATTCGGCGGTCACGGTTTCCATGGCCGGCGGCGTGCCAGAGGGGAACCTGATTCTCCTGCCGGGCATTTCCGGCGGGCCGGCGACGCCGGTGCAGGTCGAGCGCACCCCGGCGGGGGCGACGCTTCGCTTCGTCGTCCACAAGCTCGATGGCGAACGACCCAGGACGTTCGCTGTGTTCCGCGATGACCCGCCTGCGGTCCCGCCGGCGGCCTGGCGCTTCGCCGACGGCGGCGGGCACCGCGACCTGCTGTTCGGCGATGCACCCGTCTCCCGCGACATGATCGCCTACGACCCGGCGCGGATCGAGGAGACGTTCAAGCCGTTCACCCACGTCTACGGCTTCGGCCGCGACCCGGCGCTGATCACCAAGGGCCCCGGCGGGCGGTACACGCACCATCGCGGCATCTTCTTCGGCTTCAACGACACGCCGCACGGGGACTTCTGGCACGGCAAGGGCGTCAGCCAGCGGCACGCCAGGTACCTCGCCGAACGCGAGTTCGCCGGCCCGGTGGCGGCGCGGCGGGCGCAGGTGGTCGATTGGGTCGGGCGAGATGAGAAGGCGGTCATCCGCGATACCCGCGAGGTGATCACCTGGCGGGTCGGGCCGGCGCACGTGGTGATGGACTACGAGGTCACGGTCGCGGCGCTGACCGATGAGCCGATCACCCTCGGCGGCGACGCGCACCACGCCGGCTTCCACTTCCGCGCCGCCCAGGAGGTTGCCGATGCGCCTGGCGCCGACGGAAAGCCGGGCGCCGCCGTCTACACCCGCCCGGCAGGGGCAACGCGGGTGAAGGACGACGTGTGGGAAGCGTGCGACTGGACGCACGCCGCGTTCAGCGTGGACGGCAAGCCCTACGCGGTCACGCACCTGGACCCACCGGCCAACCCCCGCCCCAACCAGTACTCGACCCGCCCCTACGGGCGGTTCGGGTCGTTCTTCAAGGGGGAGGTTTCGAAGGACAAGCCGCTGCGGCTGCGCTACCGCCTGATCATCCGCGACGGCTCGGCGCCCGTCCCGCCGGAACAATTGGCAGCGGAGTACACGGACTTCATCACGCCCGTGACGGCCAACTTCAAGAAGCAATAAGGCAATCGCCGCAAAGGCGCCAGATCGCGCCAGGCGTTCTTGAAGATTGGGCCAGCCTCCGCGTCCTCCGCGCCTTTGCGGTGAGCGGTCCGCTACTTCAGTTCAGCGAACCAGGTGTCGCCGATCGGGCCCTGCTGCTTGCTGCCGCCGTTGATGACCAGCTTGTTGCCGACGAGCTGCACGACCGGCCCCTGCAAGGGGACGGGGAGCTTGCCGATCGTGGACCACTTGTCGGTGGCGGGGTCGTAGAGCGAGACGGTGTCGGTCGCCTTCCAGCCGTCCACCTGTCCGCCGGCCACGACGATCTTGCCGTTCCAGACGAAGGTGCTGGACTCGAAGTGGCTGCTGGCGACGGGCATGTCCGCCAGGCGCTGCCAGGAGTTGCTCGCCGGGTCGAACCGGTGCACGAGGGCCTGCTGGTCGTGGGTGATATCGTGGCCGAACTCGCCGCCGATGGCGTAAAGCTTCCCGCCCAGCTCCAGCGCGGCGAAGTGGTCGCGGCCGCCGGGCATATCGGGGGCCGCCTTCCAGCCGGCGGCGAGGTTGTTCAGGTCGAGCACGAGGTGGCGGTCGGTGTTGGTCTCGCGGTCGTCCTCGACGCCGCCGAGGTAGTGCAGCTTCCCGTTGACCAGCGCCAGCCCGCCGGAGGAGTGGTTCTCCGGCATCGACGGCAGCTCGGTCCAGACTTGCGTCTGGGTGTTGAACTTCCAGGCGCGGTTGGTCGGGGTGCCGGGATAGCCGCCAAACAGCCCGCCGGCGAAATAGACCTCGTGCTTGGACGGGTCCGACGCCGACGCGGAGTGCGTGTGCGGGATCGGGGCGTACTTGCTGAGCGTGGACCACTTGTTGGCGGCGACGTCGTACACGTCCACCTGCTGCGTGCCGACCGCCCCCGCGCTGATCCACCCGCCGAAGACCCACACCTTGCCGTCCACGACGGCCGTCGCCGCTTCCCAGCGCGGCTTGGGGATGTTCGGGCCCTTGGTCCAGTTCGTGGGCCATTTCACGTCGCCCGGCTGCGGGTTGACGACCTCATTGTCGGCGATGGTGACGTTGGCCGACGCGTTGCCGAGGGCGAAGCCGCTGCCGTTGACGAGCGTGAGCTGGACCGACTCGCTGCCCTCGGAGGCGGCGTCGTCCTTCGGCACCACGCTGATCACCACCGACGACGCGCCCGCGGGAAGGGTGACGCTGCCGGCCAGCGCGTTGTAGTCGCTGCCGCCGGTCGCGGTGCCGGCGACCGTGTAGCTGACGGTCAGGGCCGCCGCGGTCGAGCCGGTGCGGGTGATGGTGAACTTGCCGGTGTTAGTCCCCGGCTCGCTCGCGCTGGAGTCGGTGGCGCTGACCGAAACGACTGGCAGCGTCGGGTTGCTGGTGCCCGAGAGCTTCAGCCAGTTCACGTTGCCGATGTCCGAGCCGCTGTTGGCCTTGTCGAAGACCAGGCGGAAGGTGTGCTGCCCCTTGGTCAGGGCGATGCCTGACTTGGAGATCGTCTTCCAGGCCTGCCACCCGCCGGTGTTGCCGAGGTTCATCGGGCCGGTCTTGTCGACGCCGTCAACCTCGACGTGGAACACGCCGCCGCTGCTGGCGGAGGCGACGCGGGCATCGAGGGTGTAGTTGCCGGCGGCGGTGACGTCGACGGTGTACTTGAGCCACTCGCCCGGGCGCGTGTAGCCGACGGCGTAGCCGCCTTCGGACGACGCGATCAGATCGACGTCCGTGTTTCGGTAAGCGCCGCCGGCGTTGCCGCCGGTGGTGTCGGAGTAAGCGACGCCGCTGCCGCCGGCATCGAATTCTTCCGCCTGGATCGTTCCGGGCGCGGTGAGCGAGACGGCCGCCGGCGCGGGGCCCTCGGCGCTGGCCACCTCGATGAAGCTGATCTTGTTGTTGCTCGCGCCGGCGGCGTTGGCGATGGTGAGCCGCCCGTCACTGACGGTGACGACGCGCGTGCCGGCGATCCAGCGCTGCGCGCTGCTGGTGGTGCCGTCGGTGACAATCTGCCCCTCGGCGTTGAAGCGGACCGCGCTGCCGGTGAAGTCGGCGTCGCCGCCGACGATGTGCACCTTGTAGTTCCCGTTGGGGACCGCCAGCTCCCACGTCCGGCTGCCGCCGACCTGCGTGTGGGCGAGCGTGTCGTGGCGCTGGTCGGGCGACGAGGCGCTGTCGCGGTCGCGGGCGTTGGCAGCATTGTCAACGTTCCAGCCGAAGGTCTGGCCGCCGCCGCGGGCGCCGTAGACCAAGCCGGTGTCGGCGACGTACCCTGCCGGTACGGGCACGCCCGCGGGCTGGAAGTTGACGTTCAGCGCGAACGCCATCAACCGCCGACCCTCGAGCCGCTCGACGGCGACGGCGGAAGCGGCGGAACGAACGGCGGAGCCGCGGAGGCAGGACGCGACGGAAGCGCTGGGGCGCTGCCGCGGGCGGCGCGGGATACGAATTCGGGCCACGGTGCTAGTCCTTGGTTGCGATAACCGGCTCGGAACGGGCGGCGACTCTGCGACCGCTAACTTATCGGCCCGCCGCCGACGATCACAACCTAAAAACGCATCCGCCGCCACGCCCGTCCGATAGTTGTGAAGCTGGGAAAGCTGTCGCGGAGAAACGGCAAGGAGGCGCTACGCGCGGCCGCGGGCACGCCGCGCCGCGCGCCTTCTGTGGCTCGTGGAGCCGGCGTTACGGCCGCGCGGCCGGAGTCACGCGTCAACGGCGGAGCACTCTCGTCCCGAAGGGCACTCGCGAGGAGTCCTGGGTCGCCGAAGGGTGCTCACCATGGGGAGATCCCTCGCGAGTACGCTTGGGGATGACATCGCGCGGCGCGGCCCGGCGCGGCACGGCCCGCCGGCACGGCCCGGCGCGGCGCGTCGTCGGGCGGGTCGGTCGGTCGCGGCGGTCTCACACCGCAACCCACTTCTGCTGCTCCACCGCCTGGTAAAGCTTTTCCATGATGTGGACGTCGCGCAGCCCGTCCTCCCCTGGTGTGCGCGGGTCGGTGTTGTTGAGAATGCACTGGGCGAAGTGGTCCATCTCGGCGACGAAGTGGTTGACCTGCGGGAAGTCGATCTCCTCGTTCTTGCCGCGCCCGCGGACGCGGAGCTTCTGCCCGCCGTACCCGAACGCCGGCTCCATGCGCAGCTCGCCGTGCTCGCTCAGCACGCGGTAGTGGCTGATCGATTGGTGGCAGTAGCTGGTCGTGCAGTTGGAGATCGCGCCGCTGGGGAACCTCATGCTGAAGGCCATCTGCGCCTCGGTCGTCCTGAAGCGCGGGTCGTCCTTCGGCTGCCAGACCTGGGCGGTGACGTGGGTGGGCTCCTCGCCGAGCAGGTAGCGCGACGCGTTGATCGAGTAGACGCCGAGGTCCATGACCGGCCCGCCGCCGGCGAGCTTCTTGTCGGTGCGCCACTCGTTGGGGCCGATGTTGAACGCGTTCCCCGACTCGATCATCCGCGCCGCGCCGTTCGCCTTGGACTGCACGAGCTCGATGGCGCGCATGTTGTACGGCTCGTAGCGCAGGCGGTAGCCGATCATGAGCTTCCGGTCGGCCTGCTTGCAGGCGTCGATCATCTGGTGGCACTCGGCGGCGGTGACGGCCATCGGCTTCTCGCACATCACGTGCTTGCCCGCCTTGGCGGCGCGCACGGTGAACTCGCAGTGCATGCTGTTGGGGAGCACGACGAAGACCACGTCGACGTCGGGGTTGTCCTTGATGGCGTCGAAGTTCTCGTAGTTATAGATCGACTTCGCGGGGATGCCGTACTTGTTGGCCAGGTCCTTCGCCTTGTCGGGCGAGCCGCTGACCAGCGCGGCCGGGCGGGCGTACTTGCACTCGGGCAGGGCCGCCAGCAGCTTGCCCGCGCCGAAGCGCCCCAGGCCGACGATGGCGAACCCCAGCTTCTTCTCCGGCGCGGTCGTTTGGGCGCGCGAGGTCCGCAGCAGCGGCCCGGCCCCCGCCGCCGCCATCGCCAGGATGCCACTGTTGCGAAGGAACTGCCGACGGGTGGCGTTGCTCATGGGCGGGTGCTCCGAAAATGGGGTGTCATCTGATGCCGGACGCTCGCGAGCCCGCATTGTGCGCGACGGCGCGGCGGGTGAGAACGGATCACTTGCCCGCACCGCCGGCCCCGGCCGGGCCCTTGCGCGCGCGGCGCCGCACGTCCGAGAATCGCGGCCGGGGCTTTACTGATCGCGACAACGGGCGCACCTTCACACCGCGCGTGAAGCTGCGCCGGTCGTGCGGCGCGGTGTCGAAATTTTTCTTTTTGACTTCGTCACGTCCATTGAGGTTCGCGCCGAACCAAGGGGCGTGAAGCACATCAAACACATCCACAGCGTGCTGAGTTCGGCCGTTGCGCCGCTGGCCTCCTTCGTGGCGCACAAGCTCGACGGCGTGGCGACGACGATTGCTGTCACCGACCGCCCGCCGGTGCTCGAGGCCCTCGAGGACCGCCGGCTGATGTCGACCTACACGGTCACCAACACCAACGACTCCGGCGGCGGCTCGCTCCGCCAGGCGATCACCGACGCCAACAATCACGCCGGCGCCGACACCATCAAGTTCGCCATCGGCTCGGGCGCCAAGACCATCACCCCCTCGAAGGGGCTGCCCGCACTGGGGGACCACACGACGCTGGACGCCACCACCCAGCCGGGCTACGCCGGCACGCCGCTCATCGAGCTCAATGGCTCCAAGGCGGGCGGCGCCGACGGGATCAAGATCACCGGCACGGGCGTGCTCGTCCGCGGGCTGGCGATCAACCGCTTCGGCGGCAGCGGGATCTTCATCTTTGGCAAGGGCGGCAACCGTGTCGCCGGCAACCACATCGGCACCGACCGCGCCGGCGCCGCCGACCTGGGCAACGCTGCGCACGGCATCATCGTGCAGTCGCCTGGCAACGTGATCGGCGGCGCGACCAAGGGGGACCGCAACGTCATCAGCGGCAACGGGCAGACCGGCGTCTTCCTCTACACTGCCGCGGCCAAGAACAACACCGTGATCGGCAACTACGTCGGCACCGACGCCACCGGCACGAAGAAACTCGGCAACGCCCTCAACGGCGTGCAGATGGAGTCGGCGGCGGCGAACTTCATCGGCGGCAGCGGCAAGGGCCGCCGCAACGTCATCAGCGGCAACGCCCGCGATGGCGTCTTGATCGTCAATGCCGGCTCGCGCCTCAACGTCGTGCAGGGGAACTTCATCGGCACCGACGCCAGCGGCACCAAGCGCCTGGGCAACGGGTGGTACGGCGTGGAGGTCTCGCGCCCGGACAACGTCATCGGCGGCGGCAACACCGGCGCGGGCAACGTCGTCAGCGCCAACGGCTATGGCGGTGTCGTCCTGTTCCTCTCCACCGCCAGCAACAACCGCGTCCAGGGCAACTTCATCGGCACCGACCTCACCGGCACCAAGGATCTCGGCAACACCGGCCGCGGCATGGAGTTCACCAACGGCGCCCACGACAACCGCGTCGGCGGACGCAAGTTCGCCGAGCGCAACGTCATCAGCGGCAACGACAACGGCGGCGTCGGCGTCTACTCCGGCAGCAGCATGAACCTGCTCCAGGGCAACTACATCGGCACCACCGCCGCCGGCAACGCCCCCCTGGGCAACACCGGCGCGGGCGTGATGGTCACGGACAAGGCCGGTAGCAACTTCCTGGGCACCAAGGGCGCCGGCAACGTCGTCTCCGGCAACGGGCAGGGAATCGTCCTGTCGTCCGGAACGGCCGGTCAGAAGATCTACTCCAACCGGATCGGCACCGACCTGGCGGGCAAGATCGACCTGGGCAACGCCACCGACGGCATCTTCGTCGGCAACGGCCAGAACCAGATCGGCGGCACGCGCAAGGGGACCGGCAACATCATCTCCGGCAACGGCGGCGACGGCATCCGGATGTACAACAGCTCGGGGAACCTCGTCCGCCGCAACATCATCGGCGCCGACATCAGCGGCAAGCGAAAGCTGGCCAATGCCAAGAACGGCATGTTGCTGATGGGCACCAACGCGACGACCGTCACCAGCAACGTGGTCTGCTACAACGGCGCGTTCGGCATCCAACTGGCGACCGGGAGCAAGAACCAGATCGTCGACAACGTGACCACCGGCAACGCCAAGCTGGGCTTGAAGAACGGGTGGTAAGTCGCCCGTGCGGGGCCGGCCGACCTCGCGAGACGGTAGCCCTAATGACAGGGTCGCGCACCGTCCGATGACGGTCCGGAATCGCGTCAGCACAGGCCGATTGTCATCCCGAAGCGTACTCGCGAGGGATCTCGGCTTCACGAGCGCGGACATCCCTCGCGAGTACGCTTCGAGATGACACGGCCAATGACAGGCGTTTGCTGATCGGCTCGGGCGCCTCTTTCCGGTCGCGCGCTCTAGCGCGTCAATGCACCATTGCCGCGGGCTCGAAGCCGTCGCAGCCGCTGATGGGGGTGACTACGAGGTTGAGGTCGGCGTGCTTCGGGTGGCCGCATTCCTCGATTAGGGCTTCGGGCGCTTGTTTCGACGAGCGAATCTGCACCAGTTGCTGCTGGTCGTGCTGGTGGTGCTCGCCGAAGTGCAGGCAGAGGCCGCATTGGCCGTCGTGGACTTGAAGCATGGGATGCTCTCCTTTCGATTGATCGAACGGATCAATAGTGAGCAACGGACGGGCCAGAATCCACTGAAACTCCGTCTCATTACGCCTGCGTGGGGAGCATCTCGCGCGTCACCTCGTGTTCCAGCGGCTGGCCGCGGAGGAAGCGGAGGGCCTGCTCGATCGCCAATCGCCCCATGTCCTTCTGGGCCTGGTTCATCCCGCCGGAGATGTGCGGCGTGACCAGGATGTTGGGCTCGTGGAACAGTGGCGAGTCGGCCGGGGGCGGCTCGGGGTCGGTCACGTCCAGGTAAGCGTATAGCGGCCGGCGCCGCATCTCCGCCAGCAGCGCCGCCTCGTCCACCAGCGAACCGCGCGAGGTGTTGATGATGATCGCGTGGTCCGGCAGCAACGCCAGCGTGCGGGCGTTGAGGATCTGCCGCGTCGCCGGCACGCTTGGAGCGTGGACGCTGACCACGTCGCAGCGGCAAACCTCGTCCAGCGGCGCCAGCTCGACGCCCATTGCCGCCGCATCGCTCGGGCTCAGGTACGGATCGCATATTTTCACGCGCAGGCGAGGATAGCTCCGCAGCAGGCGGACCACCTCGCGACCCACGCGGGACGCGCCGATCAGCCCGACATTCAGGTCGCGCAGCTCGCGGATCGGCCCGCCCTGCTGGAGTCGCTTGCGTTCCCACGGCTGGCGGATCGCCCAGGGGATCCGCTTCAGCATCACCACCATCATCGCAACGGTGGTCTCGGCGACCGGGGCAGCATTGGCGGCGGCGGCCGTGGTCACGCGGATGCCGCGGTCGTACACCGCCTCGGTGGCTATCGGCTTCACGCTGCCGGCGGAGTGGGCGATCAGGCGGAGCTTCGGCGCCGCCGTAAGCAGGAACTCGTCAAAGCGTGGCGTTCCCCACCCGGTGATCGCAACCGTCGCCCCCGCCAGCAGCGGGCGGACCGCCTCCGGCGTGGCGACTTCCACCGGCCCCACCACCGCCCCCGCCTCGCGCAGCAGCGCCAGCGCGTCGTCGGTGAACATCATCGCGTGCACCGACCGCGACACCGCCAGCGCCACGATGGGGCGATCGTCCATGGAAGCCTTCCTGCGGCGTCGCTTTTACCCCGGCGCGGCAAGATAGAAAAGCCGCGACCCCTCGCCGCGGCCGCGCCGCCACGCCCGCGCCGCCACGCCCGTGCCGCCGCGCTCGTGCCGCCACGCTCGTGCCGCCATGCCCGCGCCGCCGCACCCGCGTTGCCACGCCCGGCGGGGACCTCTAAGATTCTCCCGGCCCTCATGAGCTTTTCCCTCAATCACCTGGTGTTGCCCACCGACCCCGCTCCCGCCGCCGCCGCGTCGGCGCCCGCTGCGCGCAAGCCGGCGTGGCTGAAGATGAAGATGCCCGGCGGGGACGGTTACGCCCGTCTCAAGCGGCTCGTGGACGGGCACCGGCTGCACACGGTCTGCCAGTCCGCCAAGTGCCCGAACCTCGGGGAGTGCTGGTCGGCGGGCACGGCAACGTTGATGATCCTCGGCGACGTCTGCACGCGATCGTGCGGGTTCTGCCACATCGCCACCGGGCGCCCGCCGACGCTCGACCTCGATGAGCCGCGCCGCGTCGGCGACGCGGTGCGCATCATGGCCCTGGGGCACGTGGTGATCACCAGCGTGAACCGCGACGAGCTGCCCGACGGCGGCGCGGAAGTCTGGGCTGAGACCATCCGCCAGATCCGCCTCCAGTCCCCCGGCACGAGCATAGAGGTACTGATCCCGGACTTTTGCGGCGACTGGGACGCCCTGCAAAAGGTGCTGGACGAGCGGCCGGAGATCTTGAACCACAACATCGAGTCGGTGCCGCGCCTCTACCGCCAGGTCCGCCCGCAGGCGAAGTACCGGCGGTCGCTCGAGCTGCTTCGGATCGCCAAGGACCAGGGGCTGCTGACCAAGACCGGCATGATGCTGGGGCTCGGCGAGCGCGCCGACGAGATCGAAGCGGTGATGGAAGACCTGGTCTCGATCCGCTGCGACATCCTCACGCTCGGGCAGTACCTCCAGCCGACGCCGAAGCACCTGCCCGTCGAGCGCTGGGTACACCCCGAGGAGTTCGTTAGCTGGAAGGTGGCCGGCGAGGCGAAGGGGATCCGCCACGTCGAATCCGGGCCGCTGGTGCGCAGCAGCTACCATGCGGAGAAGCAGGTCCACGCGCACGCGGCGGTGTCGTCGCCCGCGCCGATTTAATGACCCGCGCCGCATCAACGCATGCCCAGAGTCGAGCCCCAGTTCGACCAGCGCCTGATCGGCGTGTGGAGCACGGACCGCCTCCGCGCCGCCGGCTCGGCCACCCACGCCCGCATGCTCTTCATGCCCAGCTTCAGCGGGCGGTACGAGACGTGGCACAACGGGCTGAACGAGGTGATCACCTTCCGCTGGAGCCCGCCCGCGCCCGACCGGCTGACGCTCAGCGGCATCACCTACCAGTTCCGCGACCCGCCGCACGTCCGCACCGAACCGTGCGACTGGCACTTCGAGGCCGTCCCATACAAGCTGACCGACGGCCGCGACGCGGCGGGCGCCGACGTCCCGGTGCTTGAACTCCGGTTCGGCCCGACCCGCGTCGATCGCTACGGGTTGATGACCAGGAACTTCAGCGGGTTCGAGCAACCCAGCTTCTGACCGCGCGTACCGCCGCGCGACTTGAAGCCTTGGCCGCCGCAGCTTCTCTCTCGCCACGCACCGCCCGCGCAATTCCCGCGCCGTCGCGCACCACTCTGCTGATAGACACTGCTTGCGCCCTCGCGATATGCTGCGGCCCGCCGTGCGCCAAGCGGAAGGAGCCTTGTGTCTAAAGAGTTCATCAACCCCAACTTACACGTCATCCTAATCCACTACCCCCTGGGGCTGTTGACCCTGGGGACGCTGATCGAGCTCTTTGCCTTCCTCTGGCGCCGCAGCGCGTTCCGCGCCGCGGGGCGGTGGATGATCCTGCTCGGCGCGCTCACCCTGGCGCCGGCGGCGACGTCGGGGCTGTACGCGATGTCGGACGTCAACCGCTCCAGCGAAACCGCCCACAACGCCACCTGGGCCGAGACCCGCGCGGGCTCGCCGGTGCAGGGCGAGGCGTGGGAGATGATGAAGCGGCACGCCTGGCTCAACGCCGCCGGCTCGGTCGTGTTCCTCGCGCTGATCGTGATGTGGATCGGAAGCTCCGACCGCTGGCGGGCGCGGCTCCACCTGCTCTACCTGCTGGTGCTGCTCGGCGGCATGGGCATCCTCGTCATCAGCGCGTGGTACGGCGGGGAAATGGTCTACCGCCACGGCGTCGGTGTCGAACGCGTGCGCGAGGCGGACGGCAAGCCCACCTCCGGCGGCGGAACCGACTCGCCGGCCATCACCGAGCAAACCGAGGTAAAGCACGGCGTCGAATACTTTGCCCCGCCGCTCCAGGTCCACGTGATCCTGGCCGGCGCAATGGTGTCGCTGGCGATGGTGGCGCTCGGGCTGACGCTCCGGGCGGGCGCGCAAGCGCGGGTGTCGCTGGAGCCGACGCCGGAGCTGAGCGACATCGACGCCGCCCTCACGTCGGGCCAGCGGGCGGCGTCGCCGCTGACGACCGATTCCGCCACGACCACCGCCGCCGCCGCCGCGCAGCTCAACAGCCTGCACGATGACGCGGTGGTGCGGGTGGAGATCCGCCGCCCGCCGATGCGCCGCTTCTGGGTCCTGGCTGCGGGCGCGGCACTGCTCACGCTGCTCAGCGGGTGGTGGGTGCTGGCGCTGGATTCGGACGTCTGGAACGCCAACGACCTGTGGAAGCAGGTCACCGACACCCAAAGCTCCGGCGGCGCCCGTCGGCTCGCGCACGTCGTCGCCGGCGTCGGGGTGGTCCTTTTCCTGCTGGTGATGGCCGCCGCCGCGCGGATGGCGGCCGTTCGCCGCGCGATGCTTGCCGGACTGACCCTGGTGCTGCTGCTGGCGATTGCCGCACAGGTGTGGCTCGGCGCCCTGCTGATGTACGACACGCCCGCCGGCCCGCTGTGGGAACTGAACGGCGTCGGGACGGCCGCGGCGACCCGGCCGACGATCAATGGCGCATCCTCACCAGCAGCGCCAACGACGACCCCCACCAGCACGCCGTCCCTTGCCCCGGCGACGCCCGCGGAATCCGGCAGCACGCCGCCAGAGTTGCCCGCCGTGCCGGCGATCCCCGCAGCGCCCGCGATCCCGGACGCCCCGGCAATGCCGGGCGTCCCCGCGACGCTGCCGGCCATTCCGCCGCCCGCGACGTCACCGGCTACCAGCGCGACGACCACGACATCGCCATCGCCGTGATCATTCGCCGTCGCGCCTCATTGCGGGCAACGTCACAACGGCGACAACCCTGGCCGCGACCGCGACGATCGTGCACCGCGACGACGACGACGACGACGATCCTGCATCGCGACGGCAACGATCCTGCGCCGCGCGGAAGACGAGCCACGTGAATCAGCCAGCCGCCGTGGTCGCGGTGAACACCGTATGCTTCACGCGGCGTGCGCGCCGCAGCACTTCTTGTACTTCTTTCCGCTGCCGCAGGGGCAGGGGTCGTTGCGGCCGATCTTCTCCTGCTCGCGGACGATGGTCTTGACGGGCGCGGCGGCGGCGGCCTCGCCGCCTTCACCGGCGGAGGCGTGCTGCTCGCCGCCCGCGCCCTCGGGGGCGCCGACCGCCTGGAGGTTTTCCGCCACGCCGTAGCCGCCCGATTCCTCGTGCGTCGCCGCCGTGACGTTGTAGGCGCTGCGCGCCTGCGGCGCGGCGCCCTGGATGCGGGCGCGGAAGATCAGGTCCGTCGTCTTGTCGCGCACGCCCATCAGCATCTCTTCGAAGTAGCGGTACCCTTCCTTCTTGTAGAGCACGCGCGGGTCGCGCTCGGCAAAGGCCTGGAGGCCGATGCTGTTGCGCAGCATGTCCATCGCGTAGAGGTGGTCCTTCCAGCTCTGATCGAGGATCTGGATGAGCACGAACTGCTCGAGGTCGCTCAGCTCCTTGCGGACGAACCCGCGGACCGCGCGGGCGGCAAGCTCGCGCGGGGGCGGGAGCTGGCCGTCGGGCGCGCCGTCGCCGTTCTTGCTCGCGGCCGCGTCACCGTTGCCGATCGCCGTCGACGATGAGACGCCCTCGCTGAGCTTGCGCGACTGGACCACGTAGCCGTAGCGCTTGCGCAGCACGTCGGCGAGCTTCTCCGGCTCGGGGTTCTCGTTGACCAGTTGCTCGGCCAGCGCGGCGATCCTGCCGTCCTCAAGCCACTGCTTTTGGTGCCCGATCAGCTCCTCGCGCAGCTTCTTCACCGACGTCGTTTGCAGGTGCGCCAGCGGCAGGTCGATGCCGTACTTCGCCTGCGCCCACTGGCGGACGAAATCGGCGGCGTAGGGGTTGCCCGAGCCGTTGCCGTCGTCGCCCCCGAAGGCGAATGTCAGGATGTGATCGACCGGGTACTCCTGCTCGCGGCGGGCGTACGCCTGCCGCGCCTTGCCCTCGATCAGGGACGCGATCTCGTCCGGCGACTTTCGGGTGACGCGGCCGCCCTTGTCGGAGGCGATGAACTCGCGCGGCTCGATCTCGATGCTGAACTTCTCCCGCGCCCAGTTGGCCAGCTCGGTCTCAGGGTAGAGCTCCTCGAGGTACTTCATGATCCCCGCGCAGTCGCGGCGCTCGATCTGGTCGACGGCGCTGTCGCGCAGCCGCTCTTCCAGCTCGTGGTAGTCCATCTGGCGGATCTGGCTCTGCGACAACTGCACCTGGAAGCGGCTCATCGCCCAACTTTGCAGGCCCTTGGTGTCCCAGGCGGTGCGGTCGTCGGTGCTCTCGCCGGTGAACTCCCCGAGCGTGGCGGTGATGGTGGTGGTCGCCTCGTTCTTGGCCTGGTCCTTGATGAACGGCTCGATGTCCTCGTACTTGCGGTAGCCCTTGTAGTCCTGGGGGTCCAGCGCGACGTCGAAGTTGACGCGCGCCCACTCGGCGACGTTGGCGGCGACGAAGTCCTGCGTGATGTACTTGTCCACGGCGTCGCCGATCGATTCGCCGATGATGTTCCAGATCACGCGGTCCACGTCGCGCCCTTCGAGCACCTGCTGGCGCATGCCGTAGAACGTGCTGCGCTGGTGGTTCATCACCTCGTCGTAGTCCAGCAGGTTCTTGCGCGCCAGGAAGTTCCGCTCCTCGACCTTCTTCTGGGCGCGGAGGATCCCCTTGCTGATGCGCTTGTCCTCGATGGCCATCCCCTCTTCCATGCCGAGCCAGCCGAGGACCTTGATGGTCCACTCGCCGGCGAAGAGGCGCATCAGCTCATCTTCCAGGCTGACGTAGAAGCGCGACGACCCGGGGTCGCCCTGCCGGCCGGAGCGGCCGCGGAGCTGGTTGTCGATGCGGCGCGACGTGTGGCGCTCGGTCGCCACCACGTGCAGCCCGCCCTTCTCCATCGCTTCCTTCGTCGGCTTGATGTCGGTGCCGCGGCCGGCCATGTTGGTGGCGATCGTCACGTTGCCGACCGTCTCCTGGTGGTGGTTAACGTGCTGCTGCCCCGCCTTGGCGACGATCGACGCCTCGCGCTCGTGCTGCTTGGCGTTGAGCACCTCGTGCTCGATGCCGTACTTGCGCTTGAGCATGTTGGAGAGGAACTCGCTCTTCTCGACGCTGGTGGTGCCGACCAGCACCGGGCGACCCTTGTCGGACTCCTCCTTGATCTCGTCGATGATCGCGTCCCACTTCTCCTTGGCGGTGCGGTAGACGCGGTCCTCGAAGTCCGCGCGGATGACCGGGCGGTTGGTGGGGATGTTGACCACTTCAAGCTGATAGATTTTCGTGAACTCCTCCGCCTCGGTCATGGCCGTGCCGGTCATGCCGGAGAGGTCCTTGTACAGGTTGAAGAAGTTCTGCAGCGTGATCGTCGCCAGCGTCTGCGTCTCGGTCTTGATCGGGACGCGCTCCTTGGCCTCGACCGCCTGGTGCAGCCCGTCGGACCACTGCCGGCCGACCATCTTTCGGCCGGTGTACTCGTCGACGATGACCACTTCCATCTGCCCGTCGCGCCCGCGCTCCACGACGTAGTCCTTGTCGCGCTCGTAGACCACGTGGGCGCGGAGCGACTGCTCCATCAGGTGCGGCCACTCCATGTTGTTGCCGACGTAGAAGCTGCCGACGCCGGCGGCGTCCTGCGCCGCGGCGATGCCCTCGTGTGTGAGGTGAACCGACTTGCGATCCAGCTCCACCTCGTAGTACTGCGTCACGCCTTCCTTCTGCTTCTCGAGCTCTTCGAGCTGCCTGGCAGCGGCCTCACCGCGCTGGATGGCCTTTGACTTCTCTTCCTTCGAATCGGCCTTGTCGGCGTCGCCCTCGGCGGCCTTCTGGGCGCGCTTGGCGGCCTCGACCTTCTTGTCCAGCTCGTCCCACGCCTTGTTCAGCTCGAGCATCTTGCGGGCGACGGCGTCGGCGGCGCGGTACTTCGGCGCGTCGTCGTGCGCGGCGCCGCTGATGATCAGCGGCGTGCGCGCCTCGTCGATCAGGATGCTGTCCACCTCGTCCACGATCGCGAAGTCCAGCGGGCCCTGCACCTGGAGGTCAACGCGCTCCTTCATGTTGTCGCGCAGGTAGTCGAAGCCGAACTCGGAGTTGGTGCCGTAGGTGACGTCGCACTCGTACATCTTGCGCCGCGTCTCCCCGCCCGGCTCCATCTCCGCCTGGATGTAGCCGACGCTGAGGCCGAGGTTCTCGAACGCCGGGCGAATCCAGTTGGCGTCGCGGCGGACGAGGTAGTCGTTCACCGTCACCACGTGGCAGTGGAACCCCTCGAGGTTCTTCATGTAGCACGCCAGCGGCGCGACGAAGGTCTTGCCCTCGCCGGTGGCCATCTCGGCGATCTTGCCCTCGTACAGCACCAGCCCGCCGATGAGCTGCACATCGAACGGCCGCGCGCGGAACGGCGGGCGCGATTCGGGGTAGAGCTTGCGCACGGCGGCGTAAAGGTTGGCGGGAATCTCCACCTGCTGCCACGACTGCCCGGTCTGGATCATCTGCCGCTGGACCGAGTCGTACGCCTCCAGCATCTCGTCGTCGAACTGGTCGGGGTCGAAGTTCTGGTCCGGGTTGAAGATCTCGCGGATGCCGATGTGGCGGTCCATCGACTCGCGAATGATGGCCAACGCCTCGACCAGCACGTCGGCGGAGCGGATGTTGCCCGACTGGATCCCTTGCCGGATCTCCAGCGTGCGGGCACGGAGGTGAGAGTCGGAGCGCTGCTGCACCTCCGGCTCGAGCTGGGCGATCTGGTCGACGATCTTGCGGTAACGCTTCAGCAAGCGCTCGTTGCGGCTGCCGAAGATCTTGGTGAGCACCTTGTGGAACGCGACAGACATGGGAACCTCGTGAGCTAATGCGGAACGACGGACGCGGAATGCGGAACGGGCAGACGGACCGGCGCGTGCGCGTTGACCAGCACGGCGGCGTCACGAACAGAGACGAAGCGGAAGGTGCTTAGAAAGCGGGAGGCGGCAGGCGGAACTGGAACGGCGAGAACGCGCTGCGCACGCCGCTCGCGGTTTCGCCGATGATCACCGGCGGGGCGACCGAGCGCTCGCTCGACCGCGCCGGCCGCATCTGCACCGGCGCGACCGCCTGCTGCAAGCTGCTGGTGATGCGCGAGGCGAAGGTCCGCGCGAAGCCGCGGGCGTCGGCGGTCCGCGGGTGCTGCGGCGAGGCGGCCACGACCTCGGCGCGGGCGGAACGATCGGCGCACAGCGCCGTCGCCACCACCATCACCGCGATCACGTGCCTCGTCCGATGCCGCATTCGTGTCCCGATCAATCGGCCAGAGTATTGAGACGCCGATAGCACGCGTCAAGCTGGAGCGTCTTTGAGGAGCGCTTGCTGGAGAAGCAGGCCGCGGGCTGACGCGGGTGGCTACCCAGAAACCGAGCGCGGAGACGCACACTGAGCTGCACGAGTGGTACTCTCCGTCGGCCGATCCTGTTCGCCCAACTCAGCTGGGGCAGCAGAACCGGTTGACTTCCCGCCCGTAGGTTATAATGTTTTCCTATAGGGATATAGGAAAAGCCGAAGCCACCCATGACCGCCCTGCTGGAACAACCCCTCGACCTCGTCGCAACCAATGCCGTCCTCGCTAGTTACGACCCTGCGCAAATCGTGCAGTGGGCGGGGCGCGAGTTCGGTCAGGAGTTGGTGATGTCCTCGTCGTTCGGGGCCGAGTCCGCCCTGCTCATCCACATGGCGATCCAGGTCCAGCCGGACATCCGGATTGTCATGGTGGATACCGGCTACCTGTTCCCCGAGACCCACCAGTTCATGGAAGCGCTCCGCCAGCGGTTCCGCCTGAACGTCTGGACCTACCGCACGCGGCAGGACCCGATCGCTTATCTGAGCGAGGCCGGTGAGACGGACCGCACGGTCCGGAACAACATCGAGCAGTGCTGCGGCGTCAACAAGAACGAGCCGTTCGAGCGGGCGATGCTCGAGCTCAAGCCCAAGGCGTGGCTGCGCGGCATCCGGCGGAACCAGTCAGACACCCGCCGCGAGCGCCAGCCGGTCGAGTGGTCCAACCGCTACAACTGCTACGCCGTCTCGCCGCTGCTGAACTGGACCAGCCGCGACATCTACCAGTACATGAAGCGCAACGACCTTCCGTACCACCCGCTGTACGAGAAGGGGTACGCGTCGATCGGCTGCAACCCGCTGACCTGCACCCGCCCGATCCAGCTCGGCGAAGACCCGCGCGCCGGCCGCTGGGCCGGCAGCGGCAAGGTCGAGTGCGGCCTGCACGTCGAGGGCGGGCTGGGAATCTGACGCCCGGCCGCCGCCCGCGGCCCGACCCTTGAGCCCGCCACCGACACTGCCACACAGACTCCTTAACGCCCAACTTGTCATCCCCCACGCGTACCCGCGAGGGATCTCGGGCTGGCGAGATGCTCGGGGTCCCGAGATCCCTCGCGAGTACGCTTCGGGATGACATCGCTCACGAGGGCAAGGCCCGCCAGCGCGTTACCGCGGTGCGCCGCGCGCCCCTTCACGTTGTCGGGCATCTTGCCGGGCTTCCGTGGGTGGGCGAGCGCTAGCCATCGACCGGGACGCCCGCGCCACCGGTGCCCCGCTACTTCGGCCGCGTCCCCCGCGCCGGTCCGCGGCCGCCGGCTTTTTTGGGATGGGGCTTGGGTTGCGGCTTCCGCTTCGGGCCGCGCGAGCCGCCGCGCGTCGCGCCGCGCGTGGCGCGTCCCGCCGCCGGCGCCGGGCGGCGCTTCGTCGGGCGCTCGCGGTCGTCGCCGGCCAGTTCGTCCTCGTGCTCGCCCTTCACGCGGCCGCGGAACTCCAGCTTGATCGGGACCTCGCCGAACGGCAGCAGCTCGCGGAAGCGGTTGACCATGAACCGCCGGTACGACTCGGTGACGAAGTCCGGCACGTTGACGAACAGCACGATCGTCGGCGGCGCGACGGCGGCCTGCGTGGCGTAGTAGACCTTCACCCGCTCGCCGCGCGGCGTGCTGGGCGTGCGCTCGGTGAAGATCTGCTTCACCACGCGGTTCAGCTCCCCCGTCCCCACGCGCGTGCTCGCCTGCTTGAACAGGTTGCCCGCCAGGTCCAGCACCTTCTGCACGTTGCGCCCGTCCTTGGCGGTGGTGAACATCATCGGGGCGTAGTCCAGGTGCTTTAGTTCCTGGTCGAGGTACGCGGCGAACTCGCTCGTCAGCAGCTCGTCGCTGAAGGTCGTGCCGCGCTCCTCCGCCTGCTTGCGTGCCGCTTCCAGCACCTTGTCCCACTTGTTGACCACCAGGATGACCGGCTTGTGCTGGTCGGCGATGTACTGCGCGAGCTTCTTGTCCGGCTCGGACAAGTGCTCGCTGCCGTCGATGAGCATGAAGACCACGTCCGCCCGCCGCACCGAGCGCTGGGCGCGGTGGAAGGAGTAGAACTCAATGTCGTTGGTGACCATGTGCCGCTTCTTGCGCACGCCGGCGGTATCGATGACGACCAGGGTCTGCGTGTCCTTCTGGAAGCGGACGTCGACGCTGTCGCGCGTGGTGCCGGGCACTTCCGACACGATCACGCGCTGCGGGTCGCCTTCGTAGATCTCGGCGATGGCGTTGACCAGGGTGCTCTTGCCGGCGTTGCGCTTGCCGACGATCGCCAGCATCATCTCCGGCTCGGGGATCTCGGTGGGCGCTTCGTCCAGGTCGATGTGCTTGCGGACCTCGCGGACGAGCAGGTCGAGGTTGCGGTCGTTCATGGCCGATACCCCGACGGGCGTGCCCAGCCCGAGGCGGGCGAACTCACCGAGGCACGCGTCGGCCTTGGGGCCGTCCGCCTTGTTGGCGATCAGCACCGTCTTGATGTCCTTGCGGCGGAGCATCGACGCCATGTTCTCATCAGCGGTGGTCAGCCCCGCCTCGCAGTCGACGACGAGCAGCACCAGGTCGGCCCTGGCCATGGCGATCTCGATCTGCTGCTTGATGTGCTCGGTGAGCCCCTGCTCGTCGTGAAAGCCGTAGCCGCCGGTGTCGACCAGCTCGACCCACTTCCCGCCGATGGGGTAGGGCGTCGAGACGCGATCGCGCGTGACGCCGGGCATGTCCTGCACGATCGAGATCCGCTTGCCCACCAGCGCGTTGAGCAGCGATGACTTGCCGACGTTGGGGCGGCCGACAATGGCGACGACGGGCATCTTTCCTGCGGGCATGGCGGCGATTCTAGGGCAGGCGATGCGTTTCCGCGCCTCGGGGATGCCGCTCCCTGCGGCGCGGGCGCGCCGCAGCGCGCTGCGGAGGCGAACGGACGGGTGCGACGGGAGCATTCCCGCTCACTGACAGTTTTGGCGGTTCCGCCCGAAAAGCACGCCGCGTAGGTTGAACGATGTCGAACGGAGTCGCCGATTCCGCCGCAACAAAATCGTTCGTCCAACAGGAGCCGATCATGTTCTTTCGAAGCGTCGCCGTTGCCGGGTTATCGTTCGTGCTGGGGATCGCCGTCGGGTGCGAAAGCATGGGCGGCGGCGGGAGCAGCCAGCCGCAGACCGAGGGTGAGCGCACCAAGGCGCAGGGCAAGATGATCGAGAAGCAGGGGCAGATGATGACCCGCGGCGAAAAGCTGGTCGCCGACGGCCGCGGGCAGGTCGCCGAGGGCGAGACGCTCCGCTCGCAGGGCAAGACCACCGACGGCGACAAGCTCGTCGCCGAAGGCCAATCCAAGATCCAGCAGGGCGAAGCGCTCCAACGCCAGGCCCAGCAGATGAACACCACGCCGCCGACCACGCAGTCGACGCGGTAACGCGTCGCGGATGCGGCCGTACCGCGCTACGTGGAACGTGCGCCGCGCGGCCGGGGCGGCGTGACCGGCTACGACCACAGGAATGACGCTCGGCGGGTCGCCCTCCTTCGCGCTGGCGTCACAAGCGCTGTCATCCCGAAGCGTACTCTCGGGCAGGGACGTCGCGCTCCGCTCCGAGATCCCTCGCGAGTACGCTTCGGGATGACATGGGCGCGCCCGCTCACGCCCGCTCACGCCCGCTCACGCCCGAGCCGGCTCACGTGCCCGCGGGCGATTGAGCCGGAACAACCCCTGAAACGAAGCGGCGGCGGGTGAGGTCATCACCCGCCGCCGCTCGCGTTGCATCCGGCTGACAAGATTCCCCTACCGGACCTCGTCCACGCCGATGTCGTGTCGCCCGCCGAGCAGCGAGTTGCCGCCGAAGAAGTCGGTCTTGACCACCGACGCGAGGAAGGTGGGCTGGCCGTGGCCCTTGTTGATCAACGGGCTGGATCCCTGGAGCTTGTAGGCGCCCAGGGCCGAGAAGTTGCCGTTGACCGTCCCGCCGTTGCCGGCGCTCTGGAGCTTGGGATCGCCCTGGTAGCCGGTGGCGGCGCCGTTGAGCTTTTCCTGCCCCTTGGCGTTGCGCCAGTCGGCGAGGCTGCCGTAGCCGCTGCCGCCCCACTGGATCTTGAAGCCCCCGGAATAGCTGTGGTAGGCGTTGCCGACGAACTTCAGCCCGTTGCCGGCGGCGACGGGGCTGGTGATGTTCATGACCTTCGACCCGCCGCGCACCACGAAGATGTTGTTGCGGATCTCGATGTTCTTGGCCACCTTGCCGTTCGAGCCGGTGTTGTGGGCGTTGAACGCGGCGCTGCTGCTGGAGTCGGCCATGAAGACCGTGTTGTTGTAGATCTTGGCGTTGGTGACGTTGCCCCAGAGCTGGATGCCGTTCTTGCCGTTCTTTCGCCCGTCGTTCTCGCTGACGTTGTAGCGGACGACGTTGTTGCTGTTGGCGTGCGACCCGGCGCCGAGCAGGAAGCCCGGGCCCTGGTTGTCGTGGGAGTAGTTGTACTGCATCACGCTGTTGTGCGTGTCCCAGTCGAAGTCGAACCCGCCGCCGTCGCTGATGGCCTTGGTCTTGTTGTCGTAGCTCTCGCAGTACTGCACGGTGACGCGGTTGGAGCCGGCGGTCCAGATGCCGACGGGGGCGTGGCCGTTCTTGCCGTTGTTGTAGGCGACGCAGCGCTCGATGAGGGCGCCGTCGAGGTCGGCGACGAAGATGCCGCTGCCGGTGACCGAGCCGTTGTCCCCGTTGCCCGGGTTGTTGAACGCGCGCACGTCGCGGAGGATCCAGTTCTTGTTGACGTTGTGCTTGTTGGCAGTCGCCTTCAGGCCGTTGCGCCTGTTGTCGTGGACCTGGGTGTTCTCGATCTTGACGTTGGACAGGCTGCTGCCGCCCTTGCCGTTGATCTTGATCTCGATGCCGTCGTGGGAGTAGCCGCGGGCCTCCACGTTGTTGACGAAGAAGCCGCTCTTGACCTTGCCGGAGTGATCCAGGTGGAGGTAGATGCCGGAGGCGCCCCCGCCGCCATTGCCGACAAAGGTGAGGTTGCTCACCGACACGCCGGCCGTTTGGGCGATGTCGAGCCCGTGCTTGGAGCCGCTGTTGATGGTCGCCTTGCCGGACCCGTAGGTGCCAAAGGTGACCGGGCTGGAAGCGCTGCCGCCCTCGGACGAGGGCAGATACAGGCCGCCGCTGTAGCTGTGCCCGCCCTGGAAGAGGACCTTATCACCGGCCTTAAGCTTCTGGCTGTTGACGCGGTTGATGGTCTTCCACGGGGCGCTGGTGCTGGTCCCGCTCTTGCTATCGCTGCCGCTGGGGCTGACGTAGTAGGTCGAGAGCAGTTGGCGGTCCTCGAGCATCTCCATCATCGCCGGCCTGACCGCCTTGGCGACGTGCCGCGAGGCGGCGGAATGGGGACCGGGGCGGGCGGAAGTGCCGGGGCGGCCCATGGCGGCGGCGCGTGCCGCGGGGGCGACGTCAGCGGCGAACTTCCCATCGATCGTGTAGGCGGACTGTGCGCGCACTTTCTCTACTCCTCTCCCGCCCGCCGTTTACGACCGGCGTGCGGAGAAATTCACAACGACTTTGATTCCGGGGCCGGAACAACCTGGCCCGCGCTATTTGAAGGGGACCCACACTGACATGGGTCGGTCACGCGTGACCTTGCGTCACACGCGACGGGTGACCCGGGCAAGCCCACGTCCCCTGCCTGGGAAGGCGGCGGCATAGTCCACGGATGGAAATCTCGTTCAACCCAGAACTGCCCGAAAAACAAAAAAAACTTCCACGCGCGTGCAGCAATGCGCAGCAACTTTCACCAGCTTGCCCGGACCGCGCAGTTGCGCGGCAACAATCGGCCCTGGGGTTCACAGATCCTTCGATCAAGTGGGGCCATCGTGGAGCCCCTTTAGGTAGGCTGATACTCGCTACGCAGCGACTTGCGTTTGCTATGGCGGGCGAACGGCGACGAATTCGACACATCAAGCGGCCAACCCGTATCAGCAACACGTGACAGTGGTGCGCCGCAGCCTCCTCCCCTCCACCGACCGGACTGTGCTATCTTTTTCACAATGTTGATTTAGGGAGAATCGCGACGGCATAATCGCGCGGCAGCAGCACTTCACTGTTGCTCACATCTGGTCCGACGGGTCGCACAACTGGAAGAGGTGTTTCATGCCGAGCGTCCGCGACGTCCTGGCCGTCAAGGGGAACCAAGTTCACGCCGTCAGCCCCGACAGCACCGTGCTTGCCGCCATCGGCAAGATGAACCAGCAGAAGGTGGGCGCGGTCCTCGTGATGCACGAGGGTCACGTGGTGGGAATCTTCACCGAGCGCGACGTGCTTCGCCGGGTGGTCGGCGCCGAGCGCCAGCCATCGGCCGTCACGGTTGCGGAAGTGATGACCGAGGAGGTCATCTGCGTGCAGCCCGAGACCGACCTGGACGACGTCGCCTCCATCATGAAGCAGCGGAAGATCCGCCATCTGCCGGTCTGCGGCGAAGATGGTCAGGTCCACGGCATGGTCAGCATCGGCGACATCAACGCCTACCACGCCAGCAACCAGGAGGCGCAGATTCTCTTCCTTAACGAATACATCTACGGACGGGTGGGAGGCATGGTGACGAGCGTGCCGACGATAGCGCCTGACCGACAGTAGCGGCGCGATCGAAAGACGGTCGCCAGAAATGAAGCCGGCCCGCCCTCAGGCCGGGCGGGTGACTTGGCGTCACCTCCGCCCGGCCCCAGGGCGGGCCGGCTCCCTGGCGCCTCGTGCGAAGCGCTCGTGCTGACGATCCGCCGGGGACCGCGCCTGCTCGCGCGGGCGGCGCCGCGGGTTACCGCGACTTCTTCCCCAGTGCCGACTGAACCTTCCCGACGCCCTTCTGGACCTTCCCCTTCGCCTGCTGCGAAGAGTCGCCCTTGATGGCGCCGACCACGTCGTTGATCTTGCCCTTGACCTGCTTGGCCTTCCCGGCCGCTGCGTCTTCACGTCCCATGGGACCTCCTGTAAGTTGAGACGAGTGGATGCAAACAAACGGCATACCGGGCACAACCAACCGCAGCGCGCTTCCGGCCCACGCGCCCCCGGCCCCCGCGTCCCGCACGCCGCCCTCGCGCGCCCGGGCCAGCCGCCGCCGCGCGGGCCGGTGAACTTCAAGCGTCCGCCGCTCCGTCCGCAGGTCACCACGCTGTGGGAGTACCCGTCGCAGGACTACGGTCAAGGCCAGCAGGGCCGCCCCGGCTACAAGGGCGCGACGCCCAGCTACATCATCTGGAACCTCCTCCAGCGCTACACGAAGGAGAAGGACCTCGTCATCGACCCCTTCGCCGGCAGCGGGACCACGCTTGATGTCGCTCGCGACCTGAACCGCCGCGCGCTCGGCTACGACGTCCACCCGACGCGCAAGGACATCTTCAAGCTTGACGCCCGCAAGCTACCGCCGGAGCTGACCGGCAAGGTCGACTTCGTCTTCATGGACCCGCCGTACTCCACGCACCTCGACTACGGGCCGGACCCGCGCGACATCGGGAAGCTCGACGTCGCCAAAGGGCCGCACTACTACGACGCGATGGACCAGGTCTTCGCCGAGGCCCGCCGCGTCCTCAAGCCGGACAGGCATGTGGCGCTCTACGTCAGCGACAGCTACGTCCACGGCGGCTCGGCCGGCACCGGAGGCTTCCACCCCTTGGGCTTCGAGCTGTTCGCGCGGATGCGAAAGCACTTCGAGCCGGTGGACATCGTCTCGGTCGTCCGCCACAACAAGACCCTCGAGATGGGCAACTACCGCAAGGCCGCCGAGGAGGGGAACTTCTTCCTCAGGGGGTTCAACTACCTGTTCATCATGCGAAGACCGGGGGAAGCAAGTGCGCTCGGGCCTCGTGAGCGGGTATAGTGTCGGCGTGGCCAGTGAGTGGAAACAGCAAAGCACCGTGGGCGCCGGCGGACGGATCGAGGTGACGGTGCCGGAACTCAAGCCGGGCGCGATCGTCGAGGTCGCTGTTCGCGCCGTAGACGAGACGCGCGAGGCCGAACGCCGGATCGGGCTGCTAAGGGGCAAGATCCATCTGTCCGACGACTTCGACGCGCCGCTGGACGATTTTACTCCCTACACCTGACCGTCCCCACCGATGCCCGCTGCCCTGCTTGATACCCACGCGTTCCTGTGGCTGGCGGCCGGCGATACTCGCATGAGCGCGGCGGCGACGACATTCTCCCGTGACGTGCGCAACGACCTGCACCTCAGCGCTGCCAGCGGCTGGGAGATCGCCATCAAGCACGGCCTCCGCCGGCTGCGGCTGAGCGTGCCCCTTCGCGAGCTGCTGACGGACACGCTCGATCAACTGTCCTTCCAATGGCTTGCGGTCAAACTGCAGCACCTCGTGCTCGTGTCGACGCTCCCGCGGCACCACAACGACCCGTTCGACCGGTTGCTGGTCGCGCAATGCACCAGCGAGAAACTCGTGTTGGTGAGCGCCGACGGGAGCTTGGACGCTTACGGGATTCCTCGTATCTGGTGACATCCTTCCCGGAACAGGGACGGTCGCTTCCCCGAAACGTTTCGCCGTCGGCGCCGTCTGTACCATGCGCCTTCCCGAGCACCGGTTCGGGCGTTCCGCGCGCCGTTGTTATGGTCCACCGATGTTCCGATTTGCGAGGGCACATGCATCACTGTGAGTTCGAGCACCTGGAGTCGCGGCGGCTGATGAGCTTTGACGTCCCCTTGCCAGCGGCGGACCTGCTGGCGGATACGAATCGGGACGGCGTCATCGACTCGCGTGACGACAAGAACGAATCGATCTGGAAACCCGGAAAATCCGGCCAAGGCGCCGTCATCCTGCCCAACTTCGACAAGGACAACCCCGGCGCCGCGCCCGACAACTGGACCGGCGGGGTCTGGAACGGCAGGCCGGCCGCGCCCAACAACGTGATCGACAACGCCGCCGACCTGCTGGACGTCGGCCGGCTGCGCTTGCGCATGCTGAACACCGACGACTCGTACAACTACCGCGTCACGCTCCAGCTCCTCAAGCCGGCGAGCGGCGACCCGGCGTGGTTCAAGAACGCCGCAGCCGCCGACCGCGTGCGCGTTTTCATGCCCAGCAAGCAGCTCGCCAGCGGCGACGTCGTCCCGCAGGCGGGCGACGTCGCAGTGATGGGCCCCGGGCTGGGCGACACGATCGTGTTCACCAATGCCCCCGCTGGCGTCCACGACTACCGCGTGCAGGACCTGGCCGGCAACGGGTGGTTCGAGTTCGGCGTCGAGGGCGTCAAGGCGGGCGCCGTGGTGCGCTTCAAGGTGACGATCGAGTACATCCCGGTCTTCGAGTCGCAACCGGGCGACCCCGCCGACCCCGAGCCGCCCCCGCCGCCCAGCGTGAGCGACGAGGTGGCGGTCCGCGTCGCCCCGTTCGTCCTCTCCGACAACCGGCAGGCGGCGGACAAGGTCATCGTCGAAAACATGAACCGCTTCCCCGGCTTCGACAACGCCGAGGCGCGCGCCGCCATCAAGAAGGCGTTCGGCAGCAAGGTGATCGAGTCGCAGTCGGGCGACCCGTGGCAGCAGGACGGCTACGAGATCGGGTACGTCAAGGCGCCCTACGGGCAGATGCCGGTCGTCCTCGAGCTGCCGCGGGCGCGCAACGGCTTCTTCGGCCAGGAGAACATGCGGAGCTTCGTCCGCTCGACGCTGCTCAAGGCGGGCGTCGGCGTCAGCACGGAACTAGCCGCCCTGGCGATCGGCTCGGCCTCCACGTACGGCGGCGACATCGAATCGCTCCCCCGCCCCGGCGCGCCCGCCGGCGCACCGGGTTACCTGCTCTCCAGCGGCATGCCCGCGCCGATGCGCGACTTCTTCGCGGCGCAGAACGTCAACCCGGTGCTCGACCTGAAGCTCGACGACTGGATGGGCGTCGCGCACGTGGACGAGGTCGTGCAGCTGGGCGCGGACGGGAAGCACGTCCTCGTTGCCGACACCGAGCTCGCCTGGGCCCTGTCACTCTGGGCGGTCAAGCTTAATCTCAACGTGCGCATGCACCCGAAGATGAACGGCAACGAGGCGCTTCCGGGGTACACGGCCGAGGGCATCCTCGTGCGCGACGTGCTGGCCAACGGCGCCTTCCGCAAGCAGAATCTGGAGTTTGCCCAAAGCGCCTCGCGGCTCCGCGGCGTCTTCGACACGCTGCGGCGAACGCTCGGCCTGACCAATGAAGTCTCGGCCCCCACGCGCAGCGCGGCCAACACCGGCAGCGTGGCGCTGGCCCGCGCCGGGGCGTTCGTCCAGATGCTCGGCAACGTCAAGCGAACCTTCGAGGTGCGCTTCCTCGACGCCGACCGCTACCAGCTTCGCTACCAGGACGCCGGCAAGGCGCCGTCCAAGTGGTTCGACGGGCGAAAGTCGCGCGACGAGGTCTTCACCGAGGCGAAGGCGTACCTGCTCAAGCACGTCTGGAGCGGCGCCGCAAAGGCGGGCGACACCTTCACCTTCTCGACCAACCCGGCCGCGACGCTCGTGAAGATGCCCAACTTCTTCGCCACCTTCGGCGTCCTCCAGGAACCCGGGACCAGCTCCACCCCGGTCGGCGATTGGCGGCTGATCCCGTACTCGACCAACCACATCAACGCCCTGACCGTCGGCACGACCGTCGTCACCGGCAAGGCGTTCGGGCCGAAGGTGAACTTCGACGGCCGCGGCAACAGCGACCTGTTCGAAGCCTACTCGCGCTCCGCCTTCCGCGCCGCTGGCTACCAGCAGGTCATCTTCACCGACTCGCGCCAGTATCACGAAATCACCGGCGACCTTCACTGCGGCACCAACGTGATCCGCAGCGCGCCGAGCGGGAAGTGGTGGGACGCGTAGGGCGCCCGGGCCGGTAGAAGTTTCGACAGACGTCGATCCGTGAAGCCGCGAGTGGCCGCCCGCGGCTTCACGGATTGATGGGGCAGCCAGCCGCGCTGCACGCGGCGCCTTCCCTTCTTCCGAATTCCCATCTTGAGGCCTCCACGACCGCCGCGCGCGCGTGGACGTGCGCCGACGTGCGCTTACCATTGCCCCCGCTATACACGGAGGATTTTCACCCATGAACAAGACCGCCACGAAGACAAAGCCGAAGTCGAAGACCAAATCGCTTCCCCCGCGAAGCAGGGTGCGCGTCGAGGACACCTGGAACCTCGCGGCCATGTTCAAGTCAGACGCGGAATGGGAGGCCGCTTTCGCGAAGTGGGAGAAGCAGATCCCCGGCTACGAGAAGTTCCGCGGCCACCTGGGCGACTCCGCGGAGATGCTCGGCGCCTGCCTGCGGTTCGACGCCGCCCTCGACCGCGCGGGCGAGAACCTGGGCGTCTACGCGTTCCTCAAGACCTCCGAGGACCAGGGCAACTCCGATTACCAGCGCATGAAGGGCCGCTACCAGCACGTCGCCACCCGCGCGTCGGAGGCCTCCAGCTTCATCCGCCCGGAGATCATGCGCATCCCGGAGAAGACGATGGCCCGCTTCCTCGAGGCGCGCGAGCTGAAGGAGTGGCGGATCGCGCTCGACCGCATCCTCCGCTACCGCCCGCACACGCTCGGCGACCGCGAGGAGCACCTGCTGGCCATGCAGGGGCAGATGAGCGAGGCGTCGAACCAGATTTTCCGCCAGCTCAACGATGCGGACCTGAAGTGGCCCTCGCTGCGCAACGAAAAGGGCGAGATGGTCGAGCTGGGGCACTCGTCCCTCAGCGCGTTCCTGCACTCGCCGAAACGCGACGTGCGAAAGAAGGCGTTCCACGCGTATTACGCGCAGTACGACGCGCACAAGAACGCGATCGCGGCCGCCCTCAATGGCTCGGTGCAGCGCGACGCCTACTACGCCAAGGCGCGGAACCACCCCAGCGCGCTGGAGGCGGCGCTGTTCGGCGACCGCGTGCCGATTGCCGTCTACGAGAACCTGATCGCAGCGGTGCACGACAACCTCCCGTCGCTCCACCGCTACTACGACGTGCGCCGGCGGGCGCTGGGGCTGCGCGACATCCACCACTACGACACGTACGTCCCGATCTTCAGCGACGTGAGCAAGAAGCACACGTGGGACCAGGCGGTGAAGGTCGTCGTCGACGCGCTGGAGCCGATGGGGCAGGAGTACACGCGCGAGCTGGCGCGCGGGCTCACCACCGCCCGCTGGTGCGACCGCTATCCCAACGCCGGCAAGCAGTCGGGCGCGTTCTCCAGCGGCTCCTACGACGCCGAGCCGTACATCCTGATGAACTACCAGCCGGACGTGCTCGACCACGTCTTCACCCTGGCGCACGAGGCCGGGCACTCGATGCACAGCTACTTCAGCGCCAAGAACCAGCCGTACCAGTACTACGGCTACACGATCTTCGTCGCCGAGGTGGCCAGCACGTTCAACGAGCAACTGCTGCTCAAGCACATGATCGCGCGGGCCAGGACCAAGAAGGAGAAGGCGTACTTGGTCAACCACGCGATCGACGAGATCCGCGGCACGATCATCCGCCAGACGATGTTTGCGGAGTTCGAGAAGGTGACGCACGCGCTGGTGGAGGCGGGCGAGCCGCTGACGGTCGACACGCTCCGCCGCGAGTACCGCAAGCTGCTGGACCTCTACTTCGGCCCCGGCTTCGCGATCGACCCGGAGCTGGAGCTGGAGTGCCTGCGCATCCCGCACTTCTACCGCGCGTTCTACGTCTACAAGTACGCGACCGGCCTGAGCGCCGCCATCGCGCTGAGCGAGCGCGTGACCAGCGGCGGGCAAAAGGAGCTGAACGACTACCTCGGCTTCCTCAAGGGCGGGTGCAGCAAGTACCCCCTGGACCTGCTTCGAGACGCCGGCGTCGACATGGAAACGCCAGGACCCGTGGACGCCGCGATGGCGCGCTTCGCGGAGCTGGTGGCGGAACTGGACGAGCTGGTGTGAGGCGGCTCAGGCCGCCCAGTTCTCGACGGAGAGGCCGGTGATGTTCCGAAAGTCGCTGTCACGGGTGACCAACACCGCGCCCAACACCAACGCGGTCGCCGCGATCCAAAGATCGTTCTCGTCCATCGGCAGTCCGGCCTGCTCGCGCGTACGCTTGACACGCGCGCGTATTCATCGCCGGCGGCAAAAGGCACCGCCTCTTCATCGAAAAATAGAAACAGGGCGTCGGCCGTATTCGCAAGGCGGGTGCGACGCTTTCCGGGCGGGAGCCGCTCGATCCCGAACAGCACTTCGCCGCGAACGATGCTGCACACGGCCACGCGGTCCGGCGGAACCGTTCGTGCCAGCCGCGCGACGATGCGCGGTTGCTCGTCCATCAGGTCTCGCACGGCGTTGGAGTCCAGGAGATAGATCATTCCTTGCGAAGATCGTCAAAGATGCCCTCGGGCCGCACGGGCAGCTTCCCTTCTTCGATCGATCGCTCCAGCGCGTCGGCGTCCCCCGGTTCGAGACGGGGCATCGACCGCAGCGCTTGCAGGATGCGGGCGAGCCCTTCGCAGGCGGGCTCGCCTGGCGGACCTCAAGCTCGACAATCTGATCCGCCGGGACGTCCACCGGTTCCATCGGGATGAAGGCTTTGCCGTCGTAGCGGGCGCGCACGGTCATTGTCGGATCATACCATGCGTGTGCGCGTACGCCTGTTGTGGGCAAGTAGAAGGCAGGTCACAGTGGTTCTGCTTACTTGATCCCACGACCGTCGCGTCCGGTCCCGCCGGCCGCTCTCGGCTCCTTCCGCCGAGAGCCCCGTCGCGCGCCCCTCATTTCGCGTGTTTCCGAGGTTCGCGCCGTTTGTCTGCGGCACTACAGTCGGCACCTGTCGACGCCGGCAACGCACTTCTGCGGAGGAGATCAGCGTCGCCCGCCCCGGCCGGTCGTGCTCGTGTAGGCGCGGCCGCGAGGATCGAGTCACCGCTACCAAACGGAGTGGACCGATGCAGAAATCCCCCAAGCCAATGATCGAGAGCCTCGAGGGTCGCGTGCTCTACGCGATCGCCACCACCACGACCGTGGTCAAGACCCCGGGACCGACCGACACCGTGCTGGTGGTCGGCACCAACCCCGCCGGCCAGACGCCTCCGGGGCAGGGCGCGACGCTGGTCCTGTCCAACAAGGACGCCAAGGCGTTCCGTTAAGCCGCGAGCTATCGCGAAGCAAATACGCTCGCGCGGTCGCCCGCGTTCCTCCGCAGCACGGGCCATCGCGCCAGCGATCTTTTTTGGGCGGCGCGCAGATAAAACTGTTTGGCCCTCATCTGAGGAACCACCGATCGCCGAGGCGAAGATCGTCCGCCGCCTTCAAGCCGCCGCGGTGCCGACCGAATCAGGGCGCGGCAGCGCGATACGGCGTCATGTCCATCGCCGGGTAGCGCAGCGCCACCGCCGCCAGCGTCTCTTCAACCCAAAATTCGTGCCCGGGCCGCGGGAAGCCGAGCGCCTCGCGCTGCCGTGGCGTCGCGCGCTCGATGAACGACTGCATCTCCGGGTTCTCACCGCGGCTGGACCATTGGTGATACCCCTGGAAGGCGTGGGCGGCGGCGCGCCAGACGAAGTGGTGGCTGAAGCGGGCGCCGTGATCGGCCGTCATGTCGCTGGCGCGGTGCCAGGTGCGCATCGAGAAAATCAGAAGGTCGCCCGCCTGCGCCAGCACCGGCCGCTCGTGCTTGTACAGCTCAGGCGACTTCTTCCTCGTCCGGTGCGTCGGCCAGAGCGGCAGGTCGCGTGTCCTCTCGTGCGAGACGACCATGGTCGGCCCGAGATCGGGCGTGACGTCGGTGTAGTAGAGGATCATGTTGACCTGGCGAAACGCGCCGTCGTCGCGCGGGACGACCAGCGTGTTGCCCTGGTAATCCAGGTGCAGGCCCTGGCCGAAGTCGCCGGTGCCGGCATACTTCGCCCAGATCGCCGCCTGCGACAGCAGCACGTCGCGCGTCCCCAGCACGCTCTCGACGAACGCGATCAGCTCCGCGTGCAGGCTGATGTCGTTCAGGTCGTGCTCGGCGAAGGGGAACTCAACCTGGAGGTGCTCCGGGTCCTCGTGGATCGCGCCATAGCGCTGCGGCGTCCGGGCCAGTTCCTCGGCCGACGGGAAATACCGGAGCATTCCCGCTCGCCCCGCCGCCAGTTCGCTCGTCGTCAGGAAGCCCGGGACGATCGCGTAGCCGTGCCGGCGATAGCTGTCGATCTGCTGCTGGGTGATTCGCATCGCCCACGCTTGTATGTCCCTGAACAGGGATGCTCAAGGGCGGTTGACGCCGGCGGGCGCCGTGGACGATATTTCCCCCGCACCCATCTCGGCCGGATGTTCCTGCCGTCGTATCACGTTTGCTCACCGGACAAGGGAGAGTTCAAGACATGCTGTCTCGCATCGCGCTCGCGGGTTTGTTCGTGTTGTCGTCCGTCGCCTTCGTCGTCGCGCAGGAAGCCCCGGCCACGTCGCAGGCGGCGGCCAAGGTCGCGCCGATGGATTTCCGCAAGCTCAAGGAGCTGATGCCGGCAGAGCTGTGCGGCTTGAAGCGGACCGGAAACGAGGGGCAGAAGATGAGCCTGGGCGAGTTCACCATCTCGCAGGCGACCGGCGACTTCGGCGGCGGCGACGAGGAGAACGCCCCGACGATTCACGTCGACATCCAGGACTTCGCCGGCGCCACCGGCATGGGCGACGTGATGACGGCGTGGCAGACGCTGGAGATCGACAAGGAAACCGACGGCGGCTACGAGAAGACCACCAAGGTCGCCGGCCAGCCCGCCTTCGAAAGCTTCCAGCGCGAGGGCAAGAGCGGCCAGCTCCAGATCTACGTGGCCAAGCGCTACTACGTGAACGTCACGGCCAGCAACCTCACGCAGGAGCAGTTCAAGAAGCTCGGCGAAAGCCTTCCGATCAAGAAGCTGGCGGAGCTGAAGGAATAGGCGCCCGCTCGTTCCGCACCGAATTTCTCGCGAAGAGGCGCGGCTGAGTGGCGCGCCTCTTCTTCTTTTTCATGACGCGTCACGAACCGCGGCGAACGTGACGGCCAGCTCATGGTCGAGTCGACGGCTCCGACTGCTCGATTGCGCGCAGGGCGTCGGCGACCTTGGCCTTGGCCTCGTCCGAATCGAGCGTCGGGGCGATCTGCCGCAGGACCGGCGCGGCGTCGCGCGCGGCGGGGCCAAGCTGCGCGACGGCGGCGAGGCTGGCGTCGAAGCGCGTCCGCCGGCCGGCGGTGCGGCCCGCCTTGAGCAGGTCGATCAGCACCGGCACCGCCGGCCGCGCGGCGGAACCCAGCCGCCCGAGCGACTGGATGGCCCGGCCCGCGGACTGTCGATCGGCCCGGACAACCTCGATCAGGATCGGGACGCCATCACGGCCGAGCTTGTCGATCCCATCGAATACCGCCTGGTCAGCGTCGTCGTCGATCGCGATCTGCCTGAGCGCCGCCAGCGCGTCCGGCGAGCGCGTGATCCGGGCCAGCGCAACCTGCGCGATCAGCCGGGTCGCCGGGTCCTTCGCCGCCTGCTCCAGCGCGGGCGCGGCAGCGGCCGCGGGCGGGCCGGCGGCGCCGAGCCCCTCCGCCGCCGCCTTGCGAACGTCCGGCGCCGGATCCGCCAGCGCCGTCGCGAGCGCGGCGACGACCTCCGGGGACGCCTCGCCCAACTGCCCCAGCGCGTCGGCCGCTGCGGCGCGGTCCAGCTCGTCCGGTGCCCTCAAGCGAGTTAGCAAGAGCGGCTGTGCCGCCGCCGCGGCGGGCGGACCGAGCCGGCCGACCGCGGTTATCGCCGCGAAGCGGACGCTCCGATCGTGGTCGTCGCACGTGCGCAACAAGGCTGAGAGGCCCGCGACTGCGGGCGCTCCAATGCACCCCAGCGCCGTCGCCGCCACGGTGCGCAGCTCCTTGTCGCGCTCCGCGAGCAACGCCGCCAGCGCATCGATGGCCGGCGGTTCGCCGTACTTCATCTGACCCAGTGCTAACGCGGCGGATGCACGAACGCGGTCCGTCGGATCCGTCGCGATCGCCACCAGCGCCGGCCCCGCGGCAGGCGCGGGCGGGCGCATCTGCCCGAGCACGTCGGCGGCGTTCATGCGCACCATCAGGTCCTGCTGCTTGTCGGCCACCGCCTTCAACAGCGGCGGCCCGACGACCTCCAGCGCACCGCCGCCGTGAGCGATCAACAGCCGCTTCGCCTTGTGGACGGCGTTGTCGTCGGCGCCCTTGCTCGCGACGGTTGCCACCGCCGCTGCCAAGTCTTCCCCCGCAGGCGGCGCGGCCGCGGTGACGGCGGAACCCCACCACAGCAGCAACACCAGCGGCCACGACCACAGTGACATTAGGGGCAATCGCACGCGAACCTCCCTTTGCTCCCCATGATACACGCGTCGGCTGAGCCTGCCCGATGTTGGAACGCAACTTGCTGACCTCCCTTACAACCGGAGGTGTGCATGGCAGACCGGAATCCTGACCAGCCGCAATCGCGGGATGACGAACGCGCCGACAAGGCCGATCCCGAAACCATCCCCGCGGGGATCAGCAACGCCGCGGTCGAGGGCGCCCGCTTCGCCGAGACGTCCGCGCCCGAGCACGGCCGTGCGCCGGATAGTCGCACCGTTGACCGCGACCGCGCGGCCGAAGTGACCGGCGCGGCGCCGCCGCGCCCCGAGCAGCGCACCGAGCAAAGCGAAGCGCCGCTCGGCGGCGCGCCCGTCGCGTTTCCGGCACCCTCGGCGCAGCCCTCGCGCGTGGATCATGCTGGCGCCGGCGGCGGAGGCGGGGATGACGACCGGCCCGGCGAGCAGCGGCACGACGCCGCCCTGCGGCGCGACCCCACCTCCACCGCAACCATCCGCCGTGCCGTCGTTGATGTCGGTCAGGTGGACGAGGACGACGACCTCGAATGGCGCCGCGCCGGCGGCGCCGATGCGAGCGACTCCCCTCCACCCCGCGGCTCCGGCGGCGGGTCGACCTCGACGGGAAAGCCAAACTAAAACGAATAACCCTCCAAGGCAGCGCGACGGCGAGAGAGCGGGACCGGACACTGGCAACGTCGGCGAGCGTGCCGAGCGCCGGGCCGCGGCGCGACGCGAGGGCTCGGCCGCTGCCTCGCGCCGGAACCCGGGCCGTGCGCGCTCTCACGTCGCCGGCAACCTCACGGCTTCAGCCGCGCGAACTTTCTCCCCAGCTTCAGCACCGCCGGCTTGTCCAGCGCGTAGTCCTTCTGAAAATCGGTCACCTTCTGCCCGTCCAGGCTGACGGCGCCCTCCTTGATCTTGCGCATCGCCTCCCCGTTCGACGCGGCCAGGCCCGCGCGGACGATCAGGGGGGCGATCTTGTGCGGGCCGGCGCCGACGGCCACTTCCGGCATGTCGTCGGGGACCGCGTCCTTGCTCTTACCGGCGCCGAAGAGGCGCTGGAATTCCGCCTCCGCCGCGTCCGCCGCCTCCGGGCCGTGCAGCTTCGCGATGATCAGCTTGGCCAGCCGGATCTTGGCGTCGCGCGGGCGGCTTTGCACGTCGGGCCGCACCTGCTCCAGCGGCTCGTCGGTGAGCAACTGGTAGTAGCTCTCCATCAGCCTGTCCGGCAGCGACATGACCTTGCCGAACATCCCGTCCTGCCCGCTCGGCGGATCGGTCACGCCGATATAGTTCCCCTTCGACTTGCTCATCTTCGCCGTGCCGTCGGTCCCCACCAGCAGCGGGGTGACGATCACCACCTGCGGCTCCTTCCCCTGGTCCTTCTGAAGCTCGCGGCCGACGAGGTTGTTGAAGAGCTGATCGCTCCCGCCCATCTCCACGTCGGCGTCGATCGCAACGCTGTCCCACCCCTGCAAGAGCGGGTACATCAACTCGTGCAGGTGGATGTCGGTCCCCTCGGCGTAGCGCCTGGCGAAGTCCTCGCGGGCCAGAAGCTGCGCGACGGTCTTGCGCGCCAGCAGCGTGATGACGTCCATCATGCTCATCCGGCCGAGCCACTCGCCGTTGTAGCGGACCTCGAGGTGGGCGGGATCGGTCAGCAGGATCTTCTGGATCTGCGCGACGTAGGTCTTGGCGTTGGCGTCGATCTGCTCGGGGTCCAACTTCGGGCGCAGCTCGTTGCGGCCGGTGGGGTCCCCGACGCGGGCGGTGTAGTCGCCGATGATGATGACCGCCTTGTGCCCCCAGTCCTGGAACTGGCGGACGATGCCCAGCGGCACCGCGTGGCCGAGGTGCACGTCGGGGGCGGTCGGGTCCATCCCCAGCTTGATCCGCAGCGGCCTGCCGGTCTCGGCCGAGCGCTTCAGCTTCGCGCGCAGCTCCGCCTCCGGGACGATCCGCTCGCACCGGCGGGCGAGCTGCGCGATCTGCTGGTCGATGTCCGGCGGCGGCGTCGTGGGGGTCGACATAAGGGCCGCGATTGTAGCGGCACGCGCGCGGGCGTCACGGGGCCACGTTGAGCGGCGGCGTGGGGAGGCGGCGCCACGCGCCGGCCCGACGCGGCGGCGCCACGCGGCGGTGCCACGCGGCAGCGTTAACGGCGGCCGCGTTACGAGCGGGTCAGCAGGAAGGCGATCGTCGAGCTGGCGTTGAACAGCGCGTGGATCAGCACCGCCGCCCACAAATTCCCCGTCCGCTCGTAGACGTACCCGAGGCAGACCGACAGGATGAAGATCAGCGGCGCGGACCACGACGGGTGGAGCGAAGAGAAGAGGATCGACGTGATGACGACGGCGAGCCAGACGAATCGCCGTCGCGGCGCGTCTTCCGGTGGCGGGATCGGCCCATCGTCCGCGCCGCCAAGTTGACTCAGGGCGGCACCAACGCTTCCGAGGACCAAGGGCTCCCCTCGCCGCGGCGCCGGGTTGAAGATGCGCACGAGCAGCGTCTGAAGGTGCCCGCGGAACAGGAACTCCTCGAACACCGGCACCAGCATGGTCGCACCGAAGATCAGGATCGCCCGCACGTGGAGCGGCGCGGCCTTCATCGCGCCGAGCATCTCGTGCTCCGTCGGGTGCTTGTAAGCGATCAGCCGGTAAATCAGTTCCAGCACCGCCCCGCCCGCCCACAGCAGCGGCAGGACGATCGGGAGCGAGAGGAGCGCGACGAGCAAGCCGCGCGGGAACTGCGAGAGGCGGTAGCCCAACCGTCCGCCGAGCCCGCCGGCGGAAGCGTCGCCGCCGATCAGCGCGACCAGCCCGAGCAGCGCGGGCACCGTCGCGAGGAAGGCGAAGTCGAGGTCGCCAAGGTTGCTCGCCTGGAACCGCTGGCCCGGGTGCTGCCCCTGCCAGGCGGCCGCGCGGACGAAGCCGAAGATCGCCTGCGTCATCAGCCAGACGCCGGCGCCCAGCGCCGTGATGGCGAACAACCGCCCCGCCGCCTCGCCGGGCTGAAAGCGCGGGGGGCCGACGATGCTGCGACGGCGGAACACCCCCGCCATCCGCGCGACCGCCCCGGCAATCGCGGCGGCGACCAGGACCATCAGCACAGTGGCCAGAAGTTGCTCGTTGAGGCTCGGGGCGGTGGTTGGGGCGGTCGCCGGAAAGGTGGTCGGCAGCGGGGGTGGCGAGGTCACGGCTAAAATTGACATTCGATCGATCCGGTTTACAGTTGCCGCCCCAGTTGACGGGCCGCCCCTGGCGCGCGCCCCCTCTCGCGGTTCGCACGGGCGGCGGATTCTACGGGTCGCCACGCACCTTTCCTATGGCCAACGTCCTCGACGAGATCATCCAGACAAAGCGCGAGGAAGTCGCGCAGCGCAAGGCCGCCGCCCCCGTCGAGCGGCTCAAGGAAACCATCCAGACGCTGGGGCGCCCGCGCAACTTCTTCCAGGCCGTCACCCGCGATGGCAAGAAGCCGGTGAACCTCATCGCCGAGGTGAAGAAGGCTTCCCCCAGCGCCGGCGTCATCCGCGCAGACTTCGACCCGGTGCAGATCGCCCGCGCCTACGCCGACAACGGCGCCGACGCGCTGAGCGTGCTGACCGACGAGAAGTACTTCCAGGGGAAGCTGGAGTACATCCAGCAGGTGCGCGACGCGGTGAAGCTGCCGGTGCTGCGGAAGGATTTCGTAATCGACCCCTACCAGGTGTACGAATCGCGCGCGGCCGGCGCCGACGCCATCCTGCTCATCGCCGAGGCGCTCCAGGTCAACGAGATGATCGACCTGCAAATCCTGGCGACGGAGCTGAGCATGACGTGCCTGATCGAGGTGCACGACATGGACAACCTGATCCGCGTGCGCGACCGGGTGATCGGCTTCCCGCACAAGAGCTACTCGCTGCTGGGGATCAACAACCGCGACCTGCGCACCTTCAAGACCGACCTGGGCACTACGCTTCGGATGGCGGAGCTGGTCGAGGACCGGCGGGTGCTGGTCAGCGAGAGCGGCATCAACACCCACGACGACATCCGCAAGCTGCAAGAGGCCGGCGTGAAGGCCGTGCTGGTCGGCGAGAGCCTGATGCGCAGCGACGATATCGGGGCGAAGATCCGCGCGATGTTTGGCACGTGAGCCCCGCTGCGCGGGAAGTTCGAATAGAGCAGCGCGAAGCACCAAATAAATTAGGAACGACAAAAGAAGAAATGACCGAAACGGCGCTGCGCCGTTTCGGTCATTTCGTTTTTCTGCCTTAGGGATTGTTCCGGATTTCGTACTTTCTACTTTCCGAATTCGCCCGTCAGCGGGCTACAGTCCTCCGGGCCCGCCCGGCTGCTGGCCGCCGCCGCCGCCGCCGCCGCCGCGCATCTGGGCCTGCATCTGCTGCACCGAAGCCACGAGGCTCTGCACGAGCTGGGCGGGGATGTAGCCGTCGGCGCGGACCGCGCCGCCCTCGGTGCTGACGGCGCCGCCGATGGGCGGCAGGTTCTGCGGGAGCTGGAGGTTCACCGGCATCCCGAACATCCGCGCGTAGTTGGCGGCGGTGGTCACCAGGGTGTCGAGCGACAAGTACCCCACCGCCAGCCGGTTCTGCGGGAGCTGCTGCTTGACCGATTGCACTTCCGCCGCCTGCTCGAAGCCGCCCTGCCCACCCTTGGCGGCGGTGATGAGTTGCTGGAGGACCTGGTCGCTCACGCCGCTGGCGACGATCAGCTTGTCGTTGCCCACCGCGCCGGTGTAGCCGCTGACGCCGTTCGGGCCGTACATGAACGTCATCATCTGCTGCATCTGCATCTGCTGCGGGGTCGCCCGCTGAACCTCAGGGGTGGTGAACGTTCTCTGGAACTGGCTGAGGGCGACGCCGTCGATGGTCTTGGCGTTCGGCGTGTAGTTGGTCTTCACCTGCATCCCGCCGCCGGCCGGGGAGAAGGCGTCCATCAGCGCCTGCTGGCTGCTCAGCATCTGCTGCTGCGCCTGCTGGAGCTTCTGCGCGTCTCCGGTGACGACCGAGACGAACTGGAAGATCGCTTCCTGACCGAGCGCGCCCGTCGGCGCGACCCAGCCCACCTGCGACCCGCGGCTGGCGCCGGCCCAGGCTTTGAGGGAATTCGTGTAGGTGGTGATCGCCTGACCCTCGGCCCCCAGCTTGGCCGCCTCGGCCTCGATCGGGGCGAGGAAGTTGTTCAGCATCTCGGTGCCAACCTTCGGATCACCGAGCCCGCCGGCGACGAAGATGTACTTGGCGGCGGGCAGGCTGCCAACCAGCGACTCGTTGGTCCCCTTGAGCTGCGCCACGCGCTGTGCGGACGGGCTGCCCTGCGTGAAGTCGGCCAGCATGGTGCTCTTCAAACCATCGTCGCCGACGCTGAAGCCATAAGTGGCGGCGTCGGCGTCGGTCACCACCTGCTGCACGACATCGAACACTCGATTGATGCCCGCCCGAGCGAGCGGCATCATGCGCATCGCGGCCGCGTTGTTTGCCGGGGCCGCGCCCGCGCCGGGGGCGGCATCCGGATCAGCACCCGCGCCGGCGCCGGCGCCGCGCTGCTGCTGTTGAATCGCCTGCTCAAACTGCTGCGCCGCCGTGGTGCGCGCCTGCGCCAGTGCCGGCAGGATCTTCGCCCGCGCCGCCTTCATGTTGACGTAGGCGCACACGTCCTTGTCGTTCAGTTCCTTGGCGCTGATCCCCTGCGGCTGGATCCCCTCGGGCTTCTTCGCCAGCGCGTCGCGCGTGGTGCTGATGGCGGCGTACTTGCCCCAGTTGACGACGTAGCTGTCCATCGGGTTGGTGCCGAAGCGGACGGTCGAGACGCCGCCTTCGGTCTTGGCGTCCTGGAAGTTGGCGATGAACGCCTGGTAATCCGTCACCGGCAGCAGCAGCACCATCGGCGGCTGTTGCTGCCCGCGCGCTCCCGCCTGCATCGGGAGGTTGGGGACGAACATCGCCGCGTCGCCGGCGTCGTCCATGCCGTTGGTGATCTTCGCGTTCTGCTTGAACGCGCCAAGCGGATCCGAAAGCCCCTGCTGCCCCTCGGCCACGCCGAGCTTCTGCGCCATCTGCGCCCACTTGTCGCTCGTGGCCTTTAGCTTGTTGAATTTCACGACCACCAGCGCGTCGGCCGGGACCTGCTGGAGCACCTGCGCCCGCGCCGCCGGGGCACGGAAACAGATGACGGCCACGGCGACCAGCACTGCTGCCGGCGCGACCTTGCGAAACCGATTCATGACAGACTCCTTCCAGAGCTTTCAGGACGTTGCCAGGCCATTTTCCCGCGCGAAGCACGAGGCGGCGCGTCGACCCGAGCGGGGCATCCTACACCACGGGTTTGGCCCTTCAAACGCCCGAAAGTTAGAAACCTCACCGGTGTTTGGAACCGCTTCCGCGAAGGCGCGCGGCGGCGCTTCAGTCGGGCACGCGCGCATCTTCAACGCGCCGGTAGCGCGCGAGATTACGCGGCGTCGCGCGCCTCCGACGTTACCCGCGCGGGCCGCGACCGCACTCATGGCCGCCCGCGCGTCGCCCGCGCCTCGCCCCCCCAAATCATGCTGCGTCACGGGCCCGGGCGGACATTTCGCTCCCGCGAGGCTGATTTCCCGCGTACAATTGCCCCGCCCATGCGCCTGCCCCTCTTCGAGCCTCGCCCGCAGCCCGCGCTTGCCCCCGCGCAGCGCGAGACGGGGCCACGGTCGATCTCTGCGGTGCGCGTCCTTCGCATCAGCGTCACCGATCGCTGCAACTTCCGCTGCCTCTACTGCATGCCTGAGGAAGGCGTGCGCTGGCTGCCGAAGGAGAACCTGCTCAGCTTTGAGGAGATCGCCGATGTCGCCCGCGCGGCCATCGGCGTTCACGGCATCCGGCGGTTCAAGCTCACCGGCGGCGAGCCGACGATCCGTCACGGCCTGGTGGACCTCGTCCGCATGCTCCGCCGGCTCGACGGGATCGAGGACCTGTCGCTCACCACCAATGGCCACCTGCTCGAGCACCTGGCCGGCCCGCTGCGCGAGGCGGGGCTCGACCGCGTCACGGTGAGCATCGACAGCCTCCGCCCCGACCGCTTCCGCGCCATCACCCGCACCGGCGACCTCGCGAGCGTGATGCGCGGGCTCGACCGCTGCGAGGCGGTCGGCTTCGGCGGGCTGAAGATTAACGTCGTCACCATGCGCGGCACTAACGATGACGAGGTCGCCGACTTCGCCCGCCTCACCCTCGCCCGCCGGCTCACCGTGCGCTTCATTGAGTACATGCCGCTCGGCGACGCGGCGCTGATGCATGCTCCCAAGGATGAAGGCGGAAGGATGAAGGATGAAGCGAGCGAGCCGCACGCTCGGCCGGCGCTCGCGGTGGATGCTTCGGAAATGGGCCCGGCCGGCGGGTGCGGCGCGCAGGATCGCGGCGCGGACGCCTTCATCGACGAAATGGAGGTTCGCGCGCGCATCGAGGGCGCGGTCGGGCCACTGGTGCCGGTGGACCGCGCGCGGGAGCCGGGCGTCGGGCCGGCGATCGTCTACCGCCTGAGTCACCCGGACGCGCTCGGCCGTGTCGGGTTCATCAGCGCCATGTCCGCCCCGTTCTGCGCCTCGTGCAATCGCCTTCGCCTGACGGCCGATGGCGTGCTGCGGTCGTGCCTGTTCGAGGGCGGCGAAGTGGACGTTCGCGGCGTCCTCCGATCCCAGCCCGATCCGCTCCGCCGCCGCGACGCCGTCGCCCGCGCGATGGAAGAGTGCGTGCGCCTCAAACCTGACGTTCACTCGATGCACGGCAACCAACAGATGAGTCGCATCGGCGGCTGAGCGGCTCTCGCCCCGCCCCGTCAGCCAGGCCGCTCCCGCCCCGCCGCCCTGCCGCCCGTCGGCGATCCACCCGCGACCGGCGGCCCGTTCCAAAAGCGCCGCCCGCTCTTACAATCCCGCCCGCCATGGCGGACAAGGCGCGCAACGACCTGCTCGATCGACTCGTCTACCTCGCGCTGCGCGTGGTCTCGATGGCCGTGCACTCGTGGGGACCGGACGTGTCGCTCGGGCTGGCGAAAATCGTGGGCAGCGTGATGTACGCGGTGGACAAGAAGCACCGCGATCGCGCCCTTGGAAACCTCGCCCGCAGCTTCCCGGACATGCCCGAGGCCAAGCGCCGCGCCATGGCGCGTCGGTCGGTGCAGGCGCTGTGCATGCTTGGCGTCGAGGTGCTGCTGACGACGCGCCTGATCCGCCCGGACACCTTTGCCCGCTACGTCCAGCTCGGCGGCGGGTTCCAGGAGACGCTGCGGCTGCTGCTCCGCCGCAACCAGGGCGTCATCATGCTCACCGGCCACTACGGGAACTGGGAGATCCTCGGCTACGTGCTGGCCACGCTCGGCTTTCCCACCGTCAGCGTCGCGCGCCCCCTGGACAACCCGTACGTGAGCGAATTCGTCTTCGGCGTGCGCGAGAAGACCGGGCAGCGCATCATCGCCAAGAAAGGCGCGACCACCGAGGTCGTCGAGGTGCTCGACAAGCACGGCGCCGTCGGCTTCATCGCTGACCAGAATGCGGGCAGCAAGGGGATCTTCGTCGACTTCTTCGGCCGAAAGGCCAGCACCTACAAGTCGATCGCGCTGCTCGCCATGCAATACGAGATCCCGGTGGTGATCGGCTACGCCCGGCGGATCGGCGACCGCTTCAAGTTCGAGTGCGCCAGCCAGGACATCATCTACCCCAAGGATTGGAAGGACCAGCCCGACCCGATGCGCTACATCACGCAGCGCTACACCAGGGCGATCGAAGACTTCGTCCGTGCCGACCCGGGCCAATACCTGTGGGTCCACAGAAGATGGAAGACGCGTCCGAAGGGCGAGTCGCCCGAGCAGTACGACTGACGACCCGCTCTGCCAGTAGCCTGCGAGCGGGCCGGGGTGAGGGCCGGGCTGATTGCGCTCAATGGTGCTGCGCAGCCCGCGCTATCCGCGACGTAGCAGGAGATGGGGCCAAGCCGAGCAGCTTACGGTACTCCGGCAGCACGAATTCCCAGCTATACCTGCGCCGGACCTCCTCGCAGCCGTTGACGATCATCCGCCGGCGAAGTTCGCCGTCCTCGCACATCCTGCGGATGGCGTCGGCCAACTGCTGCGGCGCGCACGGCGGGACGAGCAGGCCGGTGCGCTCGTGGGCGACGACATCGCGGATGCCCATCACGTCCGTCGCCACCACGGGCACGCCGGTGGCCATCGCCTCGATGAGCACGAGCCCGAAACCCTCGGCAACCGACGGCAGCACGAGCAGGTCCATCTGTTTCAGCGCCTCGCCGGGCGTGTCCACCGTGCCGTGAAACTTGTATTCCACTTGCGGCGAGAGCACCGCGCGGGCGAGCGATTCGAGCTTGGGGCGGAGCGCGCCGTCGCCGAAGACGTGGAGCTGATAGTGCGTCAGCGGCGATCCGTCCGCGAGGCGGCGGATCGCGTGGATCAGGTCCTCCACCCGCTTGACCGGATCGAGCCGCCCGAGGAACCCGACATGCCACGCGCGCTCGGCCGAGTGCCGCCGGGAGAGGTACGCCTCCCGCTCGGCGGCGATGGCGGAGAAGTGGCAAACGTCGACGGCATTGGGAATGACGACCACCTTCTCCGCCGGCACGCCCGCGCGCTCGCGCGCGACCGTTGCCGCCGACGGCGAGGGGACCACCACCTTCTCCGCCGCCGGCGCGATGCGCCGCTGCACCCACCAGTGCCAGCGCGGCCGCGGCTGCGTCGTCTGGATCGACTGCAACCACCGCACGTGCTGCAACTCCCCGGCCGCCGCCGCGCGCGCCTTGGCGGCGACGGCGTTGGCGTGGACGAGGAAGCTGAAGACGACGTCGATCTTCCGCTCGCGCACCAGCTCGCGCAGCTTGCGCACGGCCCGACCGATGCGGAATCTGGAAGTGATCCCCAGCGCCGTCACCTCGATGCCGCCCGCGCGGATCTGATCCGCCACCGGCCCCCACGGCGCCAGGCACCCGACCTCAATTTCCGCGCCCGCCGCCGGATCGTGCAGGCGCGTGGCGAGTTCGCGCACGACGGTGGGCGTTCCGCCGATCTCCAGGTCAGTGATGAAGAGCAGGATCCGCCGCGACATGAGCAGTGACTATATCTCGGATGCGGGGTGCTGTCCGATCACCGCGTGTCTCGCACGCGCCGGGCGCAGCGGGCACAGCGGACATGCGCCATCGCCCTGTCGCGGATCGAGTGGCCGCGCGGTCAAAACAAGGTTCGTTGCGGGCGGAACCCGCCGCCCGCGCCGTCTAACCACCCGGCCGCGGCTGACGATGTAGAGCGGTCCGGTACGCTCCCCCATGACACGCCCGCCGGTAAGCTTCGGCATGATACGCGCGAGTACGCTTCGGGATGACACGTCTCCTGCTGTCGACGCTACACCGGTAGGCGGCGCCCTCTCGCGGCGTAGCCGGCGCCGTTCGTGGAGTCGGTCAGCCGAACAACCCCATCTGCTCGTTCTCGCGCGGCGGGCGGCGGAAGTGGGACTTGCTCAGCTCGGGGAACGCGCCGGTGATCCCCGCGCGCTTTTTCGCCATCTCGAACATTGTGCCCAACTGCTCCGCCAGCGGGCCCTCGCCGCGCATGCGCGAGCCGAAGTTGCCGTCGTTGAGCTTCCCGCCGCGGATCTGGCGGATCTGGTTCAGGACCTTCTGCTTGCGCTGCGGGAAGTGCTTCTCCAGCCAGTCCTCAAACATCGCGGAGAGCGCGAACGGCAGGCGCAGCGGCACGTAGCCGGCGAACGACGCGCCCGCGTCGGCGGCGGCGCGCAGGATCGCCGGCATCTCCACGTCGGTCAGCCCCGGGATGACCGGCGCGACCATCACGCCGACCGGAACGCCGGCGTTGGCCAGCGCCTCGATCGCCGCCAGCCGCCGGGCGGGCGTGCTGGCGCGCGGCTCGAGCACGCGGTGCAGGTCGGCGTCCAGCGTCGTCACCGACAGGATCGTGCCGACGAGGTCGCGGCCGGCCAACTCGCGCAGCACGTCGACGTCGCGCGTGATCAGGTGGTTCTTGGTGATGATGCCGCACGGGTTGCCGAACTCGGCCAGCACCTGGAGGCACCGCCGGGTGATTTGCAGCTTGCGCTCGACCGGCTGGTAGCAGTCGGTCACGCCGCTGATCGAGATCGCGCGGACGTCCCACCTGCGGCTCATCAGCTCGGCGCGGAGCAGTTCGGGCGCGCGCTCCTTCACGAAAATGCGCGTCTCGAAATCCAGGCCGGCCGATAGACCGAAGTATTCGTGGGTTGGCCGCGCGAAGCAGTAAATGCACCCGTGCTCGCAGCCGCGGTAGGGGTTGATGCTGGCCTCGATCATCACGTCCGGGCTGTCGTTGCTGGCGATGATCGAGCGCGAAGCGTCGCGCAGGTAGACGGTCGTGGGGGCGGGCTGCTCCGACGGGTCGAGGTCGCAGTCCGGGTCGGGCACGACGTCGATCGGTTCGAAGCGGTTCGGCGGGTTGTGGGCGGCGCCGCGGCCGCGGATGGGAAGGGACAACGACACGCCGCCATCATACCGCTGCCCGCGCGAGCCCGCCGCCACTGCCCGCGCCGCCGCCGCCACGTTTGTTTAGGCGCAAACGGTTTCGGCAGCCGCCTCGGCACGCGGCGGCGTTGCGGGTAACTTGATCGCTCGTCGCTCAGGGGCACGACACGTGACCAATACGGCGCCGCGCGTGGCGCCGCCCGCGCATCCCGACGCTGCACGCGCGTGGCGCCAAAAGGAGGATCCTCATGCAAGCCGAACCGACCCGCGAACACCGTTGGCTCCAAAAGCTCGTCGGCAACTGGACGTACGAGCACCGCGCGTCGATGGGGCCGGACAAGCCGCTCGAGACGTTTCGCGGGACCGAGACCGTCCGCCCGATCGGCGACCTCTGGATCGTTTGCGACGGCAGCGGCGCGATGCCCGACGGCGACACGGCCACCATGGTCCTCACCCTCGGCTTCGACCCCCAGAAGCGCCGCTTCGTCGGAACCTGGATCGGATCGATGATGACCCACCTCTGGCACTACGAAGGGTCGCTGGACGCGTCGGGCAACGTGCTGGTGCTGGAGAGCGAGGGACCCAGTTTCTCCCCCGAGGGGGGCACCGCCCGATACCGCGATTCGATCGACCTGCGCAGCGATGAGCACCGCCTCTTCAGTTCCAGCGTGCTCGGTCCGGACGGCGCGTGGACGACATTCATGAACGCGGAGTATCGCCGCGCAAAATAGCCGCGCGGGGCCGAGCGACGCTCGGATCACCTGCGCGAGCATCGGCGGCTTCCGGAAGCGGGGCCCCGCCCTGACGGCGCACGGTTCCATCGCAGCGGGTATTCAGCGTCACAAGCACGCATAGGGCGACGCAGGCGTCACCCTGCATAGACGCGACGCGGTCAGCCGGCCGCGCGCAGGGTGGTGGGTGCGGACGTGGCTTGCGGCGGTGAAGTCTTGAGTTCCGTCAGGATCTTCAACAGGTCGTGCGGCTCGCGGGAGAGGTGGAGCTGGTACGTCGGCACCTTGGCGGCCAGGCGCGACGGGAGCTGGCCGTGGCGGCGGTTGGGGTGGAGCTCGAAGACCGGCCACGCCGCGCGCAGCGCCTGCGAGCCGTGGGGGCGGTCCAGCGGGCGCACGTCCGCCTGCGGGCGGCGGCCGGGGTCGACCACCAGCACCGCGTCGCACCGCCCCTGCCGCTGCTCGGCGGCGGTGTGCTCCTGCATCAGGTCAACCCACGTCGGCGCCGCGTCGCCGTGGCTGAGCCGCATGCCTGGCGGCACCGGGCGCTCGACGTAACCGGGGAGGTGGAGCATGGTGAAGCGGCCGGCCTCGTCCTCGCGCAGGGCCGTCCACGACTGCCCGATCACGCGCCACCCGCCGCGGATCAGCGCGGTCAGCTCCGGCTCGATGCCGAACGGCGAGAGGATCAGGAACGATCGGTCGGCGAACGAGACGCTGGCGGCGGGCAGCAGGTAGAGCCCGCGGGCGCGGAGGAGCTGCGCCATCGGCCAGAGCACCGCCTGGCGGACGCAGCGCACGGTGTCGAGCGCGGGCGCGGGCAGGATCCAGCTTCGCCACTGCCCCTTGAGCAGGTTGATCTCGGCCAGGCCCCAGCGGTCATCGACGAGCCAGAAGCGCTCGCCCTCCTCGTACAGTTCGAGCAGCCCGTAGCCGGGCGTGGCGACCCGCCGGGCGGTCGGCGAGAGGTGCTTGAGCACGTGCGACTGCTCGTAGGGCCAGATCGTCCCGCTGATCGGCACCGCCCGCTCGGGCCAGGCGCTGGCGCGGAACTCCCCGAACAGGTGCTCGATCTGCATCGAGAGCGCCGGGACGAACGACGTCAGCCCGACGGCGGCGGCGTGCAGATTGATGCGCTGCAGGTTCTCCGAATCGCTCACCACTGCTGTGTTATCGGAAGAAGGGCGTGGAAAGCTGGAGAGGATGGGGGATGGAACCGCCAAGGCGCCGAGAACGCCAAGGAGAGAACGAAGGCAAAACATCAGAGAGTTCGTCTTCTCATCTTGGCGGCGTTGGCGGCCTTGGCGGTTCGCCTCTTCTTCATCCGCTGAAACGCGCGGCGGGCCCTTAGGCGCGGGGCGGGGTTCGCGCCGCTTCATCCCCTCAGGTCGCTCTCCCCGATGAGGGTGAATCCTTTTCGGATCAGCAGCCGGGCGGCGAGCGTGGGGTCGTCCACGTAGAGCGCGAGGCTCGGGCCGCGGGGGCGCAGGAGCAGCGGGTAGGCGTAGTGGATGTTGATCTCGGCGGCGAGCAGGGCGGAGCAGATGTCGATCAGCGGCTGCTTGGTCCGCTTGGGGAGCTCGACGGCCAGCAGCTCGCTCTCGCTGAAGGCGAAGTTGCCGTACTGGAGGATCTCGCGGCTCTCGTCCGGGTCGGAGCAGATCATGCGGACCAGGGCGGAATCGGCCGCCTCGTGGATTGACATGGCGACGATCCGCCCGGCCCCCTGCTCCAAGGCGCGGACCAGGGTCTGGAGGCGGCCGACCTTGTTCTCGAGGAAGACGGTGAACTGACGGACGCGCGTCGGCTCGAAGCCGGCGCCGTCCATGGTCTCCGGCGGGAGGACCTCTTCCATCCGCCCGACTTTACCGCCGGACGACGGCAAATGACACCCGGGAAGCGGGCCGCTTTGAGGCCGTCGGCGGCACGAGCGGGCGGGGGAAGCGGGAGGCGCGCGGCGATCGATGGCCACACGGAAAGAAGTGCGGGGACCGGGCCGCCGAGGCGCGGCTGCGCCGGCCAGCGGCTGCCCCGGCCGGCGGCGGCGCGATGGCCGAGGGGAGAGTGACGGCGTGACGGCTAACTTCCCAGGCGTGGGGACAGCGACGAGCGGGCACCAGGGGCGGTGGGGGCGGCGTGGAGGCTCGGGCGGCGGCGGTGGCGGGGTAGAAACTCCGGCGCGGCACGGCCGGCCCAAAAAGCACGAGGCCCGCCCCTTTTATGGGGGCGGGCCTCGCGGGTTTACGTCTCAGACGGTCCGGCAGCCGGATCCGGCGATGAGCACCTTATCCCCAGGTGGCATCGTCGGACGGCAGCAGGATGCTGTCGTTGGCGTCGTAGGAACCGCCGATCAGCGAGGCGGCGTTGGTGCCCTTGTTGTCAGAGGCGGGCATGTAGATGTTGTCGCGGTTGACGCCGACAAACGGGTTCGATTCCCAAGCCACGTGGCCGTCGCCGTACAGGATGTTCTGGCCATCCTTGTCGTGGTTGTTGGTGTTGGCCAGGCGCATGTCCTTGGCCGACGAGGTGTTGGTCGGAACCTTGACGTCGTCGGTGCCGGCGGTGGCCGTGCCGGGATTGATGTCCGCGGCGACGGCGAACTCGGCGCCGATCGAGTTGTTCAGCTTCCAGCCGTTACCGATGGCGTCGGTGCCAGCGTAGGGGTTCTGGTAGCTGTAGTTGATGTTCTTGCTGCTGGTGAAGTTGGTCCGGTTGATCGGCGCGTTGGTGCCGCCGCCGTACAGGTCCTTCTCACCGTTGCTGCTGGGGCAGGTGAACACCTCGGAAGTGATGTCCTGGGTGCGCAGCAGCAGGAACAGGGCAGCCGTGATGTCGTTGTCCGACGGCTTGGCGCCGGCTGCCCCGGCAAACGGGTCGGCCCCGTCCGGCTTGGTCCCCCACGTGGGGGTCTGGGTCTTGGCGGCAACAGCGGCCATCGTGCGCGGGTAGGCGCCACGATTGTCGTTGCTGTACAGCAGGATCGCCTGCCCGATCTGGCGCAGGTTGCTGGCGCACTTCACGCGGTTGGCAGTCTCGCGGGCGCGGTTCAGCGACGGGAGCAGGATCGAGATCAGCAGGGCGATAATGCCGATCACGACCAGCAATTCGACGAGCGTAAAGCCCGTCTTACGTTGCGAGCGCTTCATGATGAAGCTCCTTTCGAGATGCGCCGCCACGTCAAGCCTTCTGCGCACGGGATCGACTGACTCGGATGATGAGAGATGATTGCCGGTTTCAGCCTTGGGGAAAGACTGACTCGTCGATCGCACGGCGTGGGACTTTGGTGGCGACAACGGTTGCGCCTCGGCGAACGCCGCCGTGGCACGTGTGAGCACAGTTAACTTCCGCTGGCGGCGGCTTCGTGCCCCTCATGCCGCCCGCGGGTCCTCAAGTTATACCACGTGGTTGTACGAGCGGGAAATTCTTCGCGTTCGTACAACAAAAGCCGGACGCGCTGAGGGTAACGTTTAAATGGCAATTTAGTCAAGGCAACTAATGCGCCGCAAAATCGGCGACCAGGGCCGGGCGTTCAGCCTTCGCAACATCACGTTGCGGGGGCGTCGGGGGTGGGAGTTTGGCCCTTCATCGACTTCTGGCGCTCCTGGAGCCGCTTGATGACGATTTCCGGCAGCAGGCCGGCAAGCTTCCGCACGTCGCCGCCGAGCGATAGCACCTGGCGAATCAGGCTACTGCTGGTCAGGGCGTACTGCTCGCCGGTCATGATGAAGACCGTCTCGACCTCCCCCACCGCCCGGTTCGCCAGCGCCAGTTGAAACTCGTAGCGCAGGTCCGACGCGTCGCGGATGCCGCGGAGGATCGCCAGCGCTCCCGATTGACGAACGAAGTCCACCGTCAGCCCCGCGTACTGCTCCACGCGCACGCCCGGCTTGTCCTTCAGCAGCGCCCGCGCCATCTCCATCCGCTGCTCGACGGAGAACAGTTCCTTCTTCTCCGGATTGATCCCCACCGCCACGATCAGCTCGTCGAACAGCTTCTCCCCGCGGTCGATCACTTCGAGGTGCCCGTTGGTGATGGGATCGAACTGGCCGGGGAAGACGGCTACCTTCGGGTGGCGGGCGGACATGCCGATCAGCCTATTCGGCCGGGGCGGAAAGGTAAATTGTTCATCGGGCGCAAACGCGCCACCGCCGCCGCCGCCGCACCGTGCGCAAGGACGAGGTGCGGCTACGATCTCACGCGACGACCATGGCAACCTCCCGCTGGCCCCCGCTGCTGCTCACGCTCGCCACGCTGCTCGCCCTGGGGCGGGTCTGCACGTTCGGCTTCACCAACGTCGAGGACGAGGGGCTGATCACCACCAACCCGAACCTCAACCCGCCCACGCTGGCCGGGCTGCGGAACCACTGGGCCGAGCCGCACATCGGCCTCTACATCCCCGTCACGTACTCCGCGTGGTGGGTGCTGGCGCGGCTGGGGCAGACATCGACGCCCGACGAGTTCGGCGCGACCCTTAACCCGTGGCTGTTCCACGGTGCAAACCTGGCGCTGCACCTCGCGGCGTCGCTGTTCGTGCTGGCGCTGCTCCGGCGGCTGCGCCTCCGTGACGGGCCGGCGCTGATCGGCGCGATGCTCTTCGCGCTCCACCCGGTCCAGGTCGAGGCCGTCGCGTGGACGACCGGCATGAAGGACGTGCTGTGCGGCGCGCTGGCGATGGCGGCGCTCTACGCGTACCTGGTCGCGCTGCAGCCCAACGTCGACGATCGCGCGGGGGGCGGGGCCAATCTCGCAGGCGAAACCGCCAAGCGGTGCGGACCGCCGCTTCGGGCCGGCGTGTACGTCGTCGCGACGATCTGCTTCGCCCTGGCGATGCTCGCCAAGCCCGCGGCCGTGGTGCTGCCGGTGATGGCGGCGGCGATCGATGTCCTCCTGCTGAAGCGGCCTTGGCGGCGCGTGGTCGCGACGGTGTTGCCCTGGCTCGCGCTGGCCGTGCCGGTGCTGGTCGTGACGCGGCTGGTGCAGCCGGCGGCGGACGTGGCATCGTCCCCCCTGTGGGCCAGGCCGCTCATCGCCGCCGACGCGCTGGCGTTTTACCTCTGGAAGCTGGTCTGGCCGTTCAACTTGACGATGGCCTACAGCCGATCACCGCACGCCGTCACCCACAGCGGCGCCATCCGCTGGACCTGGTTGGTCCCGGCCGGCGTGGCGGTGCTGGTCGCGGTCGCTCGCAGGCGTTGGCTCGTCGCGGCGGCGCTGCTCTTCGTCGCTGGGTTGCTGCCGGTGCTGGGGCTGACGAAGTTCACCTTCCAGCAGTTCTCCACAGTGGCGGACCGCTACCTGTACCTGTCCATGCTGGGCGTCGCCCTTGCCGTGGCGCACGTCGCGGCACGCCACTGGAGCAACCGTCTGGTGCGAGCGGCGTGCGCCGTGGCCCTGGTGCTGCTGGGCGCGCGATCGTTCGCGCAGGCGGGGACGTGGTCGAACGCGCTGACGCTCTACCGCCACGCGGTGCGCGCCGCGCCCGAGAGCTCGCTGGCACACGGAAACTTGTCGGCGGTGCTGCTGGAAGCCGGCCGCGCCGCCGAAGCCGCGCCGCACGCCGCCCGCGCGGTGCAACTCGCCCCGCATCGCCCGATCCTGCGCGTGAATTACGCCCTGATCCTCGACGCCCTCGGTCGCTATGCCGAGGAGGCGGAGCAGCTCGATGCGCTGATGCGGCTACACCCGTCGCCCGGCACCGCGCGGCGGCTGGAGGAAGTGCGCGCGAAGATGGCGGCAAAGGTGACAGAGTAGAAGCAGGCGCAACGCGGCATTTTTACCGCTCTCGTCCTCAGTCGCCTGCCAGCCTCACCGCCGCGTCGCGGGTCGCGGCGCAGCGGAACAGGCGGTCGAGGGAGCAGGTCTTGAAGACCGACATCAGCCGCGGCGACATCCCCGACAACACCAGCTTGCCGCCCCCCTGCTTGACCTGCTGGCGGAAGTTGACCAGCAGCCCCAGCACCGCCGAGCCGCTGTACTCCACGCCCGCCAGGTCCAGCACCCACGCGCGGTGCGTGTTTCCTTCCATGACGCCGGCGAGGCTCTCGTTCAGGCGGTCGAACTCGTTGGCGTCGAGCTGCTGCGGGAGGTGCAGCTCGATGATCTGGACCGCGCCGCTCTCGGCGAGGGTGAAGCGGGTTTGCGACATAAGCACTTCTCGCCGCCGACGCGCGGGGGGACAAACGGATCGCGTGCGTGCGCGCACACGCGCCGCCGACGCACGGCGGTCGCCGCATGTTAACCGCCCGTCGGGGCGGGCGGAACGCTCGGCCGCTTACCCCACTTCACGTTGGCTCTTGTAACGGTTGCACCGGAGCAGGGCCCGGTGGCGGGCGAGCAAGATCGTGTTGCCCGGCGGCGGATCGGCTGGCTTATACTGCGGCGATGCCGTCGTCGCAGTCGCAGTCGAAGATCCGCATCGCTGTCGCCGGCGTTGGCAATTGCGCGAGTTCGCTCGTGCAGGGAATCGCGTGGTACGCGACGTCGCCCGACCGCGCGGCCACCGGGCTGGCGTTCCCGCGGATCGGCGGGTTCGGCGTCGACGATCTCGAAATTGTCGCGGCGTTCGATGTCGATCGCCGCAAGGTCGGCCGGCCACTGGAGGAGGCGGTCTTCGCCGCGCCCAACAACACCCAGGTCTTCTGCCGCGACCTGCCGCGCAGCGGCGTGGTCGTGCAGATGGGCGAGGTGCTCGACGGCGTGGCCGAGCACATGAACGAGTACCCGCCCGCCGCGCGGTTCGAGCCGGCATCGGACCGCGCGGTCGATGTTGCCCGCGCCCTGCGCGACAGCGCCGCCGAGATCCTGGTCAACTACCTCCCCGTCGGCTCGCAGCGCGCCACCGAGCACTACGCGCTCGCGTGCCTGGAGGCGGGCGTCAGCCTGGTGAACTGCATCCCCGTATTTATCGCGTCCGACCCTGCGTGGGCGCAGCGCTTCACCGAGGCGCGGATCCCCATCGTCGGCGACGACATCAAGGCGCAGGTCGGCGCCACCATCACCCACCGCACGCTCGCCCGGCTGTTCGTCGAGCGCGGCGTACACATCGAGCAGACCTACCAGCTCAACACCGGCGGGAACACCGACTTCCTCAACATGCTGGCGCGCGAGCGGCTGCACGATAAGAAGATCAGCAAGACCGACGCCGTCCAGAGCCAGCTCGACGTCCCGCTCGACCCCGAGCGCATCCACATCGGCCCGAGCGACTACGTGCCGTTCCTGAAGGACAACAAGGTCTGCTTCCTGCGGCTGGAAGGGACCGGGTTCGGCGGCGTGCCGCTGCACCTGGAGCTGCGGCTGAGCGTGGAGGATTCGCCCAATAGCGCGGGGTCGGCCGTCGACGCCATCCGCTGCTGCAAGCTGGCGCGCGACGCGGGGCTGGCCGGGCCGGTTTTGCCCGCGTGCGCCTGGTCGATGAAGCACCCGCCGCAGCAGATGACCGATGACGCCGCGCGGCAGGCGGTGGAATCGTTCATGGCTCAGACCGTCCTCGCCCCCGCCGCGGCTGCAACCACCGCGCGCCCGCCCGCGCTTCGCTGAGCAGGTTCCCATCTTTACCGGGCAACTTTGCCGTGGCTTTGCCGCTGCCGCGCCAACGTCCTTACGATCCGACGGTACTTTCCTGCGGGTTGACCGCACGAGTACCGGTAAAGAAGCGTGGGTCTCGCTAGGTGGGCATTGTCGGGCGGGTGGAGTTTGGGATGGCCAAGGGTTTCGAGATCACGTCGCCGCTCCCCGCGCGCGGCTCGGCGGTGGCGCTGCGGCAGCAGATTGTCGAGCACCTCGTGCGCGTCCGCCCGAAGGTGGGCGATCGCTTTCACTCTGACCTCGAGCTGGCGCGGATCTCGCAGCTCAGCCGTCCCACCGTCCGCCGCGCGATGGACGACCTGGAGCGCGACGGCTGGATCGAGCGCCGCCCCGGGATCGGCACGTTCATCGGCCCACGCGCCGGGCTGGCGGTGGACCCGCGCCCGGAGCACGCCGCCGCGCGCGACCGCGACCGCACCATCCGGCTGGCGCTGGTCATGAGCATGGTCAACGACTTCGCGCACGGGTGGTACGCCGCGGGGATCATCGCCGGCATCGACAACGCCGGCGAGTCGACCGGCGTGACGTGCGAACTGCTGGGGGACCAGCACGGCGACGGGCGGATGATCTCGCGCCGCCTGGCGCAGTCCCGCCCGGACGTGATCGCGTTTGCCGCGCCCGCACTTCGGCACCTCAACCTGCTGGTGGAGGCGCGGCGGCTGAACATCCCGTGCATCGGGACCGGCACGCTGCTGTCGTCGGTCGGCGCGCCGGCGGTCTGCGAGGACAGCGCCGGCGCCGCGCGCATCGCCGTCAACCACCTGGCGAGCCTGGGGCACCGGCGGATCGGCTTGATCCTGTCGCCGCTGGCGCTGCCGTGGGTGTTCCACCGGCGGCAGGGCTACCTCGAGGGGCTCGGCGACGCGGGGATCGAGCCGGACGAGTCGCTGACGCTGTGGCTGGGCAACCCGAGCATTTCCGCCGCGGATCCGACCGACGACGCGCGGCTGCGCGAGCCGCAGTCGGAGGTGCTGCGCAAGTTCCTCGATCGCGAGCACCCGACGGCGCTGCTGGTGACCGGATGGGCGCACATGATGCAGGCGCTGGCGCCGCTGGTGGCGTCGGGGCGGGTGCGCGTGCCGCAGGAGCTGTCGGTGGTGACCTTCGACCAGCACCCCAACACCGCGGCGTGGCTGGGCGGGGTGGCGCCGGCGACGCTGGTGATCCCGCTGGGGGAGATGGGGCGGCGGCTGGCGCAGATGGCGCGGGCGATCCACGAGGGGCGCGAGGTGGCGGGGACCACGCTGGTGCCGTGCGACTTCACGCCGGGGCAGTCAACCGCCCCGCCGCCGTTGCCGCCGCACGCCGGCGCCTAGCGCGAGCAGCGCGAGGGCGGCGAACGCCGCGGGCTCCGGGACGGGCGTGACCGTCGACGGCGCGGCGGCATCCGCCAGCCCGGCGAGCGGCGCGCCCGCCTGCTGGTGGTAGTTGCTGTCGATGATGAAGTAGTCGTCGCCGTTGACCTTGCCGTTGTAGTCGAAGTCGCCGTGGTGGTAGCTGAGCGCGGCGCCGGTGGCGCCGAGGTTCTTGTCGATCAGGAAGTAGTCGTCGCCGTCGATCTTGGCGTCGAGGTCCGCGTCCCCGCCGTAGGTGTACATGACCAGCGTGTCGGACGCGCCGACGGTGACGCCCTGCCAGGTGGTGGTCTGTCCGGCGGCGAGGCCGAGGACGTCGCCGGCGGCGGCGACGCCGAGGGTGGCGAGGACCGACGGCCCCATGGCGGCGCTGCGGCTGGTGACGATGCCGGCGCCGGTCCACGCGCCGCCGTTGTAGCCGTCCTGCACCTGCCCCAGCACGCCGGTGTAGCCGGAACTCGTCCACCCGCCGGGCGAGGCGCCGCGGACGACGAGGGCCGTGTCGGCCAGATCCAGCCTGGCCGAGCCGGTCAGCGCGATCGACGCCAGGCTGCTGGCCGAGCCGCCCGCGCTCTTGGGCGCGACGGCGACGGTCGCGCCGCTGGCGACGTTCAGGGCGTTGCCGCGCAGCGATCGCGCGCTCAGCGTCCGCCCCGCCAGCACGTGGGTCGTGCCGGCGGTCACGTCGTGCACGGCTTGGTTGGCGTCAACGGTGTACGTGCCGCCCGTCACGAACGGGGCGCGGATCATGTTCTGGTATGCCTGCTGCGCGAGAGTGTCGGCGCCCAGCGACCCGAGCCTCGGCCCGAGCAGGAACGCGTCGGCGAGGTTCACCAACCCGTCAGTGTTCGCCTCCGCCTGCGGGCTGTAGACCTGGTTCGACGACTCCAGGATCGAGCGGAAGCTGTTGACGTCGGACGCGGTGATCGACCCGCTGGCGTTGACGTCGCCGAACCCCATTCCCGCCCCGCCGGCGGTCTGCAATCCGGTCGCGCGGATGATCTGGTAGTTGCCGGTAATCTCCCGCGTCAGGATCGTCAGCGCGTGCGTGCCGGTCTCCAAGCCGGTCAGGTCCTTGGTGAACAGGTCGCGGTCGATCTGCTTCCCCAGCGAGCCGGAGTCGGCCAGCGCGATGATCTGCGCATCGCTCAGGGCGGCCCCGAGGTTGTGCAGCACGTCGACCTTGTCGGCCGTCTGGTCGATCGAGCGGACGTCGATGGTGCGATTGGCGCCGGTGCCGGTGATGGCGTCGATTGCGCTCTGCGGGGGCAGGCGATCGACGTAGACGACCTTTTTGAAGTCGGTGTAGATCTCCGCGTCGTTGCCGTCGGTCTTCCGGTACGCGCGGGCGGTGAGGTAGTGGTATCCCTCCGTCAGCGCGGCAGCGTTGATCGCCTGTGCGTACGCCCCGTTTCCGCTCGCGCTGGTGTAGCCGGGCGCGTTGCTGGAGAAGTTCTCGAAGCCGTACCACGTGTGCGGCTTGTCGAGCGTGGCGTCGAGATGGTCGTGTCCATTGCCGTGAAGGTCCATCCCCTCGTCGATGCGGAGGAACGCCTTGTCGCCGTCGGCCCGCTGGTCGTGATACCCGCCGGGCGTGACGCCGTCGTCGAGCATCACCTTGGTCGTGTTGAGCGTGACGCTGAAAGAGTTGGCCGTGATGACGTCGATCGACGTCACCCGCTTGGTGGCATTGGTGCCGCTGGCGTCGGGGGCGATGGTCTGGGCGACGTTAGAGAGCGTGACGCCGCCCTGGGGGCGCGGCAGGCCGTAGATCACGTAGCCCTGGTTCTGGTTCTGCGCGTTGTTCCACGGGATGCGCAGCTCGGGGACCTGCCCGCTGGCGTTGGTGATCAGCACCTTGGCGATGCCGTCGAACGCGCTGCCGGAAGCGCCCAGGTTGTCGTCGTGGTGGCCGGTCAGCTCGACCAGGCGGACATTGGGGCCGAAGTTTGTCTGCACGTTCGAGCGCGCGGTCCAGCCGGCGTTGTAGCCGACGTTCAGCCCGACCAGCATCGACTTGTCGCGCTCGTAGACGTAGATGGCGCTCTTGCGGTCGTCGGGGTTGCCGGCAAACGCGTTGTCGATGTAGCGCTCGATGAAGTCGCCGCGGCCGTAGCTGTTGCGCACGTCGAGCAGGTTGGTGATGAGGTTGCCGTGCTGCCCACCGAGCGCGTCGCCGCGCCCGTCCTTCAGGAAAAACTGCGTGTTGCCGGTGCGGTCGAACTCGTGGCTGTTGTAATAGACGTAGGCGTTGCCCGGGCGGGTGAGCACCCACGCGTGGGCGACGTTGTCCAGCACGATGTAGTCGCTGTTCTGCTCCGTCACGTGCCCGCGGCCGTCATCATGGTTGACGACGAAGGCGATCGACTGGCTGCCGTTGTTGGCCAGCCCGTCGTCCTGGATGTCCTGGCTTGCGTTGCGGATGTTGAACCAATTGTTGCGCGTGCCGTCGCCGGTCATGTTGCCGCGCATGGCGAACCAGAGCGGGAAGTCCAGCACGTCGCGGTTCCCGCCGACCACGTTAGGCGTCGAGGGGTTGATGTCCTTTCGGATGAACTGCTGGTTGAACCCCTTGTCGCCGGTGAAGACCTCCTGGAAGTTGAAGACGGTGCGCGGCGAGCCGTCCAGGTTCGTGCGGCGGGACTGGCGGAAGGTGGCGCGGTCGACCAGGGCCGGCACGTCCACGTCGTTGGGGTTGTACGGGTCGCCGTCGGCGCCAATGGGGACGTGGCGGGCAGCGTCGATGCGCAGGCCGTCCACCCCCACGTCGTTCACCAGCCACTGCGCGTAGCGCTGCATGTACCCCATCGGCGTCTCGGCGACGGGGTCGCCGGCGCCGGGGTTGGCGGTGTTGAAGGGGTGAATGGTGTACGTCCCGCCGCCGGTGGCCGGGTCGGTCACCGTGATGCCGGGCAGGCTGGTGTCGGGATAGAAGCGGCGGTTCTCGTCGGTCGGCGTGTTGGCCTGGCGGACGATCGTGCTGCCGCCGACCTTTCCGTCCGGCAGCAGCGTCGACGTCGCGATCGCCCAGGGGCCCTGCGCCTGGCGGACGTTGCTGGCGTTGCCCGGCACCGGGTTGCGCACGAACGAGCGGTTGCTGGTCAGGTCAATCGTGATCAGGTGGGCCAGGCGGTACTGGTACTGGAACTGCGGCGTGGTGCCATCGTTGACCGGCGGCGCGTCCGGGTAGCTGTCGCGGTGGCCGGGGAGGTTGCGGTAGTTGGGATTGAAGGAGTTGGCCCCGACGTACGGGTCGCTCAGCTCGAAGCCGGGATAGTCGCTGCGGTCCTGGACGTGCTGCCACGACTCCGGGACGTACTTGTCCCACCCGTTGTATGCGGGCACGTCCCACGACCCCACGTGGTGGTGAACGTAGTCGACGTAGACGTCGCCGCTGGTGCGGTGGACGGCGTTGATCAGGGAGCGGTACTGCTTCTCGGTGCCGTAGGCGGTGCGGTCGCGGGCCTTGCCGAGGTCAAAGCGGTCGTACAGGTTGTAGCCGATGCCGCCGCCCTGGTCGTCGTAGAGGGCGCGGCCGGGGGGCGGGGTCCAGATGGCGCCGTAGCCGGCGGAAAAGAGGTCGGCGGCGCGGCGCTCCATCGTCTGCCACTGCCCCTCGAAATACTGAAGGATGACCGGCGGAGAGACGTCCGCCCCGCGCGCGACCACGGCGCCGGCGTGCGGAACCGCCAGCGCAGCGGCGGCGTAGAGGACGTGGCGGGCGCGGTGTGTCATGCGGCGTGACCTGCGGGAAGAACGCGATTTTGGCGCGAGCGACGCGGCGGGCGAATTTAACCGTTTAACTCCGCGGCGGCAAGCGAAATCGCCCCTGGCGGCCCACGCGCCGACCGGCGGGCCAACGGTTAACCTACGCCGCCCGCGCCCCCGCGGGTCGGCGAGCGTGACGCGCGGGACTTTTTTTTCGCGGGCGGCGGTTGGAGTTGTTAGAATCGCGCCCGCAGCCCCCGACGCGGCGCCCCTGAACGCGTCCTGAGCGCACCGCTCACCGAGCGGTGGCACATCGGCCCGGATGATCCGCCCCTACGGGCTTGGCTCCTCGCCGCGCGGGTGCGGCGGCCGAACCGGAAGGGCACTTTGAATGATCGATGCCTTGCGGAAGTTCCTTGAAACCAAAGCGGGGTTCGTGCTGGCCGGGGTCATGCTCGTCGTTGCCCTGGGCGCCATCGTTGTCGCCTTTCAGAGCACCTTCGGCGAGACCGAGGCCGAGGGGTTCACCAACACCCGCGATTACATCGACGCCGAGACCGGCAAGCCCTTCAAGTACACCCTCAAGGCCGGCGACAGCCAGCCGGTGGACGCGCCGTCGGGCAAGAAGAGCGGCTACCCGGCGGAGCGCTGCTACTGGACCAAGGACGGCAAGCCCAAGGCCGAGCCGACGCTGGTCCTGCTGAACCTTTTCAAGGGAAACAACGACCCGACCTTTTGCCCCGACTGCGGCCGGCTGGTCGTGCCCCACAACCCCGCCCCGGGGCCGGGCGCCAAGCCGCCCCCGACCAAACAGGAATACAAACCTTCTCGCAACGCGTCACAGGAACGTTAGGGACCGACGCCGTCCGCAATCGGGCGGGCGCAAGCTGCAACGAGGTGCCGTCATGCTTCATCGCCGTTCAGAAACGTCCGCCATCGGGGCTTGTCCGTCATCGTCAAACCCGCAGCCGCAGCGGCGCAGCGGGTTTACGCTCGTGGAACTGCTGGTGGTGATCGGGATCATCGCGATCCTGATCTCGATCCTGTTGCCGGGCCTGAGCCGCGCGCGGCGGGCCGCCAACACGGTCGCCTGCGCCGCCAACCTGCGGTCGGTCCTCCAGGCGATGCACATGTTCGCCGCCCAGAACAAGGGCGGCATCGCCGGCGCTCCCTCGATCACGGCTCGGCACCTGCTGAAGCCGGATTTCAGCTTCGCCGCCGGCTACGGCGACGCCAACTGCCCGAACATCTCGCAGATCTGGGACTGGCAGGCGCCGCTGGCCAAGGTGATGGGCATCAAGTTCAACGAGGGCGCCAGCCTGCTGGACCGCAAGTCGCGCTTCGAGCAGTTGCGCACCAGCAAGGTGTTCCAGTGCCCGGAAAACAACTTCCTGGCGCAGAACTACACCGGGAACAAGGGCCCGAGGGTCGACACCGGCGCGATGATGTCCTACTGCACGGCGATGAACTTCCTGTTCGTCCCGCAGAGCGAGTACGCGGCCGGCAGCTTTCTGAAGGTGAAGTCCGGCAGCGGCCTGGAGCCGCCGGCGAAGTACCTGCCGACGCTCAACCGCGTCAAGAACGCCGCCACCAAGATCTACATCGCCGACGGCGCCCGCTACACCACCTCGACGGTGCCGACCGACATCGACCTGACGTTCGACAGCCAGGCGGGCGGCGCGTACTCCGACGGCGGAGCCTTCTACAACCAGAGCCGCGCGTGGGACCGCAACGTCGCCAACGGCGGCGCGGGCGTGGACGTGCGCCCGATCGCCTTCCGGCACGGGTACCAGAAGACCAACGGCAAGGCGGACCTGTACAAGTTCAACGCCGGCTTCTTCGACGGCCACGTCGAGTTGCTCGGCGACCTGCAAGGCGCCAACCCGCACCTCTGGATTCCGGCTGGGGCGGTGTACGACCCGGGCGCGAACTTCGGCGCACCGATGTGGAAGGACGTCGAGACGCACTTCGGCAACCAGGTTCGCCGGCCGGTGCCGTAACACCAAACCCGGGCGGCTAGCGACCTCGGGCCGGCCGGGTCGCCCGAGCGGCCGACACGGACGCAGGCACCTGTGCCGCGTCCACCCGCCCGTTATCGCCGAAGGGCAACCGATTTGCGCCCGAACTGATCATCCGGCGCGGCCGTACCAGCTTTCCAGAACTTGTCCCGCTCTGCTCGCCCCCGGGGCGGCAAGCGGGCACATGCGCCGCCAGCAGTGGGTATAATTCTGCCCGGAGAGAGTGCCAATTGATGAATTCCCGAAGGCTCGTCCTGCAAGCGGCCGCCGCCGCGGTCGTCGCCGCCTTGGGCTCCCGCTCCGCGCTGGCGCAATACCAGGCGCCCAACCCCGTCTACAACCCGGGCAACTACTACTCCACCGCCACCGGCACCGGCAGCATCCTCAAGGCGAACCTCAACGCCCTGATCGACGGCCACACCCTTCGCGACTACGAGACCAACTCGGTCAACGGCGCCGTGCCTGCCTTGGAATACCTGGACCAGGACCCCAACAACACCGCTAACGTCTTGCTGGTTTATTCCGGCGTCTCGGTCTCGAAGGACCAGTTCCCCAGCGGCAGCGCCAACCGCGAGCACTGCTGGCCTAAGAGCTACGGCTTTCCGACGAACAACCCCGCCTACAGCGACTTGTTCAACCTGCGGCCGTGCGACTCGAACGTGAACAGCGATCGCAACAACGACTACTACGACAACGGCGGCACGCCCGGCCACGTCGAGGCGCCGCTGTGCAACCAGGTCCCCGGCATCTCATGGGAGCCGCGGCCGGTGGAGAAGGGCGACCTCGCCCGCTCCATGTTCTACATGGACACCCGCTACTCCGGCGATTCCAGCGACGGCAATACCTCCGATCTCGAGCTCGTCGGCGCCGCGCGCCTGGGCGAGATCCAGACCGGCAACCCGTACATGGGCAACCTCGACACGTTGCTCAAGTGGCACTACCAGGACGGCGTCAACAACGTCGAGCGGCGGCGCAACCACCTGATCCACACCAACGACACCGGCGTCAACGGCTGGAACGGCACCGCCTACAACCAGGGCAACCGCAACCCGTTCATCGATCACCCGGAATGGGTCTGGTCGGTCTTCGGCGGCGGGAACAACAACTCCCAGATCAAGATCACCGGCGGCACCAGCAGCGCCGACGGCGCGTCGGTCTCCACCAAGACCCTGCGCGTGATGAAGAACGGCGCGTGGGGCATCACCACCGTCTCGCTGGCCAAGACCGGCGCCCATCCGACGACGTACGACGTGACTGCCTCCGGCAGCGCCACCACCGCCGACGCCGGCGCGGGCCAGCCGTTTGATTACAACGCGCAGTCGCGCACGGTGACCATTGGCATGACCGGCTCGACCGCCACCACGGGCGCTCGCACCGGCGCCATCACCATCGACAACACCGACATCACCACCGGCGGCACGGGCTTGGGGTCGGGCGACGGCAACGACGTGATCAGCGTGGTCGGGCACGTCGTGGACAACCGCGTGGTGACCGCCTCCGCCGCCAGCTTCGGTCGCGTGGTGGTGGGCTCGACCGTGTCGGCCGGCACGACCCTTTCCAGTCCCGGCGCCGACGACTCCAACACGCGCGTGACCGTCACCGCCGCCGCCTCCGCTGCCGACGCGCACGGCGTGGCCATCGCCGCCGCGGGAAGCGGCGCCCTTTTCGATGGCACGACGACCGCCGCCGGCCGATCGCTTCAGGCGAACTTCGCCACCGCCGGCGTCAAGGGCGGCAGCCGGGCGTTCACCGTGCAGGGCGAGGGGCTCGCCGGCGAGGTGGTCAACGGCGTCAGCGTGAGCTATTCCGCGACCGCGCTCGACCACGCGCAGCCGTCGTTCACCGCCGACGCCGCGGCCAGCGAGAAGACGATCGACTTCGGCTACGTTCCGGCGAACTTCGCGGCGCGGTCGGCCTCCGTGGACATCTTCAACCGCGCCGCCGGCGCCGACCCGGCGCTGACGGCGGGGCTGGACGTGGACTCGGTCAGCGCCAGCAGCGACGCCCGCGTCGGCACGAGCATCGCCCCAACCGCCACGACCATCGCCGCCGGCACCAGCCGCGGTTACGTGGTGACCTTCACCCCCGGCGCGATTGCCGCGGGCGCGACGCCGGTGACCCAGACGATCGGCGTCTCGGACGAGAACATCCCCGGCGGCGTCGCCCGCCCGAGCCTTACCGTGGTCACCACCGGTGCCACGATCACCGAAGGCTCGTTCTCCACGACCGGCTTCATCAACCTGCTGCCCGGCGAAACGTTCAACACCGGCCCCGCCTCGATCGGCGCGGGCGCGACGCTGACCAAGACCGGGCCGGGGGCGCTGAACTTCACCGGGTCGCAGTCGCACGGCCCGTCGTCGTCGCTCGTGGTCTCGCAGGGCGCCGTCACGCTCGACAGCGACGCGGGCGCACCGTCGACCGCCAACCTGGCCATCGCCGTCAACGCCGGCGGCAGCGCGATGTTCAACCACACGCAGCACCTGCGCGGCCTGAGCGTCGCCGGCGGTCAGGCTGTCGTCTCGACGGGCGCGAACAAGGTGATCGACACCGCGAGCCTCGCCGTCACCGCCGGCGGCGCGCTGGATCTGGGCGACAACAAGATGATCGTCCGCAACGGCGACGCCGGGACGTGGAGTAACTCCGCTTACACCGGGATCTCGCGGCTCGTCGCCAACGGGCGCGCCGGCGGCAGCGGAATCATCACCACCATGCCCGACGCCGCCGGACCCGCCGCCCGCGCGGCGGTCGGCGTCGCCCTGGCGTCCAGTGCCCTTGGCATCGCCCCTGCCGCCACCGCCACTTGGGCGGGCGAGGTCATCTCCGGCAGCGACGTGCTCCTGATGTACACCTGGGGCGGCGACGCGGACCTGAACGGGCGCGTCGACGGCGACGACTACTTCCGCATCGACAGCCATGCCGGGCAGGTCGGGGCCGGATGGGTCAACGGTGACTTCAATTACAGTGGCTCGATCAACGGCGACGACTACTTCATCATCGACAGCAACGTCGGCCGCGCCCGCGCGGCGCTGACGGAAGTCGCGGTGTCGGCCGGTGGGATGACGGCCGTGCCGGAGCCCGCCTCCGCCGCCCTTCTCGCTGTCGGCGCGCTCGGCCTGCTGCAACGCCGCCGGCGTCGCTAAGGCTTTCCCTGACCCCTTGAACCTCCCGCCGCTGGCGCGCGTACCAAGCCAGGGCATCGTTCTCATCTCGTCAGGTGCATTTGCCGCAAACGTGCTGAGGGCTCGCGGAGGGTTCGCGCGTGAACACTGCTACTGCTGTTGCCGATCGGGCGAACCGGTGTCGCCTGTTGCTGGTCGAGGACCACGCCGACACGCGCGACATGCTGGTGCGCCTGCTGTCGCACCGGTTCGACGTGCTGGTGGCCGGCTGCTACGAGACTGCGATGACCGCCGCGGCGTCCGATCCCGGCGCGCCGCCGGACCTGCTGATCACCGATGTCGGGCTCCCGGGCGGGCGCGACGGGCTGGCGCTCATGCGCGAGCTGCGCGACCGCCACCACATTCCCGGCATCGCCGTCACCGGCTACGAGGTCGTCTCCGCCGAGGACTTCCGCGCCGCCGGGTTCGTGCGCTGGCTGACCAAACCGATCCGGTTCGACGAGTTGCTCAAGGCGATCGACGACGCGTGCGCGGCAAACGTTTGAGAAGCGGCGTCCGCCGCGGCCGACGGCGCCGTCGCTGGTTGCGGCGCGGGCGCATCATCGCGGGACGCGCCGACGATGGCCGGCAGCAGCGTTGCCAGCAGCAGCGCGACGATCGCCACCACGAGTCCCGCCTCCGCCGCTCGCAGCAAGCGCTCCTTCGCCTTCTCCGTCATCATCAGCCATCCGATCGTGCGCCGCGCGCTACAGGATGAACCTGCTCAGGTCCTCGTCCTTCACCACGTCCGCGAGCCGCCGGCGGACGTACGCGGCGTCGATGATCACCGACTGCCCGGCCATTTCCGGCGCGTCGAAGCTGACCTCTTCCAGCACCTTCTCCAGGATCGTGTAGAGCCGGCGGGCGCCGATGTTCTGGTCGCGGCGGTTGACGTCAAAGGCGAGCTGCGCCATCGCCTCCACCGCGTCGTCTGTCCACTCCACGCGCACCCCCTCGGTCGCCAGCAGCGCGACGGTTTGCTTCGTCAGCGCGTTGCGCGGCTCGCGCAGGATGCGGACGAAGTCCTCCTTCGTCAGGTCGCTGAGCTCCACGCGGATCGGGAACCGCCCCTGGAGCTCCGGCATCAGGTCGGCCGGCCGGCTGACGTGGAACGCGCCGGCGGCGATGAAGAGGATGTGGTCCGTCCGCACGGGGCCGTACTTGGTGACGACGGTGCTTCCCTCCACGATCGGCAGCAGGTCGCGCTGCACGCCCTGCCGCGACACGTCCGGGCCGCCGCCGCCGCCGCCGCCGCCGCCGCCGCCGGACTTGCCCTCGGACGTTGCGACCTTGTCGATCTCGTCGAGGAAGACGATCCCCGACTGCTCGACGCGCGCGATGGCCTCGGCGTGAATCTTCGCCTTGTCGATCAGCTTCTCCGCCTCCTGCGCCAGCAGGACCTTACGCGCCTCGGCGACGGAGAGCCGGCGCGTCTGCCGCTGGGTGGGGAGCATCTTCTCGAACATCGACTGGAACTCGACGTCCATCTCCATCCCCGCCTGCCCGAGCACGCCGACAACCGAGGCGCGGTCCTCGACGGCGATCTCGATCGTGCGATCCTCAAGCGCGCCGGCGCGGAGTTGCTCGCGCAGCTTTTCCCGCGTGCGGGCATGCTTGTGGCGGGCGTCGTCGGTCTCGTCCCCGTCGGCTTCATCGAGCGACGCCGCCGGCTCGGCTCGGCCGGTGCCGGGGAGCAGGTAATCGAGCAGGCGTTCCTCGACCTGCCTGCCCGCCGGCTCCTTCACGCTCTCGGTCATCTCGTCGCGCACCAGCGCGATGGAGGTGTCGAGCAGGTCGCGGATCATCGACTCGACGTCGCGCCCGTGATAGCCCACCTCCGTGTACTTCGTCGCCTCCACCTTGATGAAGGGCGCGCCCGTCAGCCCGGCGAGCCGGCGGGCGATCTCGGTCTTGCCGACGCCGGTCGGGCCGATCATGAGGATGTTCTTCGGCGACACGTCCTGCCGCATCCCCTCCGGCACCCGCTGCCGCCGCCACCGGTTCCGCACCGCCACCGCGACGGCGCGCTTGGCGTCCGCCTGGCCGACGATGTACTTGTCGAGCGCGGCGACGATCTGCCTGGGGGTCAGTTGCTCCATCACGCGTCGATTGTAGCTTCGTCGGCCCGGGCTGCCGGCGTGGGCCACGCCGGGACCTCCAGCGCAATGGGACCGGCTGCAACGACAGGCGCACACCAGCCGGGCGGCGCCTGCGTCGCCGTCAGAGCGTCTCCACCTTGATGTTCGTGTTCGTGTAGATGCAGAGTTCCCCCGCGATCTTCAGGGCCGATTTGACGATCCCGTCGGGCGCGAGTTGGGTGTGCTCGACCAGCGCCTTGGCCGCCGCCTGGGCGAAGGGGCCGCCGGAGCCGATGCCGATGATGCCGTCGGTCGGCTCGATGACGTCGCCGGCGCCGCTGACGATCAGGCTCGTGGTCTTGTCGACGACGGCCAGCATCGCCTCGAGGCGGCGGAGGACGCGATCGGTGCGCCACTCCTTGGCCAGCTCGACCGCCGCGCGGCGGGTGTTGTCCGGGTACTCGGCGAGCTTCTTCTCCAGCCGCTCGAGCAGCGCAAAGGCGTCGGCGGCGCTGCCGGCGAAACCGGTCAGGACTTTGCCGCCGGGGCCGATCCGGCGGATCTTGGTGGCGTCGGCCTTGGCGACGACGTTCCCCAACGTCACCTGCCCGTCGCCGCCCAGCGCCACCTGATCGCCGCGGCGGACGCTGAGGATCGTGGTCGATCTCGCCGGTCGTTGTGCCATGGGATACGATTGTATTGCGCGGGGGCCGGATGATCCCGCACGTCCGCTCGCCGGCCAGCGGCCACCGCATGCGAAGACCGGCGAGCCTTCGTTTGACCGTCGCACGTCATGCCCTACCTGCCCGCGCTCAACGTCGCCTCGCCGGTGCTGTTCACGGTCGCTGCGGTGTTCGCCTGCGCCGCCGTCGCCGCGACGATCATGCGCAGGCCCGCGCTGCCGCGCACGACGCTGATCCTGGCGGCGCTCGGGACCGCGTGCCTCGCGCTGGCGGCCGGTGAGCTGACGTGGCGGCGGGCGCTGCGCGGGCGGGTGGCGGTGATGGTGGATGTGTCGCCGAGCACGCGCTCCGCAACGTTTCGCGACCGCGCGCAGCTCCGCCGGCGGCTCGAGCAACTGCTGGGTCCCGAAGCGCGGGCGGGGCGGGATTACGTCCTGTACCAGTTCGCTCAGCAGGTGACGCCGGTGACGCCGCAGACGCCGCGCGGCGAGCATTGGACGGCGCGGACGATGTACGCTCCGCCGCCGGGCGCCGACGCGGTGCTGCTGTTCACCGACGGGCAGTTCGAGCTGCCGCCGGCGGCGGCGTCGCCGCCGACGTACGTCGTTGCCGATCCCGCGCTGGATGAGCCGGAGGACGCGGCGGTCGAACGGCTGGAGGCGCGCGGCGACGGCGTTGCCGCGACCGTGCGCGTCGCGGGACGCGCGCGGCAGCTCGTCCTGGGCCAAACCGGCGGCCGCCGCCCGGTGACCGCCGGCCGGACCGTCGCCGCGTGGGCGAGCGACGAGCCGTACGTTGACGTCAGCGTGGCACCGCGCGACCGGTGGCGCGAGAACGACGGGATGTGGCTCTTCCGCCCGCCGCCGCGGACGCTTCAGCGCTGGTGGATCTCCGCGTCGTCCGCCACCCCGCCGCCGCCGCCGGGATGGACGCGCTTCGCGCCGGCGGACCTGCCCACTGACGCCGCGCGGTACCTCAGCGCCGGCGCGATCGCGCTGGACAACGTATCGGCCGACACCCTCTCGCGGGTGCAGCGCGAGCGGCTCGAACAGTACGTGCGCGACCTCGGCGGCGGGCTGTTGATCCTCGGCGGCGCCAGCGCCTTTGCCGCCGGCGGCTATGCGGGCACGCCGCTGGAGACGCTCTCGCCGCTGGCGAGCAACCCGCCGAGCCCGGGCACGCACTGGATCGTGCTCGCCGACTCCAGCGGCTCGATGGCGGGTGGGATCGGCGACAACACGCGGTGGCACTTCGCCGTCAATGCCATCGGGCAACTCATCCCGCTGCTGCCGGCGGACGACCCACTCTCTGCCGGCGACTTCGCCCGCGCCACGCGATGGTGGTGCCGCGACCAGCGCGTGCGCGACGTCGATCCTGCGCGCGTCCTGCCGCGCAACATCCGCCCGACCGGCCCCACCAACCTCGCGCCGGCGCTGCGCGATGTTGCATCGTGGGCGGGGCCGGGGCTGCCGTCGGCGGTCCTGCTCGTGACAGACGCCGAGGCAAAGATCGACGCGGCCGAGCCGTTGGCGGCGGAACTGGCGGCCAAGCGGGTGCGCGTTCACGTCCTCTCCACCGGCCCCGTCGCCGCGGTGGGTGGGCTGCGCACGGTGGTCGATCGCACGGGCGGGCAACTGCTCGCGCAGACCGACCCGCGCCAGTGGGCGGCGGGACTGCACCAACTTTTCCGCACGGCGTCGTTGCCGTGGCTCGAGCGCGTGCCTGCCACCGTTGCCTTCAACGATGAGGGCCTGCGCGTGCCGCCGATCTCGGCCCCGCTGTGGAACCGCACGTGGCTGAAGGCGGGCGCCACCGTGCTGGCGAGCGCGCAGGTGGAGAACGACACCGCGCCCATGGCGGCGGCATGGAACCTCGGCACCGGCGCGGTGATCGCCTTGGCCTTTCCGCCGCCGCCGGGGTGGATCGACCCACTGGCCGATCGCGTCTTTGTCCCGCCGCGCGACCCGCGCTTCGTCGTCACCTGGGACCACGGCTGGCCGTTCCGAGTCACGCTCGACGCGCGCGACACCGACGGCCGGTACCTGAACGACCTTCGGCCGGCGCTGGCGGTGTCGGCGGGGACGGCGCGGCCGAAGGAGTCGACGCCGATCCCGCAGGTCGCCCCTGGGCGCTACGAGGCGACGTTCGACACCTCGGAGCGCGGGTCGCTCGCCGCGGTGTACCTCGACGACGCGCTGCTCGACCACGTCGCGCTGCCCGGCCGCTACGCGGCGGAGTTCGCCAGGATCGGCAACGACCGCGCAACCATGCGAGCGCTCGCGGACACCACCGGCGGGCGCGTGATCGAGCACGGGGACGCCCGGCCGATCGAGCTTCCCGGCCCGTCGCGCGACGTCCCACTGACGCCCTACCTTGCGGCGGGCGGCGCCACGTTGGTCGGGCTGGGGCTGATGCGGTGGCGCATCGGGTAAAACGGGAGGCGACAGGCGCGGCCGGTCCGGTCCATGATGAGAAGCATGGTTTTCCGCCTGCTCGCGTCGGCGCTGCTCTGCCTGGTGGGAGGTTGCACCGTGAAGACCCAGATGCCGGGCAAGTCGTTCTCCGGCCCGCTCCCGCCGGCGACGCCGGAGGAGGTCGACGTTGCCCGACACCTCCGCGCGCACGTGGAGAAGCTGGGCGGCGAGATCGGCGAGCGGAACGTCTACCGGCCGGCCGCCCTCGAGGCCGCCGCGGTCTACATCGAGGAGCAGTTCCGCGCGCTCGGCCACGAGGTCGGCCGGCAGGAGTTCACCGCCGCCAGGCAAACGGTGCGCAACATCGACGTCACCATCCCGGGCGCGGGCGGCGCGGGCAAGGCGGACGAGATCATCGTCGTCGGCGCGCACTATGACTCCGTCCACGGCGCGCCCGGCGCCAACGACAACGCGTCCGGCGTCGCGGCCGTGCTGGAGGTCGCGCGGCTGCTGAAGGGGCAGAAGCTGGCGCGCACGATTCGTTACGTCGCGTTCGTCAACGAGGAGCCGCCGTTCTTCCAGGGCCCGCAGATGGGCAGCGTCGTTTACGCCGGGCGGTGCAAGGAGCGCGGGGAGAAGATCGTCGCGATGCTCACGCCCGAGACCATCGGCTACTACTCCGATGCCCAGGGAAGCCAGCGGTATCCGGGGATGCTCGCGCAGTTCTATCCGAAGGTCGGCAACTTCATCACGTTCGTCGGCGAGAGCGAGTCGGAGGCGCTGGTGAGCCGCGTCGTTGAATCCTTCCGCCGGCACGCGAAGTTCCCGAGCGAGGGCGGGGCCGCGCCGGCGTCCATCGAGGGCGTCGGGTGGTCGGATCACTGGTCGTTCCAGCGGCAGGGCTACCCCGCACTGATGCTGACCGACACCGCCCCGTTCCGCTACCCGCACTACCACACGAGCGACGACACGCCGGACAAGTGCGACTACGACCGCATGTCGCGCGTGGTCGCCGGCCTGGCGCGCGTGGTGGCGGAGCTGGCGGACGCGGAGAAGGTGCCGTGAGCGATTTCCTGGAATTCTTGCTGGAGCAACTGCGTGACCTCGAAGGCGGCGTGACGGCACGCGCGATGTTCGGCGCGCACGGCCTGTACAGCGGCGGGACGTTCTTCGCGATCGTCTGGCGCGGCACCCTCTATTTGAAAACTGACGCCCGCTCGCGCTCGCAGTACGTCCGCCGCGGCATGACGCCGTTCCAGCCCAACGCGAAGCAGACGCTGAAGCGCTACTACCAGGCGCCGGCCGATGTGATCGACAGCCGACGGCAACTATTGGAATGGTCGGAGCGCGCCGTCCGAGCCCGCGATTCAGCCACGTCCCGCCGCCCGCAGAAGGCGTAACGGCAGTCCCGGATAGCGCCTACTCCCTCGCCCCGGTGCTGGAAGACATTAATTCGCCGCTGGTTTCCTCCAGCAGATTCGACCCGTCGGTAATTCTTCTTCCCGCCCCCGCGTGCCCGGCCGATATTTTCGTCATGGTAGTCGTTCGCCCGGTCGCGGTGTCCGATCTGGATGCGTTGGTCGAGCTCGCGGGCCTGGCGGGCGTCGGACTGACGACGTTGCCGAAGGACCGTGACCTGCTGGCCAAGCGCATCGCGCGATCCGTCGCCAGCCTACAAAAGTTCGCCGACCGCCCGGGCGGCGAGACGTACCTGTTCGTGATGGAAGACCTCGGCGAAGGCGTTGGCGACGGCGTCGGCGACGGGTCCGGCGCCGCCCGCGTTGTCGGCGCCTGCGGCATCACGTCCAAGGTCGGCGGGTTCCAGCCGTTCTACGCCTATCGCATCGAGACGCAGCTTTTCGAGTCGAAAGCCATCGGCGTGCACAAGGAGGTGCCGATCCTGACGCTGGTCGCGGAGCACGACGGACCGTGCGAGATCGGCTCGCTCTTCCTTCACCCCGAGTGGCGCAGGGACGGCAACGGCAAGCTGCTCCAGCTCGTGCGCTTCCTGTTCATCGCCGAGCACGCCGAGTTGTTCGAGCCCACGGTGATCAGCGAGATCCGCGGGCAGCTCGACGACGCGGGGCACTCGCCGTTCTGGGACGCGCTGGGGCGGCACTTCTTCGGCATCGATTTCGCCGAGGCCGACCGGTTGAGCAACGTGAACAAGAAGTTCATCGCCGAGCTGATGCCCGACCACCCGATCTACATCCCGCTGCTGCCCGACGCCGCGCGGGCGGTGATCGGCCGGCCGCATCGGGAGAGCGCCAGCGCGGTGCGCAACCTGGAGGCGGAAGGCTTCCGCTTTGGTGACATGATCGACATCTTCGATGCCGGCCCGATGATGGTCGCCGGGCGAGATGATATCCGCACCGTCCGCAACAGCCGGCGGATGGTGGTCGAGGCGATCGCGAATGACGAAATCGGCGGCGTGGCGGTCATGGTGGGCACGACGACCGAAGCCTTTCGCGCGTGCAAGGCGTTCGTGCAAGAAGTTGACCCGGGCGGCGTGAGGATCACGCGCAGTGTCGCCAAGGCGCTTCAGGTCCAAGTCGGCGATGCCGTGCGCATCGTGAAGCTGACGGACTAAGATCGTTTGCTCCCTCTCCTCGTGCCCGGGGAGAGGGAGCAGAGACACCCCCTATGTCCCACGAGCTTGTACAACCCCTGGTCGCCACCGCCCGGCGCGCGTTCGAAGGTTGGGCGGACGCGCCGCTGGCGCAGCGGCTGAAGGTGCTGGACGCTTACGCGGAGCAGCTCCGCCAGCGCAAGGCGGAGATCGGCGAGACGATCAGCCGCGAGACCGGCAAGCCGCGGTGGGAATCGGCCGGCGAGGTCGACGCGATGATCGCCAAGGTCAAGCTGTCGACCCAAGCGCACCAGCAGCGGCGCAGCGACGCGGCGTCGGAATCCGCCGGCGTGACCGCGGCCACGCGCTACAAGCCGCACGGCGTGCTGGCGGTGCTGGGGCCATTCAACTTCCCCGGTCACCTGCCCAACGGGCACATCGTCCCCGCGCTTCTCGCGGGCAACACGGCGATCTTCAAACCCAGCGAGCTGACGCCCGGCACGGGCGAGAAGGTGCTGCGCTGCTGGAGCGCGGCGGGGCTGCCGGCGGGCGTGCTCCAGTTGCTGCGCGGCGGGCGCGACGTGGGCGAGGCGCTGGTCAAGCATCCGGGGATCGACGGCGTGCTGTTCACCGGCAGCTTTGCCGCCGGCCGCTCGATCGGGCGGGCGCTGGCAGACCACCCGGGGAAGCTCGTCGCGCTGGAGATGGGCGGGAACAACCCGTTGGTGGTCCACCGCGTCAGCGACCTCGCCGCAGCCGCGTACGCCACGGTCCAATCGGCTTACCTGTCGGCCGGGCAGCGGTGCAGTTGCGCGCGGCGGCTAATCGTGGTGGACGGGCCCGAAGCGCGCGCGTTCCTCGACGCGCTGCTGGCGATGATCGCGCGCGTGCGCGTCGGCCTGTACACGGACGATCCGGAACCGTTCATGGGTCCCGTGATCAACCGCGCGGCGGCGGAGAAGTTGCTGGCTGCGCAGGACGAGCTGATCGCGCACGGCGGCAGCAGCCTGCTGCGGATGCAGCCGCTCCGCGGGCTGGCGCACCTGCTGTCCCCGGGGCTGATCGACGTGACCGGCGTGGGCGACCGCCCGGACGTGGAGCACTTCGGCCCGCTGCTTCAGGTCGTGCGCGTCGATGATTTCGACGCCGCCATCGCCGAGGCCAACCGAACGGAATATGGCCTGGCCGCCGGGCTGCTCAGCGACGACCGGGCGCTGTACGAGCGGTTCTACCGCCGCGCCCGTGCCGGCGTGATCAACTGGAACCGCCCGCTCACCGGCGCCAGTAGCGCGCTGCCGTTCGGCGGCATCGGCCGAAGCGGCAACCACCGCCCCAGCGGCTTCTTCGCCAGCGACTATGCCTCGTATCCCGTCGCATCCTTGGAGATCGAAAGGCTCGCGCTGCCCGCGGCGCCGCCGGTGGGGATCGACCTGTGACGGCGGGCGCGCACGAGGTCAACTTCGACGGCATCGTCGGCCCGACGCACAACTACGCGGGGCTGAGCTTCGGCAACGTCGCGTCGATGGCGAACCGCGCGGCCGTGTCGAGCCCGAAGCGGGCGGCGCTGCAGGGGCTGGCGAAGATGAAGTTCGTCGCGTCGCTTGGCGCCAGGCAGGCGGTCCTCCCGCCGCACGAGCGCCCGCACCTGCCGACGCTGCGGCGCCTGGGCTACGCGGGCAGCGACGGCGACGTGCTGGGCCTGGCGCGCCGCACGGATGCCGCGCTGCTTGCCGCCGTCAGCAGCAGTTCGGCCATGTGGACCGCCAACGCCGCGACCGTTTCAGCCAGCGGCGACACGCGCGACGGGCGCGTCCACTTCACGCCGGCCAACCTCCTGAGCAACCTGCACCGTTCGCTCGAGGCGCCGGCGACCGCGCGCGTGCTGCGGGCAATCTTCAGCGACGAGCGGCGCTTCGCGCACCACGACCCGCTGCCGGCGGCGACGACCTTTTCCGACGAGGGGGCCGCAAACCATACGCGTCTCGTCGACGCGCGCGGCGGCTCGGGCGCGGAGCTGTTCACCTACGGCTCGTCCGGGGACGATGCTTCGCCGCGACCGGCGAAGTATCCCGCGCGGCAGACCGCCCGCGCCAGCCGCACGATCGCCTTCATGCACCGCGTGCAGCGCGCGGTCTTCGTGCAGCAGAGCCCCGCCGCCATCGACGCGGGCGCGTTCCACAACGACGTGGTTGCGGTCGGTCACCGCGACCTGCTCCTCTATCACGAGAAGGCTTGGGTCGGCGCGGGGGAGTGCGTGGAGGCGCTCCGCCAGCACGTGCCCGGCCTGCGGGCGCTGGAGGCGAAGGAGCGCGACGTCCCCTTGGCGGACGCGATCGCGTCCTACCTGTTCAACAGTCAGCTCGTCACCGTTGCCGGCGGAACGACCGCGATGATCGCGCCCATGGAATCGCACGACAACGCGCGCACGCACGCGTTCATCCAGAAGCTGTTGGCTGACGGCGTCATCTCGCACGCCCACTTCGTGGACCTGCGCGAGTCGATGCGCAACGGCGGCGGCCCGGCCTGCCTGCGCCTGCGAGTGGTGTTGACCGAAGAAGAACTGGCGGCCACCCAACCCGGCGTGCTGTTCGACGATGCGCTGCACGAACGGCTGGTGGCGTGGGTCGAGCGCCATTACCGAGACGCCCTCGCGGCCGCGGACCTTGCCGACCCGAAGCTTCTCGAAGAGGGCCGGGCCGCGCTCGATGAGCTGACCCGCATTCTCGGTCTTGGGTGGATCTACGAATTTCAGAAGTGACGAGTGGCGCGGGCGCGGGCGCGGGCACCCGTGCCCCGAGCGGCTGCGGCGGCCGGCCCGCGGCCGGCCGAGGCTAACGCTGCGTCGGGTTGATCTTGTCCAGGATGTCGCTGCGCGACGCGTCGAACCCCTGCTCGGTGAAGACGATCTTGTACGGGCCGTACCCGCCGCCGCTGCCGATTCGCGTGAGGGTGAGCGACCAGCTATCACCGAAATGCCCCGATGCGCCGGGCGTTGGGGCGGCGATGTCGAAATTCGCGGGTGGCGGCAGAAGGTGATCGAGGCTCGAGAGGTCGGCGGCGAATTTCTTTTCCCGCTCGTGGTGCCGCTGCTGGGCCTCGTGAACTGCGGCGAGGTAGTTGAACGCCTCGGCCGCGCGCGAGCGCTCCAGCGAGTCGAGGAACCGCGGCAGCGCGAACGCGGTCAGCACCCCGAGGATCGCGACCACCACGGCCAGCTCGATCAGCGTCGAGCCCTGCTGTCGGCGGCCAGTTCCCGAGTTGCGCATACGCATCTCACCCGCCCCGGCGAGAGGCAGCCATCGCGGGACCGCCCGCCAAGGATGCGCCGCCGCGCAGCGACGCGCGCTCGTCCTCCCCCCCTCTCATCGTCTCATCCGTCGCGCGACTTCACGTGGACCCCGCCCGCCATCGCTTTTCGCCGCATCACTTGACGGGCGCCGTCGTCGGCGCCGCCAGCTCCACCAGTGTCACGTTCAACTGCTTCGCGCTGCGCCCCTGGTGCCGCACGATCTCGAACGGCAGCTCCAGCTTCTCGCCCGGCCTGGCGGACGCCTTGAGTTGCACGGTCTGATAATCGTGCAGCGCCGGTGACAGGCCGTGGCTCTTGAACGTGACGTGCCCGGGGAACGTCCGGCGGATCTCCAGCTCGATCGGCTTATCCGTGTAGTTGCGCACGCGCTGGACGTACAGCTCGTGCTCGTCCCAGCCGGCGATGGTGGAGTTGACCTGGACGCGCGCGCCGGGCCCGTCCACGCGACGGAGGACGTCGGCGCCGTCCGCGCGGGCCCAGAGGTTGTCGCGCCACGCGCGGCGCTTGATCAGCTCGAAGACGACTTCCGGGTCCGGGCCGAGGTTCAGCTCGATCTTGTCGCCCACCGGCACGTAGCGGATCGCCTGCTGCGCGAGGTAGGACAGCCCCTCGCCCGTACCACCGGCGCCACCGCCAGCGCCACCGCCCGGGCCGCCGGCGCCGCCCGCGCCGCCGCCGCGACCGTTCTCGCGGAAGACGCGGACAACGCCATCGGGCAGCGGCGTGTCGCCGAGCCTTGACGCCTTGTCGTTGACCATCAGGTACATCCGCACGAGCTGGTCGCCGTACTCCGCCGGGCGGTAGCGGTACTGCGCCTTCACCGGCACCGCCGCCGCCTCGATCGAGCGCATCCGCTTGGACCAGCCGTGCCTGATCGTCTCGGTTCCCTCGATGGCGAAGACGAAGTACTCGCTGAGGCCTTCCTTGATGATCTCCTTCTCGCGCGGGGGCGCTGTGGCGGGGACGGCAGCAGCGGGGGCGCGGTCAGCTTCCTTGAGCATGTCGCGCGCGGCCCGCTTGCTGAACTCCTGCTTCTGCCCGGCCCCCAGCTGCGCGACCTGCTGCGGCGCGATCTGCGCCAGCTCGGCGATCTTCTCCACCAGGTTGATCGAGCCGACGATCAGCCGCACGCTCGCGTCCTCGTACTCCTCGCCGGAGTGGTTGCTGACGCGCACGAACCCCTCGAGCCGAACGGTGCTCTCGGCCTCGTCGGCGATGGCAACGTAGTCGGCGGACCAGGTGATGCCGCTGGTGAAGTAGGTGATCTCGATGGTGGCCTCTCCGTCGAACTCGCTCTGCACGTTCCAGTAGAGCACCTGCGGGCGGTCGTGCGGGAAGGTGGTGTCGAGCACGTCGAGCTGGTCGGCGCGGGAGACGAAGCGCAACTCGACTGACGTCGGGTCGATCAGCGTGCTGGCCCAGGAGAACTGGAGCGGGTTGACGCCCTTTCGGAACGTGACGGCGCGGGTCTCGCGCACGAGGGTGAGGTCCTCGCTGTTGTAGATGGTCAGTGAGACGGTGTCACGCCGGGGGACGGTGGAGAGGTCGACATTGCGGGCCAGCGCGGAGCCGCAAACGACAAGGAGCAGCAGGGGGAGGAGGCGCGCGAACATGGGTGTCCTCGATCAGTCAGCGTGAGTGGTAGCAGCGGTGCGTGGGTGGGCGAACGGGTGGATGGGTGAGGGGCTAAAGGAAAGGTGCCTTCGTCGGCCCATAACCATCCACCCGCACATCCCTCATCATTGCCATTCATTCCGAAGGATGACGTGGAGCTTCTTGACGATCGTCTCCGCCTTGCCGTCGGCGCCGCGCGCGGGCAGCGGGACGTGGAAGAGGAGCTTGTCATGGGCCCCCTTGTCCACGTCAGCGTCGCGCAGGTCGGACTGATCGCCCAGTTCCCACTGCACGTCGCGATCGTTGGCGTGACCAAGCTCGGCGCGGAGGTGCTTGAGGTTCTCGGCCACGTCGAGCGTGACGGCCTGCGCCTTGCGATTCTCGATCTCGAACTTCACGATCACGTCGTAGTCGTGCAAGTTGCCGCCGAGCCGGCGGGACTCGTTGCGCTCGATCGTGCGCTTGACGACGATGTCCTGCGCGACGCCGAGGTAGAGCTTCATCTCGTCGTCGACGGGAGTGAATTTCCCCCAGTCCTCGCCGAGGAATGCGGTCGACGCGTCTTGCCGCGCCCCGCCCGCCCCGCCGCCCGCGCCGCCACTCGCGCCGACGCCGCCGCCGCCGCCGCCGCCGCTGGTGATGAAGATGCGGACCTTGCCGTCGCGCAGCGGCGCGGTGCCGAGGCGGCTGGCGCGGTCGTTTCTGATCACGTAGTGCATCGGCACGCGGAGCTTCTTCTGCGGCTCGTCGAGGTGGCCGAACGCCTGCGCGTCGCACGTGTAGGTCTTGCGCACCGGCACGTCGGCGGTGCGGCTCATCAGCATTTCCTTGGTCTCGTTCAGCCCCACCGGCTTGAGGAACGCCCGGCCGAAGCCGGCCCACAGGTTGGTGCTGGCGAACTCCTCGTTGGCGAAGTTCTGCAAGCGGATGTACTGCGCGAGGGTGAGCTTCGATTCGTCGCGGGTCGCCACCGCGCGGTAGTGGAACGTCTTGGAGAGGTTGCCGAGCAGGTAGCTGATCCGCACGCGGGCCGAGCCGGAATTGCTGGCGCCAACGGCCCAGACGAGCGCCGACTCGTTCGGCGGATAGCTCACCGATAGCACCTTCGCGTCGATCGCCCTTGCGTCCGCCGACTGCGTGGGCGGCTGCGTGGCCGGCTGCGCGGGCTGCGTCGATTGCGTCGCCGCGCCGCCGCCGCTGCTGGCGCCGCCACCGCCACCACCGCCGGCGGGGCCAATCACGCGGAACACGATCGTGTTCGGGTCGATCTGCGTGTTGGCCCACGAGAAATCGACCTGGTTCTCGCCCTTGACCAGCGGCACGACGCGCTCCTCTTCCACCAGCGTGGCCGAGTCGTGATCGAGCTGGATCTCTACGCGCTCGCGCACCGGCAGCGTGATGAGCTTGATGCGCCCCAGCGCCGGCGACGCCGCCAGCGCGCAAACCGCCGCCGCGAGCACCCGCGGCAGCAAGCAATGAAACGTCATAGCTTTCTCCCGTTGAACCCTTCTCCCGCCCACAGACGCGGCTAGCATCGGAAAGTTCCGAACGCGCAAAGGTGACAACTGGACAGGACGCCCAATAAATGGATGGTGGCGTGACTCGGAACCGGTCGCTGGTCACGCGTCACTCGCCGGGCACGGTAGGCGTGATGATCGCGGCGGCCGGAGTGGCGTCATCAGCACGCCGCCGCACCGGATGATCGCGCCGTGCAAGTGACCAAAGACAAGTGACGACCGACAGCACAGGGCACCGACGGATCTCTTGCAACCTCTTGAAGTTCCCATGACCCTCCACGCCATCTGGCAAGACCGTTCGCTGTTGCTCTGGGCCGACAACTTGGCGGGCGAGGCCGCGCTGCGCGACGCGGTCGGGCAGGTGACGACCGACGGGCTGCTCTCGTCGGTCGCGCAGGCGGCGGCGCTGCGGCTGTGGCTCCCGTGTGAGGACGGGCAGCCGCTGTCGGCATCCGACGTTTCCGCCGCCGCCGGCACGGTGGTGTTGTGCCCCGCTGAAGTCCCCGCGCTCCGGTTCTCCGCCGCCGAGGCGATGGACCTGCTCCTATCGCTCCCGCAGCCGCTGCCGGAATCGTTCGGCGACTCGGTCAACTACTGGACGCGGCTGGCGCGCTTCGTCGTCGACTCGATTCGGCAAGAGCGCTTCTACCCCGCCGCGCGGCGCTGCAACGCGCACCACGAGGCGCACTGGCGGCTGCACGTCTCGCCTCCGGAGCTGGACGCGCTAGAGCGGCTCGCCGCCGCGATGCCGCCGATTTGCCTGGCGATCGACGGGGACGAGACGACCGCCCTGGAGCGGATCGAGTCGTTCCTGGCCTCGACGGCCGACGCGCTGATCCGCCGCGCCGCCGGCAACGATCCGTTCTTCGCCCGGCCGCAGAACGAGGCGCAGTCGCCCGACGCCGGGCCGGAGGTTCGCCTGCTGGCGGCGCTGCTCGGTGAGTCGCGCCACATCGCCGGCCGTGCGGGCGACAACGATGCGCTGGTGGACCAGGTGCAGCTCTGGACCAGCAAGCTGACCGGCGCGCCGCCGATGACCGGCTGGCAGCTCGCCATGGAGCTGACCGAGCCGCCCGAGGACGCGCCGGACGATGCGGCGGCGGCGGCGGCGCCGGGCGATACGGCGGTTGCGGAAATGCCGCTGTGGCGGCTGTCGTTCGAGCTGGTCCCCTTGGGCGACGACGACGCCAAGCCGATCGAGGCGGCCAAGGTCTGGTCCGATGCCAGCCCGCTCAGCGCGCTGGGGCGGCAGCAGGCGGAGCTGCGCGCGGTGCTGAGCGCCGAGCTGGCGCGGGCGGCGGAAACGTGCCCGCCGATCCTGCGCGCCCTGGCCGCGCCCGCGCCGACGGGGGTGGACCTGACGACGGGCGAGGCCCAGCAGTTCATCCGCCAGTGGTCGCCGGAGCTGCGCGCCCAGCAGTTCGCCGTGGACCTGCCCGCCTGGGCCGAGGAGGTGGACCGCCGGCTGTCGCTGGTGATGTCGCTCCGCCCGCTGGACGGCTCCTCGCCCGATGACGACTTCGACGGCGGCGGCGGGGGCGGCGGGCGGTACGGCAGCGGCGGCGGGTTCGAGCCGGGCGTAGCGCGCATGGGCCTGGACAGCTTGCTCGCCTTCGACTGGCGCGTCAGCCTCGGCGGGCTCGATCTGTCGCCCGACGAGTTCGACGCCCTCGTCCGCCGCCAGCAGCCGCTGGTGCGCGTGCGCGGGCGGTGGGTCGAGATCGAGGCCGACGCCGCCGCCATGGCCGAGGAGTTCATCAAGCGCAACCAGAGCGGTCAGACCACGCTGGGCGAGGCGTTCCGCACCGCGTTCGCCACCTCCGCCGCCCGCGCCGGCGAAACGCCGGGCGGTGCCGGAACCCGCGCGCCGGCCGTCTCGCTCGCCGGCGCGTCGTGGGTGAAGGACCTGCTCGAGCAGCTCCCCGCCATGCGCGCCCCGGACGTGGTGCAGCCCACCGACTTCCACGGCACCCTGCGCCCCTACCAGCTCCGCGGCCTCCAGTGGCTCGCGTTCCTCGACCGCCTGGGCATCGGCGGCTGCCTGGCGGACGATATGGGCCTCGGCAAAGCGCAGCCGCTCGACGCCAAAGTCCTCACCCCGACCGGCTGGATCACCATGGGCGAGATCAAGGTCGGCGACCCGGTCGTGGGCTCAGACGGCGGCGCGACCCGCGTCACCGGCGTCTACCCGCGCGGGCGGCGCGATGTCTTCCGCGTCACCTTCAGCGACGGCAGCTCGACCGAGTGCTGCGACGACCACCTCTGGTACGTCAACACCCCCGTCCGCCGATACCGCAACGCGCCGGGCCGCGTGCTGCCGCTGCGCGAGTTGCGGCAGCGGCTGCGGGACAGCAGCGGCAACGCGCTGCACTTCGTGCCGATGGTGCAGCCGGTGCAGTTCGAGCCGTCGTCCGCTTCGGCGGCGGCCGCCGGGTTGCCGCTTCACCCGTACCTGCTGGGCGTGCTGCTCGGTGACGGCGGGATCGCGCACCGCGTGATCGTCTCCAGCGCCGACGACGCCGTCATCGACCGCCTGACGGCGCTCCTGCCCGAGGGAACGTCGCTGGTTCCGACCGGGTGCGGCGTCGACTACCGCGTCCGCGGCGCGGGGCCGGGCGAGGCGAACGCCGTCATGGACGCCCTCCGCCGGCTCGAGCTTTTCGGCCTGAAGTCGCACGAGAAGTTCGTCCCCACCCTCTACAAGTTCGCCCCGCCGCAGGCGCGCCTCGAGCTGCTCCGCGGGCTGCTCGACAGCGACGGGCACGTCCGCCCGGCGGACAACAACGTCGAGTTCTGCACCACGTCTTTGCGCCTGGCGGAGGACGTGCGCTTCCTGGTGCAATCGTTCGGCGGCACCGCCCGCGTGCGGCAGAAGCCGACCCGGCGACGCCTCGCGTACCGGATGAGCGTCGCGCTGCCGGCCGACGTCCACCCCTTCTGGCTCAAGCGCAAGGAGGCGACGTACCGGCCACGCGAGAAATACCCGCCGTCGCGCGCGATCGTCTCGGTCGAGCCGGTCGGCGAGAAGGAGGTGCAATGCATCGCCGTCGACGCGGCCGATCACCTGTACGTGACCGATGACTTCATCGTCACCCACAACACCATCCAGTTGATCTCCCTGCTCCAGCACGAGCGCGTGGGCAGGCGGGATGAGGCTTTAGAGATGGTTGCGCCTGAAGACTCGGCGGCGGATGCGCCGCCGGACGACGCGGCGGAGACGCGGCGGCCGACGTTGCTCTTCGCGCCGACGTCCGTCGTCGGCAACTGGGTGAAGGAGCTCGAGCGGTTCGCGCCGGAATTGAGGGTGCTGCTGCACCACGGGCCGCAGCGGCTCAAGGGGGACGCGTTCATCGACAGCGCGTCGCGGCACGACGTCGGCTTCACCAGCTTCGTGCTGGCCGACCGCGACCTGGACGTGCTGAGCAAGGTGCCGTGGCACCGGCTGGCGCTGGACGAGGCTCAGAAGATCAAGAACCCCTCGGCCGCCAGCAGCATCGCGATCCGCGCGCTGGCGGCGCCGCGGCGGGTGGCGCTGACCGGCACGCCGGTGGAGAACCACCTGTCGGAGCTGTGGTCGATCATGGACGTGCTCAACCCCGG
>DASQDR010000057.1:0-1892 GCA_035634055.1 Tepidisphaeraceae bacterium | reverse complement strand
GCGCCGCGAGCTTGGCGCCATCGGCCGCCGGGGCACGATAGCGGGCGCCCGGCTGCGGCTGCCGACCATCGGCGCCGCCGCTGGGCGCCGCGGCCCCGCAGTGGACCTCGCGATGACTGAGGTCGTTCATCGGGGGCGACTCGGCTCAGGAGCAGCAGCCTTGGAAGGGCGATGGCAAGCACGAGAAGGCAGGCAATGGATGCGCCGCACATTGGGCGCGGCACGCTTTCACCGCCTTCTCGATGACCGAGTGGTAGTAGGCCAGCCGCGTGGCCGAGTCGTCCAGAGCGCCGCCGAACGACCGCTTCTCGTCCAAGTAGATCAGCGGCACGGCGACCTCGACGACCCGCAGTCCGTGGAACGCCGCCTGCACCCACAACTCCAGCGGCATGGCGTAGCCGTTGTCCGTGAGCTGGAGCTTCTTGAGCGCTTCGACCCGATACGCCTTGAACCCGCAGAACGCGTCGGTGAGCTTAAGCCCCAGCCGGCAGTTCAGCTCGTCGGTGACGGTCACGTTGATTCGTCTGCGATCGGCCGGCGCCAGGCCGACTGGAATATCCACGCCCAGGTAGCGGCTGCCGCTGGCGATATCGACGTCGCGGCACCCCTGGACCAGCTCCCTGATGCGCTGCGGCTCGTGCTGGCCGTCGCAATCGATGGTGACCAGAAAGTCGTAGCCGTGGGCGATGGCGTAGTCGAAGGCCGTGCGCAACGCGGCGCCGTATCCGCGGTTCTGCGGGTGAGTCACCACGACAAGATCGCGGCGCCGGGCGAGCAGCTCCCGGGTGCCGTCGTTCGAGCCGTCGTCCACGACCAGGATGTCGCCCTGATCGCCGGGGAGGCCGCTGCGGACGACTTCGTCCAGCACTGCCGTTACGTGGCGAACTTCGTTGTAAACGGGCAGGGCGGTCAGCGTGCGGGGAGTGGGGGCGGCCGTCGTGCGGCCGGCGGGGGAGCTATGCATAGGAGCGGCTTCGGGGGGAGCGAGACCGGGGGACAAGTGCGAGGGGCCCCCGTTGGGCACTGCCGCACGTTGCTCCTACGGACGCTGCGGTAAAGGGTTCGGTGGCGCTTCCCTGCCGCGGACAATCTAGAGAGCCATTCTAGACCGGCGGAAAGGGGGGTCAACTCGCGGCGCCGCCGCGGCGAGCCCTTCCCGAGGCCTCCGAGGAAACCGCGAGATTACCGGCGTTGTAACCGGCAGAGTCGGGGTGGCGCGGCTCCGCCCGACCCGGGGCGGCGCCATGTCGCGGATGCGGTGCGACGCGGGCGACGCGGCCACGGGCCCGTCCTACCGCCAGTCGCCCGAGACGGTGAATGCGGCCCAGAGCTTGGGCGAGAGGCGCGTCGTCGGGCCGGAACTCGAAGGCGGGTCGGCGCCGCGCGGGATGAGCTCCGGATTCTCCAGCGCCCACAACTGCGCGCGGCGCAGCGCTTCCAAGGGGGTCTGCTTCTCGACGAGGTAATTGCGGTAGAACTCCTCCATGATCCGGCGCGTCGTCTCGTCGTTCACCTTCCACAGCGTGGCGATCGTGGTGCGCGCGCCGGCGAGCTGAAACGCGCGCTGGACCCCCAGCAGGCCTTCGCCCCCCGCCGCGGCGCCGAGGCCCGACTCGCAGGCCGACAGCACCACAAGCTGGGCGCCGCCCAGCGGCAGCGCGGCAATCTCTGCGGCGTTCAGGTAACCGTCGTCCGGCAGGCGGTCGAGCTGCGTGGGGTCGGCCGGAATTTCAGGCGGGCGATTGGCGCCAGCCAACACCAGCCCGGAGGATTGCCCCTCGTCGACCGCCGCCACCGCCGCGGCCAACTGCGCCGCTGCGCTGTCTGCGGGCGGCGTAGCGTTCTGCGGCGGGGCGCCGAGGTCGAAGAATCCGTGCGTCGCCAGGTGCAGC
>DASQDR010000056.1:0-31584 GCA_035634055.1 Tepidisphaeraceae bacterium | reverse complement strand
CGCCCGCTGGGGGCGCGGTGCAGTCCGCCATCGACCGCTTCGTCCGCTCGCAGATCTTGATCCCCGGCCAGTGGATGCCGATCGCGGCCGACGAGCTCGAAGGCGAGACGCCGCCAGCGCGCCTGCTGCGGGCGATGCAGGCGGAGGTCGAGGAGTGCAATCAGACGATCTGATTTCCGCGCGACCTACTTGTTCAGCAGCACGCGCTCGACGAAGCCGGTGTCGACGTCGCCGCTCTGGAACTCGTGGTTGTCCATGATCTGGAGGTGCAGCGGGATGGTGGTCTTGATCGGCGCGATGTTGAACTCGCCGATCGCGCGCTTCATGGCGGCGATGGCTTCGCCGCGGGTGGGGCGGTGGACGATCAGCTTGCCGATCATGCTGTCGTAATTGGGCGGGATGCGGTAGCCGGCGTAGGCGTGGGTGTCGAGCCGCACGCCCGGGCCGCCGGGCGGGCGCCACTCCAGGATCGTGCCGGGCGACGGCGCGAAGTTGCGGGCCGGGTCCTCCGCGTTGATGCGGCACTCGATCGCGTGCCCGATCTGCGGCACGTCCTTCTGCCGGAAGCTCAGCGGCAGCCCCGAGGCGATGCGGATCTGCTCCTTGATCAGGTCGATCCCGGTCACCTGCTCGGTCACCGGGTGCTCCACCTGGATGCGCGCGTTCACTTCCAGGAGGTAGAAGTTCTGCTTCTTGTCGACCAGGAACTCGACCGTTCCCGCGTTGGTGTAGCCGGCCGCCTTGATGAGTCGCACGGCCGACTCGCACAGCTCGCGTCGCACCTCCGGGCGCAGCACCGGCGAGGGGGACTCCTCCACCAATTTCTGGTGCCGCCGCTGCATCGAGCAGTCGCGCTCCCAGAGGTGGACGGCGGTGCCGTGGGCGTCGGCCAGGATCTGCACCTCCACGTGCCGGCCGTACTCGACGTACTTCTCGATGTAGACGGTGGAGTCCTTGAAGGCGTTCTCCGCCTCCGCCTGCGCCTGCCGGAAGCCGGCGCGCAGGGAGACGTCGTTGTGGGCCACGCGCATCCCGCGCCCGCCGCCGCCGGCGGCCGCCTTGATGATCACCGGGTACTCGATCTCCTGCGCGATCCGCAGGGCGACCTTCTCGTCCTCGACCGCGCCGTCGCTGCCGGGGACGGTCGGCACCTTCGCCTTGCGGGCGAGCTTCTTGCACTCGACCTTGTCGCCGAGCAGCGCCATCGCCTGGTGCGGCGGCCCGATGAACTCGATGCGGCAGGAGCGGCAGATCTCGGCGAAGTGGTCGTTCTCCGCCAAAAACCCGTACCCCGGGTGGATCGCCTGCACGTCGGCGATCTCCGCGGCGCTGATGATGCGCGGGATGTTGAGGTACGACTCGGCCGGCGGCCCCTCCCCGATGCAGATCGCCTGGTCCGCCAGCTTCAAATAAGCCGCGTCGCGGTCGGCGGTGGAGTAAACGACCGCCGTCTGGATCCCCAGCTCCTTGCAGGCGCGGATGATCCGCAGCGCGATCTCACCTCGGTTGGCGATCAGGATCTTGGAAAACATGAAGAGTTGCCAGTTGCCAGTTGTTAGTTGCCAGTGAGGATCAATGGGTGTCGCAAGTTAGCTGCCGGTGACGGATCGGTGCAGGCCGGTGAGCAGGCGGCCGACTTCATCGACCAACCCGAGGGCGTCGGCGGCCTCGGGCTCGGCGACGTAGCCCAGGCGTATCGCGATCAGGATCTGCGTTTCGGCTTCCTGTCGGGAGCCGTTCGAGATCCGCAGGTGGTGACCAAATTCCGCTCCGATGCCGCGCCCCTGTCCTTCGGCCACGTTGGGCGGCACCGACACCGCCGCTCGCCGAAGCTGGTTCGTCAGGCCGTACAACTTCTCGCGCGGGAACCGCTTTGTGAGCCGGTAGACCGCCTCCACGAAATCCATTCCCCGCTGCCACGCCACGAGTTCCCGGTAGTGCAGTACCGCCATCGCTCTCCCTCACTGGCAACTGGCAACTCACAACCGGCAACTCTTCGGAGTGCCGCACCGCCATCGCTCTCCCTCACTGGCAACTCACAACTGGCAACTCTTCAAGCCCCCGGAACCAGGTAACTCAGGTGGTGCGCGCAGTGGATCAGGTTGAGCCGGCGCGCCACGTCGTCGGGGAGGTTGCCGAAGAGGCGGTGCTGGGCGATGGGGCCGGGGTAGGCCTTGAACTGGGCGAGCCGGGCGAGGAAGGCGTCGACCGCGTCGTCGCCGACGTCGTCGGGCGGGATGAACGCGTCGGGCGCCGGCAGGCCGTCGGGAAGCTTGCCCGTCGCCAGCGTCTGCTCCAGCACCGGGCGGCGGGCGTCCTGCTCCGGCGTGTTGGGCGGGAAGGGCCCGGGCTTCATCCGGCTCTGCAGCGCCTGGTCGAGGTGGAAGCACGCCTGCGGCAGCGTCCAGGCGCCCGCGCCCGCGCGGGCGTAGCCGCGGTCGCGCAGCGCCCGCACGTCGGCGGCCACCGCCTCCTCGTCGGCGAACGCCAGCCCATCGCGGCGCGAGCAGGCGGGCTCGAGGAACCCCAGGTGGTGGGCCGCGTGGATCAGCGACATCGCCCGCATCTCGTCGAACGAGACCGGCCCGAACGGCCCGAAGTCCACGTGCGCGTGCGGGTAGGCGCTGATCCGCACCAGCACCGTCTTGTAGTGGTCCACGTCGCAGTCGTCGCAGTCGTCCGGCGGGACGAGGAACGGCGGGGTCTCCATGCCGACCGGCGGCCGGCCGGTCGTCAGGATCACGTCCACCAGCGCGCGCTTGGCCGCCGCCTGCTCCGGGGTGGCCGTCGTCGTCGCCGGCGGCACCAGCGCGCCTTCCGACGCGAGCGCCAGGTGCTTGCAGATCTGCGGCAGCGACCACTTGCCGAGCTTGCGATAGCCGCGGGCGCGCAGGCGGTCCAGCTCCGCGGCGATCTCCGCCTCGGTCTTGAACCGCACCACGCGCGGCCTGATCTTCCTCGCCGGCCGGCCCTGCTGCTCCCGCTGCGCGCTGCCGCTCATGGCTTCACCAGGAAGAGCGGCTGGCCGAACTCGACCGTCTGCCCGTTGGTCACCAGCACCTTGGCGACGGTGCCGCGGGTCTCGGCCTTGATGTTGTTGAAGACCTTCATGGCCTCGATGATGCAGACGTCGGTCTCCTCGTCCACCCGCGTGCCGACCGAGACGAACGGCTTGGCCTCGGGGCTGCCGGCGGCGTAGAAGGTGCCGACCATCGGCGACTTGATCGCGACCAGCCCCGCGTCGTCGTCGGCCGGAGGGGCCGTCGTCGCTCCGGCTCCCGCGGCGCTCGTCCCAGCGCCGGGCGGGGGGTTCTGCTGCGCCTGCTGCGGCGGAGGGTAAAAGCCCGCGTTCGGCGCCGCGACGAGGGCCGCGCCGCGCTTGAGGATCACGCGCTTGTCGCCGTCGCGGACGTCGACGGTGTTCAGGTCGTTGGACGCCATCAGCTTGACCAGCCGCTCGAGCAGCCCCACGTCCATCGGGCTCCCCGCCGCCTGTTCGGTCCCCTCCGCGCCCGCGCCCGCCGCCTTCTTCCCCGCGCCCGCGCCCGCGCCGCCCGCGCCCCCCGCGCCCGCGCCGCCCCCGCCCGCACCGCTCTTTCGCTTGTTATTCAATGTCGAACCCTCGGAATCAAAGGATGAAGGCGGAAGGACGGAAGATGAAGGATGAAGGCGGAAGGATGAAACATTCGTGCGCCGCTCCTCCTCCCCATTGATCCTTCATCCTTCATCCTTCCGCCTTCCCCGTCATTCCACATGACACCCCTCGAACGTCCGGTCGATCGACGACAGGACCTCGCACCCGGAGTGGGTGATCAGCACGTCGTCCTCGATCCTGACCCCGCCCTCGCCCGGCAGGTAGATCCCCGGCTCCACGGTGACGACCATCCCCGGCCGCAGCTCTTCCTCGCCCCACGAAGCGCCGCCCCCCGCACCCCCCGCGCCGCCGCCGCCCGCGCCGCCGTTGGTGCTCTTGCGCATCGTCGGCAGCTCGTGGATGTCGCGGCCGATGCCGTGGCCCAGGCCGTGGCCGAACTGCTTGGCGAACCCCGCGGCGTCGATCACGTCGCGGGCCACGCGGTCCGCCTGCGTCGTGGTCACCCCGGGGCGCAAAAACTTGATGGCCGCCTGCTGCGCCTCGTAAACCACCTTGTAGATCTGCTTCATGCGCGGGCTGACGCGCCCGATCATCAGCGTGCGGGTCAGGTCGGAACAGTAACCCTTGTGCAGCGCGCCCCAGTCGATCAGCAGCGGCTGGTCGCGCTGCACCAGCGCCTCGCCCGGTCGGTAGTGCGGCAGCGAGCTGTTGGCCGCGGCGGCGACGATCACCGGGAAGCTGCTGTTGCTCGCCCCGCGGCTGCGCAGCTCCAGCACCAGCAGCCCCGCCAGGTAGTTCTCGCTCTGCCCCGGCTTGATCTCGTCGCGGATGGCGTCGAACGCCTCCTCGGCCACCGCGACGCTCTTGCGGATCAGGTCGATCTCGTGGTCGTCCTTCACCTTGCGGATGTTGGACATCACGTTCTCGAGCGGGACCAGCTCGACCTCGAGCTTTGCCTCCCGCATCGCCCGCGCCAGCGCGTCGATCTGCCCGACGGTGGCGAAGTTGGCCTCGAACCCCACCCGCTTCACCCGCGCCGCGCCGACCGCCCTGGCCAGCGCGTCCTCCATCTTCGCCTCGCGGATGGTCAGCTTGAGCCACCCCGCCTCGATGGCCGCCTGCTCCTCGTAGCGGAAATCGGTGATCAGGTGGATCTCTTTGTCGGCGACCAGCCCGACGGAGTCCTCGCCGGTGAAGTTGGTCAGGTAGGCCAGGTCCGGCGGGTGCGTGAGCAGCAGCCCGTCGAGCTTCAGGTGCTTCATCGCGTCGCGGACCGACTTGTGCCGCACCTTCAGGTACGCCTTGGCTCGGGAGACCACCGTGGTTTGCATGTCGATTCGATTCCCTGCGTTAACGCATCGCGGAAAAAAGGGAGCCGGCCACGTTAAGCGCGGGCGCGGGGGGTGTCAACGGAACGCGGGGGGGAGCGACGAAAGAGGCGCGGAGGCACGGAGGCACGGAGGCGCGGAGGCACGGAGGCACGGAGGCACGAAGTGAGGCGCGAGGGGCGGAGGGGCGGGGGGCGGGGAGGGCGGGGGGCGGGGGCGCGGGGGGCGGAGGATTTTGTCCGCTTCGTCCTCCCCTTCGGTGCCTGGGTGTGCCTTCGTGCCTCTCCTTCTCAATCGTCGCCGATTCCCCGCGAGCCGTCGCAGCATTGCCGCGTCCCGGCAATGCTTCACCCTGTCGCGAGGATGCTGAAGACAGGTCCGCGAGTGCTTTCCATTGCTCGCGGGATTGCGCGGAACGGCCGCAGCATTCTTCGGAATGGCCGGAGGATTGTTCGCAATGGCCGGAGCATTCTTCGCAATGGCCGGAGGATTGTGCGGAATGGCCGGAGAATTGTTCGCAATGGCCGGAGGATTGTTCGCAATGGCCGGAGCATTCTTCGCAATGCTCGGAGGATTGTTAAGAATGGTCGGAGGATTCTTTGCAATGGCCGGAGCATTCTTCGCAATGCTCGGAGGATTGTTAAGAATGGCGCGGTCCTTCCCGCCGGCCCCCCGGCCCCGCTGACGCCGCGCGGAACGTTTTTCCCGGACGGCCCCGCGCCAGCGCCCCGGCGGCCGTCGTTATCGCCCCTGCCGCGCCGCGCGAGCCTTTCACCGCCCGAGACCATCCCCGCGTCACGAGCCCTCTTCGGCTCGCTGCGATCCTCTGGGCGCGCCCCGCGCGGGCCCGCCGCCGCCGCCGCCGCCGCCGCCGCCGCCGCCGCCGTCCGGTAATGCCCGCTGCGGCCGAGGCGCCGATCCGACCTGCCGCGGGTCCACCGCCGATGACCGCCGCGCCCCGGCGCCACGTCGCCGCCGACCGCGCGAACCCCCTGCGTGAGCCGGGGCACGCACGCGCCAGGCCCGGAAGAATTCGTGGCGAAAACGATTGACGACGTTATCCGTGTCCGCTATTTTCCCGCCGCCTCGTGGGGAAGGGGGAGCGAGCGGGCGCCTGCCGTGGGGGCGGGCCGCCAGCGCTCTCGCGTGTTCAGCCGTTCCTCTCGCCGCTCGCGCCAAACGAAAGGTTGTGTTGCCGTGATGTCACCGTTCCGCCGCGCCCGCACCCGCGCCCGCTCCCGCGCCCGCTCCGCGCCTTCATTTCGCCTGGCCACCGCCGCCGCCGCCGTTGTCGAGACGCTGGAGCCGCGCAAGCTCCTCAGCGTCGCGATGGTCAAGGATCTCGCCGGCGGCAGCGCGGGGTCGAACCCCACCAACATCACGCCCGTCGGCGACCTCGCCTGCTTCGTCGCCACCGACGCCGCCCACGGCACGGAACTGTGGCGGAGCGACGGCACCGCCGCCGGCACATCGATCGTCGCCGACATCGACCCCGGCGCCGGCAGCTCCATGCCCGCGCAGCTCACGGCCGTCGGCGACGCGCTCTTCTTCGTCGCCACCGACGCCGCCGGCGGACGCGAGGTGTGGAAGGTCGACCCGGCCACCGGCACCGCGTCGCCGCTGAAGGACATCGTTCCCGGCGCCGCCGGCTCCAACCCGTCGAACCTGCTCGCCGCCGACGACGACACGCTGTACTTCGCCGCCGACACCGCCGACGACGGCCGCTGCCTGTTCAGGAGCGACGGCACCGCCGCCGGCACGGTCGCGATCCTCGCGCCGAGCAGCCACGTGCTCTACCCGCGCGAGTTGACGAGCGTCAACGGCATGCTGTTCTTCGTCGGCGACGACGAGCTCAGCGGCGGCACGAACCTGTACCGCTACGGTGACGGCGACGCCGCGCCGGTCGCGCTGATCGACGTCTCGGTCTCGCCGGACCACACCCTCACCGCCAGCGGCGACCTGCTCTACTACATCTGGCAGCACCCCGACCCGGTCACGGGAGAGGTGATGCTCAACAAGTGCATCTACAAATCGGACGGGACGGCAGAGGGGACGTCCGAGGTCTACATTGGCGACGAGTCGGCCGACGATGAGCTGTACATCCGCGGCGCCAGCAACGCCGGGCGACTGTTCTTCCAGTACCAGGGTTACCTCCAGACGCTGGACCGCCCCAGCTGGGAGGCGCGGGCGATCGAGGAGGTGTACGCGTTCGGGAGCATGGCCGCCGTCGGGGACCGGACGTACTACGCCGGCGTGTTCGTCGATGACCCGATGCCGCCCGCCGGCCAAGGCTTGTACATGATCGACGCGGCCGCACAGTCCGCGGCGCTGGTCCGAGTGTTCAGCCCGGGATGGGCCTCCGGCGGGCACAACGTCCAGGCCATGACCGATGTTGACGGCGCCTTGTACTTCAGCGCCGTCGACGCGACCGGCGGCCGCGAGCTGTGGCGGAGCGACGGCACGCCGGCGGGCACGGCGCAGGTGGCGGACGTGAACCCCGGCGCCGGCAACGCCGACCCCCGCGCCATGACCGCCGCCGCCGGCGGCAAGGTCTTCTTCTCCGCCGACGACGGCGCGCACGGGCGCGAACTGTGGGTGGTGAACCCGCCGGCCGCGCCCGGCGATCTGCGCGGGACGGTGGCCGGCCCGACATCGCTGACCTTGAACTGGACCGACCACGCCAGCGATGAGAGTGGCTACGAAATCCAGCGTTCGAGCGACGGCGGCGTGCACTTCCAGCCCGTGGCGACGGTGGCGGCAGGGACGACGACGCTGAACGTGACGGCGCTCACGGCCGGCACCGATTACATCTTCCGCGCCCGGGCCACCGGCGACCTGCCGTCGGCGTGGGCGTTCCTGTGGGCGCCGTCGTTGCCGACGGCCCCGACGGGCCTGACCGCGACCGCCGCCGCGGATGCCGCGACCGTCACCCTCACCTGGGCCAGTTCCGGTGGCGTCGACGGCTACTACGTCTACGGCTCCGGCGATGGCGGCGCCACCTTCGCCCTCTGGGCCGACGTCCCTGCTGGCGAAGCGCTGGGCGCGCCGGTGAGTTGGACCAACGCCTACCTCCCCGAGGGGGCACGGCATCACTTCAAGGTGAGAGCCCACGCCGGGGACGTGGAATCGCAGGCGACGCCCGCCGTCTCGACCACCACTTTCCTCGCCGCCCCGGTTCAGGCGACGGCGACGCTGGTGGGGCAGGCCGGGCTCACGCTCCACTGGGAGGACCGCACCCATGACGAGACGGGCTACCTCGTCCTGCGGCGGGACCCCGGCGGCGCCGAGACGTCCTATACCACCGCCGCCGAGGCCACCAGCCTCGCCATCACCGGCCTGACCGCCGCCACCGCCCACGCCTTCGAGGTCCGCGCGGTCACGGCTGCGCAGCAGTCGGCACCCTTGGCGCTGTCGGTGACGACGCTGGCGGTGGGAGTGCCCATCGCGCCCAGCGACCTGGCCGTGCAGGCGGTCGCCGGCGACGGGCACGCGCTGCGGCTCACCTGGACCGACAACGCCTCGGGCGCCGGCAACGAGACCGGTTACACGATCTGGCGCCGCGCCGCGGCCGCCGGGGGCGGCGGCGGCGCCGCCGATCCATGGGAAGCGGTCGCGACGCTGGATCCCGACACGACCGAGTACGCCGACGACGGCAGCGACGGCGGCGCCGCCGCCGGTGACGACCTCTGGTCGCAGACGGAATACGAGTACAAGGTGGAGGCGGATGGGCCCGGCGGCAGCACCACGTCCGACCCGGCGCTCGGGTTGACCGACCGGGGCGATGGCCTGGTCTTCAGCGGGCTCCGAAGGCAACCCGATCCCGACACGGACACCAGCGACGGCGTCGGGTCGCAGTGGTCCGACATCCAAACGGCGGATCTACAGAACCAGTCGGTCACGCTCACGCTCAGCAACCTTCCTGAGCATTACGCGCTGCAACTGGCGCTCAGCGCCGTGCTGTTCGACTTCAGCGAAGGGACCGGCCGGCCCCGCCCCAAGGTCACGATCAGCACCGGCGGCAGCGAGCGAGAGATCTATTCCACAACGTGGCCTGCGCTTGCGCCGTTCGAGCATACCGGCGACAGCGTCGCCATCACGCTCACGGGGGCTAACTTCTCCACGGCCGAGAGCGAGAGATGGATGCTGGAACACCTCTCGGTCAGGGTGCTGCGGTATCGCGTCGGTCTGGGCGCACCGCTACTAACGATCGGCGAGCACGAGCAGATCCAAGTTTCAGTGTCCAAAGCGGACGGCAGTCCAGCGCCAGGGGTGGCGATCGCGGTCGAACGTGTAGAGAAACTTGAAGCGCAGGGAGGCGTTACCACGGGCAGCGACGGCACTGCACTCGTTCCTGCCAAGGGTCTTGAACTCGGAGAAGGCAGCTTGCTTGCCAAAGCTATGTCGGGTGGAGGCAAGATCCGCCAGCACGTGCGCATAGGCGCACATCGGATGGCGATCGCTCCGAGCGCGATCACCCTCGTAAGGGGAAGTGAGGTCCCCACTAGCGTGACAGTCAGCGTGAGGAAGGCAGACGGTGTCACACCAGCGCGAGGCGTTACCGCTACAACTGCTTACGTAGCCGGATCCCCCCCGATTCGTAGTGGTAAGACAAACATCTGGGGAGAGGCCACAATGACGTTTGACGCAGCACGGTACAGTCGCTTCCGCTGGAACGATCTGGTGGAACTGATCACGTTGGAAGAAGACTCTCAAGCGTTCGTACGGCTTCCGGTGCACCTCGTCGTGCCAGTGATCCGCTTCCGGCCCGTTGCTGGATTCAAAGTTACGAATACCAAACCAGTAACGATATGGGGAACCATTGAGGACGGCAGTGGTAACCCCATTGCCGACGATCAGATTGCTAAGTTAAAGCTGGTGGCGCATTCGCGTGCTCGTACTGGAGCCGGTACGCTAACATCCACATTGGTTGCGCCAGACGTATTGCATGAGGACACCCATGACTTTGGCGTAAAGATCATTGGGCAAATCGGGGCATTGCGAGGGCTTGCGGTGCACGAAGTTTGGGTCACTTCGCCCTTGGACTCACAGGTGACTTCGGACAGAGCCCTCGTAGAACTAGAGCCATGAGTGTGGCAAATGCGCAACCTCTCTCGCAGAAATCTTTTAGCGACGTTGGGGATTACGGGCGTCCTGTTGCTCGCCGCTGGCCTGCCGATCCGGGGGGGTATCGATTACTGCACCGCAGGAGGATATTACCTGAGTGTGGGAGGCAGTGAGCGGCTGTCACTGTCCGGTCGATTCTCCTGGCCGACGGGTCCGGCTATCGAACCCGTCTCGACATCGGCCGACGGACGTGAGGACGACAGCCCCACTGTCGAGGCTTGGCACGTTGCCGGCCTGGACGTTCGCTCCGAAAAGCTTCCGCCGGACCGAGCCGTCGTGCGGCTACTGGCTACTCGTGCTTCGCCGTGGACCGCGCGCCTTGCGCTGTACGATCGGCCACACCGGGCGCTGCACATTGAAATGGATGCATGGCTGGCTGCGGCCGCTATAGCACTGCTGGGGATGCGATGGCGCCGCCCTTCGCACAGTCCGGAGCCCGACGGCCCCTGGTGCTGCTCCAACTGCGGTTACGATCTCCGCGCCACCCCGCATCAGTGTCCAGAATGTGGGGCGATGGCCGCGGACCAACAAGGCGAGCCGAACCAAAGGGGCGATCGAAGGGGTCCGGCGAACCAAAGGGGTCAGGAACCTAATCCGTAACGATCGGGCGATTTACCGGATCGCCCGCGGCGCCCGCGGCGGCCGGCGGCGGCCGGGTAGCAGCAGTCCTACCGGTTGGTCCACCCAGGGTCACGTTGCTCGAGCGCGGCGCGGCGGAACCCGGCGGCGAGGAAGGGGTGGTGTACGTAAGTGATGAGAGCACACCATGGACGGTCCGTGTCACGGACGCTAACGGCGACGCTTTGCGAGGGCGCCAAGTCAGTATCCGACTCCTCGACCAACACGGCACAAGTGATTGCGCATTTCCGAAATTCGTAGATGGGAACACCACGGACCAAGACGGCAAAGTCAGCTTCACGGTGCAGGGGGGCGCCGAATATCCGATTGTCAACGTTGTCGTTAGGGACGTCGCCTCCAAGGTGGAAGCTAAGAGCACGGTGGAAGTCCGTGCGTATAAGCTAGAGGCCGGCGTGAACAGCCTCGTGTTGGGGAGGTCCGATGCAGAGTTTGTTCACCTGAAAATAATAGGACCACTCGCGCGGAGGAGGCGCGTCTATGCGCATCTCAGCAATGACAACATCTGGTTGCTCAACAGTTGGCAGCAGAACTGGAACGGCGACACTGTCTCTTTCCAGGTCAATAGCAGGACGAGGGTCGGGACTACGCGCATCCGATGGTCGCTCGAGGGTGGCGGCGAGGCGACCACTATCGTGGACGTGAAGTGACATGAGCAACGCTATGCGGCGCATCGTGCGCTCGATCCTCCGCCGCCCGGTGCGCAGCGTCGCGGTCGCGCTGCTCGCGCTGGTCATCGCCGCGTGGGCCGACAGCTACCGAACCGGGTGGTACTGCGTCGTGCAGCGGGTCGATGCTAAGGGCCTGACCCTCAGCAAGCAGGGCGTCCAGGTCGAGCGCGGCCACTTCTGGTTCGGCAGGACGGCGTGGGGCATCGACCACCGCGTCGTCGATGCGTTTCCAGCGGTGGTCCTGCACCGAATGCGGTACCCGCTCGCCGACCAGGTCACCCGTTACCACACGCGGCCGCCCGAGAACTTCAGGTGGTGGTCCGGCCGCGTGAGCCGGAAGTACGGGGGGATCCGCGGCGATGTCCGCGCGCTGCGCCTTCCCTTCTGGGCCCTGGCCGCGCCGCCGCTGATCGTCGTCCTGCTCCCACCCCTGGCCCGCGCCCTCGCGGCCGCCCGCACCCGCCGCCGGCGGGCCACAATCGCGCGAAGTCCGGCGCCCGCGCCCGCCTGCCCGAGTTGCGGCTACGACGTGCGCGGGACGCCGCGGCGCTGCCCCGAGTGCGGCTTCCGATGGGGGGGAATAAGGGAAGGCAAAGGGGACGTTCCCGATTAACTTGCCGCCGCCGCCTCCGCCGCCGCGGGAGCATCGGCCGGACCATGCCTCCCGTCGGCCGCGTCGCGCCCGGCGAAGGCAGATAAGGGGTCACGTCTGCTCTGTCTCGACCCTCCAGTTTTGCCGGCGCGCGTTCTTGCGCGGTGCGGTAGATGATGCGGGAATTCCAAAGGGGTCAAAGGCAGAGACAGATAAGGGGTCACGTCTGAAGACAGATAAGAGTGTCGAAACGGGGTCAGAGTCGAAACGGGGTCAGGAACCGATTCCGGCATGACCGCCGCCGGCGGCGGCAAGGTCTTCTTCTCCGCCGACGACGGCGCGCACGGGCGCGAACTGTGGGTGGTGAACCCGCCGGCCGCGCCCGCCGCGCCCACCGACGGGCGGGCAGCGCTCGTCGGGCAGTCGTCGCTGACGCTGGACTGGACCGACAACGCCAGCGGCGAGACGGCCTACCAGATCGCCCGCGTCAACGCCGACGGCACGCGCACGGTGATCGGCACCACCGCCGCCGACGCCACGAGCTACGCCGTCACCGGCCTGGCAGCGGCGACCGCGTACACCTTCGAGGTGCGCGCCGTCACGGCGGCGCAGAAGTCGGCCCCGCTGGCGGTCACGGTGACGACGGAGGCGGCGCCGGGGATGCCGACGGGCCTGGCGGGCGGCAGCGTCACCCCCGTCTCGGCCACGCTCTCGTGGCAGGACGAGGCGTCCAACGAGCTCGGCTATGAAGTTCACGTACGGCAGGGCGCGGCCGAGGAGTGGCAGACCCTCGCCGTCCTGCCGCCGGGCGCCGGGACCGGCCCGATGAGCTACGTCGCCACCGGGCTGTTCCCAGCGCAGGCGCACGAGTTCCGCGTCGCGGCCCTGCTCCACGACGCCGCGGTCCCCTCGGGACCCACGACGGTTACTACGCCGCTGCCGGGCGCCCCGGCCGCGCCGATCAACGTGACGGCGGTGGAGCAGCCGCGCGGCGACGTGCTGATCACCTGGACCGACGCCTCCCCTGGCGCGGGCGGGTTCAAGATCGCGCGGCGGCAGGCGGGCGGCGAATGGTACACCATCGGCACCACGGCCGCGGGCGTGACCGCCTTCACCGATACCACCGGCGCCCCTGGCGCGACCTGCGAGTACGCCGTCTACGCGACCACCGCCCCGGCGAATGGCGGCGGTGGCGGCGAAGAGGGGGGCGGCGGCGGCGCGGGGGGCGCCGGCGGCACGTGGTCGGGGCCCAGCGCCACCGCCAGCGCGCAGCACGGCCCGCCGGGCGGCTACATCAACGTGTATGCGAACGGCAACCCCCCCGCGTACATGAATGCCCAGTGGAGCCATCCCGGCGGAGAATTCCCATTGAACGGCAGCGTCACGCTGACGCTGGGAAATCTCCCGCAGCACACTTACCTCGACGTGCAGACGTACGTGGAAACCAGCATGCCGGAGGAGGACGACGACGGGCAGGCGACGATCCAGTTCAGCGTGGGCGGCAAGACCTTCGGCGGCGACTTCGGCGCCAGCGAGCGCGTGTACGACGGCGACGGGACGTGGACATTGAACCGCGCCTTCTATATCGACCCCGCCGCCCGCGCGATGAAGCACTCCGGTGCGCAGATGACCATGACCGCGACCGCCTCCGGCTTCCCGCCCAGCGCCGTGCTGGCGAAGGGACAGACCCACGTCTCGACCTTCCTCCCCACCGTCTCACTCTCCGTGACAGACGGTGAGGCGGCGGAGCCGGGCGGGCCAGGGAACGACGGGCAGTTCAAGGTTACCCGCGACGGACCGACCACCGAGCGACTCGCCGTCGAGGTGCGCTACTCCGGCTCGGCCAACGGCAACGACTACTACCTCCCGGCCAACACCATCACCATCCCCGCCGGCCAAAGCGAGCGCTGGGTGGACCTGCGCGTCCGCGATGACAACATCCACGACCCGGATGAATCGGTCGAGTTGTCCTTGGCCCCCTCCAACCGCTACGTCATCGACCCGTACATGGTCGATGATGGCATCGGGATCGTCGACAACGACACCGGCCCCGGCGGCGGCAAGGCCCCGACGGGCGTTCCGGGGGGTCCTGGCACCGGGACAGGCGATCCGCCGCCTCCCCCGCCGCCGGTGATCGCGCCGCCGCCGGACATCGAGGAGCCCGTGGAGCCTGATGAGGAGCCGGACGAACCGGGCGGCGAGGACGAGCCGGCCCCGGTCAAGAACGTACTCGACCTCGGCGCCAGGTCGCTGTCGCCCGAGAACACCTACGGCAGCACGACCGACGGTGACGGCGACCCGCCGCCGGAGGACACGTGGTGGGTGCGGCTCAACGACGACTTCGACCGGATGAAAGAGGGTGACCCGGTCGCGCGCGACAACCAGGACGCGCTGCTGGAGGACGACGAGCTGGGGGACGGCGAGCTGTTCTACCTGCCATTGACTCACACGAGCAGCGGCGGGACGAGCACCGAGTTCTCGACGTTCACCCTCACCTTCCCGTCGAACTTCAAGGTCTACCGCCCGGCCGACAACCCGGAGGTGGATCCGGTCTGGACGCAGATCACCAGCGGCGCCACCTTCACCACCGATCCGAGCGGCGGCGACCCCTACGTGCCCTCGGGGTTCATCTTCGATCCGGTCGAGGCGACGCCGAACCCGGTCCCGGTGGAGATGACCATGTCCCGGGGCGGCAGCACGGTCAGCGACATCGTCCGCTTCGTCGTGTTCGACTTCGACGTGGACGTCGATTCCGACAACACCGATGGTTCGGCAGCGCCGGAGCGGAGCGCGACCGAGGATTACATCGAGGAGCGCATCTTCGACGACGCGCCGGCGCGACGCCGGTACGACCAGAAGATCATCCCGACCAACGACGACGACACCGACGGCGACGGCGTGGCCGGCATGGACGACGGGTGGAATAAGGACCGGGCGTCAGCCCAGCCGCCGCAACTGCTGGACGACGTTTCGGTGAACGACAAGTTCACGCCGGTGGTCTTCAGCGGCAGCAGCGCGATCGATCCGAACGCGGCGAAGATCTTCATCTCGTACGACGACCATGACCCGCTGGACCCGCCGGACATGCCGTTCACCGGGGGCGGCTTCCCCAACGGCCTGATCCGCCTGTGGACGGCGGCCGCGCACGACCGCCGCAGCCCCCGGCCCGCGGGGCTGGCTGGGCCGGACGCCGGCGACTACGTCACGTCCGGCGAGGCTTATGAATGGAGTGCCCTGAACGGATCGGGAACGATCACGCTCTACGCCGAGGGCATCGTCACCAGTCGCGAGAAAGGGGACGTGATGGTCTTCGCGCACGTCGATCCCGACGGCGACGGGCCACAGGGGTACGTGATGATGGACTCGGTGCAGATCACCGTGGTCGACGTCGACGTGATGATCGGGGCCGACGACGCGGGGGACGCCTCGCTGGCCGATGATTGGGTCGGCGCGCCGACTGCGGGCAGCGCGCGGCAGCACACCATCCTCAACTTCACGCGCGTCACCGGCCCGCGCGACCTGGAGATGGAACTGTCGGTCGGGCCCCAGGCGAACGGCCCCTTCAACGGCGGCGGCAGCGTGGAACTCGTCGGATTTAACCCTGACGGAACTCAGCAGACCGGCTTGCCGATCAAGGATACGCTGTACACGGACAACCACCTGGACCCCATCTTCGGCCGCTGGTCGGACTGGGGCGAGTTCTTCATCGAGGGCGTCGCGGTATCAAACGCTCCCGAGGACGTGCGGATCGACGCCTCCTTCGGCGGGCAGGTGCTGGGGTCGGAAACGCTGACGGTCCTGAAGTTCGGCACCGAAACGCAGACTTTCGGCTCTAGCCCCGTACCATTGAACCCTGTCCACGTGAATTCCGTGGCGCACGACTTCGACGGAAACCTGTTTGCGGCCGACGCTGGCCCTGCCACTTACGCTGGCGACACGACCGGGCACAACACAGATTACCCGGGAAAGAACGTCAAGCCCGCACTTGTCATCAATGAGGTGCCACAGTCTCGCAAAATTGCGCCCGGTCAGATCGAAGTGGTCTGGGGCCGGGAAATCGCGGGAACGCTTGTCAAGTCCACGGACGTCAAATCACCTCTCAAGATCAACCCGGCGAACAACGGAACCTTGCCTGCGCAAGCGGATAACCTGCGCATGCGAGATGTCGCGTTCCCAGCGATGTATGACAACGCGTCGAACACAAACGTCCTCTACCACATGGGACATCCGACGGAAAGGGCGCAACCAAGTCTTAGCATCTTCGTGAATGCTGCTGCTACTATTCGCGCAACCCCCGTGCTACCGCGGCAATTCAATATCATCGCGCACATAATTGACTATGTTGACCCAGCTACTGGAGTTCGAACTGCGACCGCGGTGACGGTCGGGGACGTGAATGCAATGGTTGCCCAGTTAAATACCATTTGGTCGCAGGTTGGCATTAGCTTTTCGCTCCGTCAAACCGTCACAAATGCAACAAGCAACCAAAATGAACGAGATATTGAAATTGGCTACAACATGTGGCAAACAACTACCAACGATGATGTTACCGCTCTTCAGAATTCGCTAAACGCGATCGATGTCTATTTCGTCAACTCTATTTTCGCGAAGACAAATGCGCTCGGCAGTGGAGTTTTCGACAATGGAAACACGGTGCTCCCAAATCAGCGTGCCACACCAGGGCTCATCATCGCGAAGACATTGGGCGCCGGCGCTACGAATGTGCGCGATACAGCCGGGATGGGGCGGACCCTCGCGCATGAGATGGGCCATTATTTTCTTAATAGCGCGAGCCATGAGGATGATGTGTGGAACCTCATGGTTGGGGGTGGTCCTGGGTCGCAGCGCGACATTGAGAGGAGCCAAGCCGACAGGATTAGAGCGAGCATTGTGTCACCGACCAACCATGACGGCCAGGCTCCATAATGCGCAAGCCCGTGAAGAAGCAGGCGTTCAACGCAGCTCTTGTGAGCTCGACAGTCCTGTGGTTTGGACTTGTCACGATTTGGATCCGCAGCCATTTAGCAGCCGATATTCTCGTTTGGAGGGTCAGACAGGCGCACGCAGAAATGCAGATTGAGTTCCGCTCCGCACGCGGAGCGCTTGGGTTGGACCTCTACAGGGTCCATCTCATCTCGGAGCGCGCGGGGGAGGGGCATGAGAGCCGGTTGATCGGGCCGCAGTTTCAGCGGCGCGTCTCATGGCGCACCGACGGAGTGGTCGCTGAGAACCGATTTGGCTTCTGGTGGTATCTCCGACGTGGAAATGATCCGCCGTTCTACTCATTGGCCGTAACCGCTCCGCATTGCCTCTTTGCGCTGATACTGGCGCTCGGTCCTGCGTGGTGGCTCAGCGGCATTTGTCGTCGCCGGGGGCAGAAGCGTCTCGCCCGCGGTCACTGCCCCAACTGCAACTACGACCTCCGCGGCAGCCCGGAGCGCTGCCCCGAGTGCGGGAGATCAAGCGAGGAATCCAAAGGACACATTCCTGACTAGCCTTGCCCGCGCCGGCGGCGTCTCGATGCGCTGCACGCCACGCATGCGCTTCTTCAACGAGCGGTGGGCGCACGAGCCTGGAGGCAACGCCAACCCGGTCGAGGTGGAGATGACCATGTCGCGGGGCGGGAGCACGGTGAAGGACACCGTGCGCATCGGAGTAACCAGCGCGGACCTAGACATCGACTCTGATAACGACAATGCTTTAGACCCGCCGGGCCGCACGGTGGAGGAAGATCACCTAGAAGAGCAGCCGATGGCTGTCTGGGCGGAACTTGCGGAACAGTGGGTGGGCGCGGAGGGCAAGGTGCTTGTCGTTAACGATAACGACACAGATGGCGACAGCGTCATCGACTCGCTCGACGGCTACGACCGCGACGGCATCCCCGATGGTGTCTCGGCCATTAGTGACGACACGGTGCCAGGAGAACAGTTCGTACCGATGAAGTTCTCGTTAACCAGCGGCATCGACGTGAGCAGAGCGAAGGTGTGGTTCGGGTACCCGGAGGATGACCCCGACCCAAACTTGTTCCCTTCGCCGACCCCTCCCATCACCGGGCACATCCGGCTTTGGAGCAAGCCGGGCAGCCAAAAGCGTAACTGGAAACAGCTGGACGCTGGCGGCGACTTCATCAAGTCCGGGAAAGATTACGCCATTTCCGCATTCGGCGGCGGCACGGAAGTCACCATCTGGGTCGAAGCGACCGTTACCAGCAAGCGGCGCGGCGACATCGCCATTGCCATGTTTGTGGACCCGGATGGCGACGGGCCGGAGGGCCGCGGGTTGGGGTACGTCCTCAGCGACAGCGTGAGGGCGACGGCGGAGCGCCTCGCCGTGTTCTGGCAGGCACAGTCCCTCTCGGTCTCGAAGACAAATTTGGACGCAAATCCTCACCTCAATGGCGGCTTACGTATCTTCCCGGACAAAGATGGCCCGACCGATACAATCGTTCACGACGTCGTCAACGTCGAAGCCAGCATCACGCCGCCCCCCCTCACCACGCGTGAGATCTTCTTCCAGTCCTACGATGTCGACGATCCGCACGCCTTCGTGGCGGGCCAACCGGCGGGGCAGCAAATCGACCCCAATGACACTGCTACGAGCAAGCGCGGGCTAGATAACTTTGGCCAGTCGCCGGGACAGCGCGGGAGGTTCCTGCTCGCGGGCACAAACTACTGCATCAGTTCCAACACGAATCCGGGAGGTAAGGCAACCGTAGCTTTTCAGGTCACGATGCAGCCAGGCGATAACTTTCGCATCGGCGCCGCGCTCACGGGTCCGGAACTCGATAGCATCACGGACGACAGCGTTACTCCCGACAACAAGCCGGTGAAGGGGTTCAACGGGGCGCTGACGGACATGCTCACTGTCTGGCGAAGGCTTTGGGTCGAGCGGGACGCGATGACGGGTGCCAACGTCAATCTACGGGCGGTTCCAATAGCGGGCGTGCGTACCGCCCCCTACCCAGGGCGCACCACACCGCTTCACTGGCTGAAGATCAACGCGGACGTCCCTAATCATGAATTTGAAGGCGGCTCCCTCAACATCCCCGCGTTGGGGAAGACGCTTCCGATTGCGACCAATACGAATGAATTTGGGGGCGGCCAAGAATTAGTGGTTCGAACTACTGATCTGACCGCAACCGAACTCGCGACGCTCGCTGCGGGCGGAGTTCTCGGCACCATTGCTGATGATGATGATCCGGCCGTGCTTGGGTGGGCGGGTCTGCCGCGGCTCGCTTCCGGTGGAACGCTGCTGGAATCGGCGTACCGGCAAATGTACGTCTTGCCCCTGTACGCGGACAAGTTCAATACCCGCACAACCGTGTCCTTTGACCGTCATGTCGATTATCTCGACCTCGTGGGTGGTTCGTCGCTCGATAACAGCCGTGACCTCCCGAATGAGAACGGTTTCTGGAGCTCCCTGCTGGTTTCAGCCTTTGAGCCGGCGGCTGATGTCGATGCGGATGCAGACGGTTCATGGTTGCTGGGAGCAGCGATCAATGTGGTACCCGAACAAGCCGAATACGGGTTGACTCCAAAGAGCAACTTCATCGACAACCTTTCTATCATCTTCTTGGAGACAATCCGCGACATGAAGAACGCGACGACTGACGAAGCTCACACGGTTGTACATGAACTGGGACACGCCGGGCGAGATGATGCGGCAGATGCGCATCCGGCGACTGGCATCATGAGGGAGACGGCACCTCGGGGAGAAACGGAATTTGACACTGACACCCAACGTCGAATTCGAAGCAAGGTTCTCTGGTGAGAAACGATAAAGGTGGCAAAGCCAGACCAGCGTATGTCGATTACCGCAGTCCCGGCGCGCGGTCCTCACTGTCGCGGGCCGAGCGACTCGCGTGGGCCGGGAGGGCGATCTGGGCGATCGGAATGGTGGTGCAGCTCCTATTGTTCGCATTCATGCTGTATGGGCCGGGACCGCACTGGAGTTCGTGGAACGCCGCACTGTTCCCTTGGCAAGTGACGAGCATCGGTACCGCGCTGTCGGCGGTGGCGTGGCTTTCGCCTGCTCCCCCGAGGCGGTTGGTGCCGTTCATACTAGCGGCTGTCATCAGCGCGGGGACACTCGTCCTGGCGTGGCTGACACCCTACGCGAATGTTTAGTGGCTAATGCCGCAGGGGAATAATGGGGCGGAATGGAGAGCTAGGGAGAGTCACCTATTAGATGGCGCAAAGTAGGTGATGGCCGCCGGCACGGTCACCCTCAACGGCTCCACCGTCGACGCGTCCGAGGGGAGCGTGACGGTCGAGCACTCCGGCGACACCGCCACCCTCACCTTCGACGCCCTGCCGGATCCTTCACTCCAGCGGAATTGGCAGCTATCGCAGCGGGTCCTGTCACCGCCAGTGTTATCGATGACGACGTCATTCCGACTGGGGGGGCGATGCGACTGCCAAGCGGTGGCTCGCTGTTGTCATCCAGCATGGGGGACGCCTACATTCTGCCCATCTACGTGGACCCCGGTCTGGGGAGTCCCAACAGTCGTGGAACGCTGCCGTTCCGGCGACACCTAGAAGATGGTCTGAATGGAGCTAACGGTTCGAACGATCTCGGTGCTTTTCTGTCACCAACCTTCTGGACCACGCTAATCGTGGGGGCGTTCGAAAATTATGCCTCATTTGATGGTGATGCCGACGGCATCGCCCGGCCCGGCGCGGGCGTACCGGTTCCCGGATCGGACGCGGGGTTTGACTATGGCATTTCGCCTGCGCAGGGGAGCGTCATGAACATCTCGGCGATCTTCCTTGAGACGATTGACGACTTTTTCCGCCAAGGAAACTTTAGTACCACGGAAGCGCTCACCGTTACGCACGAGATCGGCCACACCGTGGGCCGGATCATCGGTCACGCGCCGACGGGTATACTGCGAGAAGGTGCCCCAAAGGGGGAAACCGTGTTCGACAACGGAACATTGAGCATCTTCCGAAAGGTCACGCAGTGGTAGGATTACGCGGTCATCCCCCTGCCCTCCAGGGTCGGTCGCCTGGACAAGGCTCGCCGGCTGCTGCGTTGGCGGCTGCGGTTTGCGTAGCGCTACTGGCTGCGCAGTGGGATGCCGCGCTCCACGATCGGTACACGCGGTTTTTGCCAGCAGAGATCAGGATCGCGGGTGCGCTCCATTTCACCTTAATACACGGGATAGGGATTAGTCATACGAGTGACCTCTCGGTCTGGCATGGGCCCTCGCTGTCCCCGTCGGACCACATCGAAATGCTGGGTTTTCGGTTGCAGGTGATTCGGTGGGACACCACGGCCGGCGGCGCGGCATCCGGGCCAGTGGACTCGTGGCGGATCGAGGTGCCATTCTGGTTCTTGATCCTCTTGAGTGGGTGGCTCCCGGCTCGCCACCTGACACGGCTCTGGCGCAGGCGGCGGGACCGGCGGCGCGGCGTTCTCGGCCACGGCTTCGAGGTGAGTGCTACTAAGAGCTCAGGAACCAACGCGGAGTAACTGAGGGAGCAGACACGGGCGAAACTCGAACGGGGTCAGACACAAGAACGTGGCTGGACTTGGGCGGCACGTGGAGCTTTGAGGAGAGCACCTACGGCAGCACGACCGACGGCGATGGCGATCCCCCGCCGGAGCAGACGTGGTGGGTGCGGCTAAACGATGATTTCGACCGGATGAAAGCGGGTGACCCGATCGCCCGCGACAATCAGGACGCGCTGCTGGAGAACGACGAGCTCGGCGATGGGCAGCTGTTCTACCTGCCCGTCACTCACACCTCCAGCGGGGGCGACGCGAACGACTTTGCCACGTTCACGCTCGACTTCCCGTCGAACTTCAAGGTCTACCGCCCGGCCGACAACCCGGAGGTGGACCCGGTCTGGGCGCAGATCACCAGCGGCGCCACGTTCACCACCGACCCGCAGAGCGGCGACCCCTACGTGCCCTCGGGGTTCATCTTCGATCCCGTCGAGGCGACGCAGGGTCCCGTCGACATTCAGATGACCATGTCCAGGGGCGGGAGCACGGTTAAGGACACGGTGCGGGTCGTGGTTGGAAACGTCGACCTAGATGTTGACTCAGACAACAACGATGGGCCCGGCGCTCCGACGGGATCGGCTACGGAAGATTACCTTGAGGATCGCCTCAATGAGCCGGGCAAGCTGGTCGCGGTAAATAATGGCGACACTGATGGTGACGGCATTCCCGATTTCGCTGACGGTTACGACTTATCCTCCGCCGATGCGGACGACGACGCTAGCACTGGCGCGCCCAACTTCACCCCGCTGACCATCAAGTTGCCACAAGCCATTGATCCCGCGCCGGCCAAGATTCATTTCACGTATGATGCCTCGCATCCGCTCTCTAGACTGATTCCGCCCACGGTTTCCCCGGACCGGCGGCACGCCGTTAGCGGCGGAAGGCTGCGGCTCTGGACTAAGCCGGGCAACGAAGCTCGAGACGGGCACTCCCTGGAAAGCGGCGGCGACTTTATTAAGTCCGGCGTCGAGTATCGGTGGGACGCGTTAACAATGTCCGCCCCGACGACCACATTGTGGCTCGAAGCAGTCGCCCCCAGCGCCACGGTCGGAGACCAGTTCATTCAGGTCTGGGTTGATCCGGATGGAGATGGGCCAGCGTCATTTGCTACCACAGACGTGGTCCGAGTAACCGCCGTTCGGTTTGACATGGTGACATCGAGCGCACCTTACGTTCTGATGCCCAGCCTCGAGAAGCCCGTCTCAAACCTGCTGGGATGGTGGGGCGATGATCACGTGGGTCCTGCCCCGGTTAAACCGGTGCTGCGACTGCGCACTACGCCCGACATCGATTCGCTCTTGCCCTCAGTTCCCCTGTGGGAAAGCAGCCCGGGGATGCAACTTATTCCCGACCCTGGCAATAGAGCAAAGATAACAATCGCCAGCGCGGCCGTTGGACGTCGGTTTGTCAAAGGGTCGTACGGGGAGTTAGGTGTCGGAAAGACGGTCTGGATCGACTTCCCCGACGTTGGGGAGGCCGGAACAGGCGCGGCTGCTGCGGCTTACCCTGGTGCAGCCGTTGACGCGAGATTTGCGTTCAGAGAGAAGGCAAGTGCCTTTGGCGCCAGTTTCGCCGGTGGCGGCGCGACTGGTGAAGGGAATGCCATGCAGCACGCATACTGGAACGCCCTGATCACGTACGTGCATGGTCCTGCTGCATCCCGAGCTTTGACAACTGCATATGAGCATGACAGTCGCGTCGGCGGTCACGTGCCCTTCGACAGCGTCATGGACCTGCACAACAACGAGATTGGAATCCAAGTCGGCCTCGCCGCGCGCGCTGCCGTTGGAGGCGCTCCAGTTCCGCTGGCCAACGTCGAACCGGGGATGCAACAGGCGCTGATCGAACGATTCCATGCCGGGAATATGTACGTGGTAGACGACTACTCGCTTATGATCGTGCGATCTGACGGCACACCGGTCCACAAATGATGCAGATTCGCCGCGCCTCACGCCGCTGGATCGCGACGATCGTAATCATGATCGCGCTGCTCGCTGCCGCTGGGGCCGTCCTCCGGGGGGCGCAACGGCAAATTTCCTACGACCGTGAGCGGTGGCTGGCCGCGGACACCGTATCTGGGTCGGAGCGCTATCGCATGGCGGAAGCGGTCATCCGCAGAGCGCGGGAAGAGCGGTGGGCGCTCTCGGAGGTGGTCAAAGAACTGGGTGACCCCACCAACGGTGCCGTCTTCTCGGAAATGGAAAGGGGCAAGACGCCCGCAATTTTGTCATATTATGTCGGCGTGAAGCCAGGGATGCGCCTTGTCCCGCACAGATACGTCTTGAGGTTGCACTTTGCGCCTGATGGCAGGGTCTACGCGGGGACTCTCACCGGCGAGTGAGGGCGGGTACGCCGGCGAGTTGCCCCCTATCACGAGTCACGAGCCGCTCTGACGGGTCCTTCGCTGCGGGAAGCTCAACGTCGATTTCCGATGATGCGCCTCCGAGCCTTGGTATCGCTCCTGATCTCCGCCGCGGTCCCGTTCGCGGTCGCGGGGTGCAAGCGCTCGCCCAACAGTTCGTTGAAGGGACAGGTCAACGCCACCATCACCTTCCACGGCCTGGTCGTCGACCAGGACGGAACGCCTCTGCCGGGGGCGCGGATCGAGTACACGGTCAGCGCGTACCCGAAGGACTGGTCATTCGACACGCGCGGCCGGCCGTACGACGTTTCCAGCTTCAGCGCCACGAGCGATCCGCAGGGGCGCTTCAGCGTGCCGGTGACCGGGTGCATCCTCAGGCTCTCCAGCGCCACCCGTGAAGGATATCGACACTTAACGGACAACGACACGTCCAACGGGCCCGCCAGCACGTACTCGTATGGGCTGATCGCGTGGGGCGACGCGATGTACAAGTCCGACCCGGAGCGCCCGGCCGTGTACGTGTTCGTGAAGGACGGGGTGCGCGAGGTGTCGGCGGTGCCGTGCCGAGGAGGATATGACTCAGGCAACGGCACGCACTGGCGGCCAAACAAGCCGGCCTGGCCGCGCGAGCCCTCGCTGCCGGACGTCCTGCGGAAGCAACCGCCCCTCCCCGCCCACCCGTGAACCCGCGCGAACCCGCACAAGTCTGAAGCGACGGCGGGACGCGAACGCTCCGCGCGTCCCTTCGTGCAGCCCGCGGATCGAGGCTTGCGTGCTCGATTTCGTTCCCGGCGCTTCCGTGACGATCAGCGGGAGGAAGGAAGATCCACACCGCAGGGTCCGGCAGGCTTGCCGGACCATTGCATACGTCTACCGAACGAAAACTTTCCCTTGCCGAAGGGTTCGGCAGGCTTGCCGGAAGAACAATTACCCTTGCCGAAGGAAAACTTTCCCGTACCGGAACAACAAATAGCTCTGCCGAACGAAAAGGTTCCCTTGCCGGAACGAAAAATACCCGTGCCGGACGAATTCTTTCCCTTACCGAGACGATAGATACCTTTCCCGAATCGATATTTACCCTTCCCGAATCAATTCTTCCCCTTGCGCCGCGACCGTTATCGCCCCCGCGGGCCCGCCACTTGGTCCCAAGTGCCGGTCGCAGTCGCGCTGCCGCCGGAATTATCGCGCCGCAGCCGCCCCCGCGTCGGCCGCCGGCGCTTCAACCCCAGCAGTGGCAGCAGGAGAGCAACCGCCGCCGCGGCCGCCGGCTCGGGGACCGTGGCGATCCATGCCTCGGTCTGGCCGGTCGGGTTGACGCCGTTGCCGACGATCGTCAGGCCGTCGGCGGAGACGCCGTGAGCGGAGTTCAGGTACCACCCCTGAAGGTCCAACCCGAGGTCCTCCACCAGCACGTCGCGCAGGCTGCGCATCCCGTGGGCGGCGTCCCAGATCATCGCTTCGGTGCCGCCCGACGAGAAGGCGGCGCCGACGATGACCGATCCGTCGGCGTCGGTGGCGTAGGCTTGGCTGGAGAAGCCGCCGCCCGGGAGGTCGCCCAGGCCGACCATGCCGGTGGCCTCGGTCCAGCGGAAGGCTTCCCCGCCCGAGGCGTTCTCGCTCCCGCCGACGATCACCCGCCCATCGGTGCTGACGGCGGTGGCCTCGCTGTGATGGTTCAGCCCCCCGGCGAACGCGCCGAGACTGGTCATGCCGCCGGCGCTGGTCCAGCGGAACGCCTCCCGCCCCAGGTCGGCGGTGCCGTAACCGACGACGACCGAGCCGTCGCCGCTGACGCCCAGCGCCTCGCTGTGGAACGCCTCGCCCTCCGGTCCGCCCGGCAGGTCGCCCAGGCCGACCAGGCCGGTCGCGGCCGTCCAGCGGTACGCCTCGGGTGTCGGTCCCGGCGCGCCGTAGCCGACGATCGTCGAGCCGTCGGCGCTGACGGCCCACGCGATGCTGAAGGCAGGGCCGCCCGGCAGGTCGCCCAGACCCGTCATCCCGGAGCCTGCCGTCCAGCGAAAGCTCTCGGCGGCGGACAGCGAGGGCGTCGCGCTGGCGCCGACGGCCACCGACCCGTCGCCGCTCACGCCCAGCGCATCGCTGCGGGCTTGCCCCGGCAGAAATCCCAAGCCGACCATGCCCGTGCTCGCCGTCCAGCGGAACGCCTGAGATTGCGAGGCGAGGTAACTGGTGCCGACCGCGGTGGAGCCATCGGCACTGAGGCCCCGGACCTCGCTTCGGAACGTGGCAGGGTCGCTCGAGAAGGCCCCCAGCCCCTGGAACGTTGCTGACGCGCCGGCGGGCACGGCGCGCACGACTAATGCGGAGAAGGCCAGCGCGGCAAGGGTACGGGAACCATTTTGCATGACACACCTCGCTTGCGACGTATTCCGGTCTGCGAAACGGTATCTGCGGCACGCGCGGGACCGCCCGCGCGATCACAGCGGCGCGCCCTGCCGCCCGATGTTGCTGTCGATGATGAACCAGTCGTCGCCGCTGGCGACCGACCCGCTGTAGTCCAGGTCCCCCTCGGCGTAGCTGTGCATGGACGCGGTGGCGGCGTTCATGATCGCGTAGTCGTCGCCGTTGATCCTCCCGTTGAGGTCCACGTCCCCGCCGTAGGTGTACTTGATGAGCACCGTCGTGGCGTCGACGGTCTGGCCGTTCCACAGCGCGGTCTGCGTCCCGCTCAGGCCGAGGGCCCGCGACGCCTCGGCCACGCCGAGCGTGGTCAGGTGATTCGACGGGTTGGCGTCGCTCATGCCGGTGACGATGCCGCTGCCGCCCCAGTCCCCGCCGTTGCGGCCCGAGGCGATCCAGCCGGTCGCACCGGTATAGCCCGTCCCGGTCCAGGTGCCGAGCGGGCTGGCGCCCGAGTAGTCCAGAATCAGGTCTTGGTCCCTCAGGTCCAGCTTGCCCGAACCGCTCAGCGTCAGCGCGCTCGTCACCAGCACCTTGCCGCCGCCGGTGGGCATCGTGACCGTCCCAGCGCTGAGGGTCAGCGACCGCAAGTGCTGGCTGTCGCCGAGCGAGACGCTGCCGCCGCTGACGTTCAGCGCCAGCGATGACGTGTCATCGCGCGCGTCGCCCGCGAAGGAGTAACTGCCGCCGGTAACGTTCAACGCGTCGTTGCCCGTCCCGCCCTTGAAGCGGACCGCCACGGTGGACGGGATGTTGACCTCGACGGTGTCGTCGCCCCCGTCGGTGTCCAGCAGTACGCTCGCGAACGATGCGACAGGGTACGACAGGCTCAACGAGTTCACCACCGTCGTCAGGTCGGAGCCACTCGTGCCCAGCGAGAGGGTGTCGGCGCCGGTGAAGCGCTTGATGGTGAGGTTTCCGAACGACCCCGCCCCATCGGCGAGGTTGCGGAACTGGGCTGCCAGGGTCTGACTGCCGCTGTTGTTGCTCGCCGCCGCCATCCCAAACAGCGCGTCGGTGGAAGGCATCGCGGGCAGGCTCACGCGGCCGAAATCGGTCCAATCGTCGCCGTTGGTGCTGTAGTAGGCGACGAACAAGCTCCCGGCGCGCTTGAGCCGCACCCAGGCATTCGGAAACGTGACGGTGCCGGTCGTGTCGATCGACGTGCCCGCCCCGGTACTGTCGCGATGGACGAACTTGAAGCCGCTGGGCGTGACGGCGGCCATCACGTGCATGCTGTTCGAGGCGGCCGAGGCGCGGACCATCAGTCCGGCCTTGGCGGTGGCGTGCACCGATTGCCCCGTCATCGCCGTCACCTGGACCTTGAGGTCGAAGTCACCGCTGAGATGCTTGTAGCCAAAGTGAAAGCTGTCGCCGGTCCCCGAGATGTCGTGGCTGGCCGCCACCAGGTTGTACCCGCCCGCCACGGGAGAAGTGGACCCTCCCGACGCTTGGGCACCGATGTCCAGCCCGTTGTACTCGGCCGCGCCCGCCGGATTGCGCTCGACCGCCCCGGCGGTCCAGGCGCCGGACTGGGGGCGAAGCGCACCCGTGATGTCGGTGAAGATGCCCGAAGCGGGGAACTGCCCGGCCACCTCCACCACGTCGGACGTCGGCCTGTAAGACGAATCGAGCGTCACCGCGCCCGCGAAGGTTCCCGCGGGGTCGGGAAAATCGGTGCCGACGACCGACTTGCCATTCCACGTGGCCAGCCCGAACGCGCTGGCGCCGGCGCGAAAGACGGAACTGGTCCGCGGCGTTGCCGTGACGCTCCAGAAGTTGCCGCCGATATCGGAGAACTCGCCCAAGTTGCCATTGGCCGAGTTAACGGCGTACCCGGTCCCTCCCGTGTTCGCCACCACGTCGGGTGCCAGGTAGAGATTGTTGCGAAGGATAACAAGGCTGACGCCCGCGTTGGTCTCCAAAAAGGCGCCCTTGTGCTCCGGACCGGACGTCACACCTGTGTTGCTGGCGATCTGGACGTCGCTGGCGTTGACCGTGACTCTCATCACCGGTTGATCGTAGCTCTCGAGGTAGTTATTTCGAACCACCACGTGGGCGGCGTTCTCGCCGACCATCAAGCGCTCGAGACTCGAGTCACGCACCGTATCGGTGAAGCTACCGGCGGCCGTCGCCCACGTTACCAGTTGCTTGTTGCGCTCGATCACGACATTGCGCATCAGCCATTCGGCCGGCGCGCCGACGTAGCGCCCGACGGTCATGCCCCCGCCGCGCAGGGTGTTTCGTCCCCACCATGCGTAGCGTCCCTCGTTGAAGCGCAGCGTGTTGAAGTCGCCGTTCGACTGGGACTTAGGGTTGCTCAGGTCATTGTCGTACAGCAGGGAGCCGGTCATGAACAACATGCGCGTGTTGTGTTGGTAGATCGAATCACCGGAGGTGTTGCCGAGCAAGGCGATCTCGTTGCCCTTGGCGTAGTAAAAGTAGTCGGCAACAGGCTTGGGCTCATTGACGGGTTGCGTGCCGGTAAAGCCGGTATCGCACTTCATCACCAGCAAGCCGTTGTTGAGGGTTACCGGGTCTACCGTATTGTCGGACGTCGTGTTCTTGATCCCATCGCGCATGTTCTCCAACGTGAGATTGTAAAGAACCATGTTCCGTCCGGCAGGCTGGATCGCGACGCCGTCGACGTTGCCCGCCGCCTCGGCGCGCACATCGAGATTCTCGATGCGCACGTTCGTGGAACTGACGCCACTGGTCGCGTCGCGAGTCGAGTGAAATACGGAGGTGTCGGCGGTGGCGCTGGCCGGAAGCAGGATCACCGGCAGCGCGGAGCTCGGACGCGCCGCGTCCTCGTAGTCGCTGAAAAGCACATTGTTCAGTCGGAAACTCCAAGTCTTGCGTGCGTTCGGGTCCAAGTTTGTCGCGGCACGAATCGTGTCGCCACGGCGGAAGAGCACGCGCGAGTTGTCGCCAAGGGTGAGCAGGCGCACCTGCGCGCGCTCCCAGCTCACCGGCTCGGCAGGAAGGTTGCCGAGCCCGCTCGGGTTGCCATTCTGACCAACGTAGATCACCCGGGAACTGGGGTCACGCGCATTCGCGACAACGCGCACCTGCTGCTCGGCCGTCCACGTCTGCCCGGTCTTGTCCTTGATCGTCAGCGCGACCTTGTACGTGGTGCCGGTGGGGCTGAGCGTGTCATACACGTGGGCGGCGTTGAACCCCGGCAGGACGTTGTACTGCGCCCCCGGGTTCAGCGTCTTGGCCGCGGCGTTGGCGTAGTCGCCGAAGTCCCACGCGATGTCTGAGCGCGCCAGATCTCCCTGCACCACCTCGTTTGCGATCGCGTTGACGTGGAGCGATTGCCCGCGCGGCACCTCGACCACCCCGTTCACGATGTTGTACTGCTGCGGGTTCACGACGGTTATGGAGATCGGGTCGTTCGCGCCGCGCGCGGCCGGCGGCGTTGCAGGCGTCGTCACCTCCGCGGTGACCCAGGCGGATGCGCCCCCCTCGTTGACCGAGGCGACGCGGTAGTAGTAGTGCACGCCAGCGTCAAGGGCGACGTCCATCGTGGTGGCCGCGCCCGGCAACGTCGTGCCCACCGGCTCCCACGCAACCTGATCGGTCGAGCGCTGGATCCGGAAGCCGGTCTCGCTGGACGATGTGTCGGCCCAGGTGATTTCCACTCGGCTCGGGACCGGGGCCGCGGCGGACGCGCTTGCCGGAGCGGCGGGCGGCGGCGGCGTCACGCGCAGCGAATCGAGCGAGAACGCGTTGGACTCACCGGTCGGACTGCCGGACATGCCGAAGTGCAGGAAGCTGCTCGACTGAGAGTTGGAGCGGAAATCCAACGTGCCGGAGGTGTACGTGTGACCGGCCCCCGCCTGACCGTCGCTCACGGTGGCGACGTAAGTCTTCGCCGCCGGATCGAGCAGCAGCGTGAACGTGTAGACGGTGCCACTGACGAGCGGAACGCCGCTGCTCACGCGGGAAACGCCGTCCTGGAAGGACCACGTGCGAGCAGGCACGCTGCCGGCGTTGGTTCCCCTCGCCTCGATCGCCCACGTGGTGGTGTTCCCCTGTGAGCTTCGCGCGGCGGTGTCGCCAAAGATCAGCACCTTATCGTTCGAATCGACGAACGTGGCGAGCGTTCCGTCCACCCGATAATCAAACCGAATCTGATGGACCGCGTCGGTCGCCACGTTACCCGTCGATGAATATCCGCGAGCGGCAATCACGGTGCCGTTGCTGTTGCCGCCCGGGATGACGAACCCGGCGCTCAGGTGATCACCGCCGTCGTTCAGCGGCAAGTTCGAATCGACGAAAGGCGACGGCGCGAACGAGGCATTGCTCGCGAAGGTCGTCCAAGGCCCCGACCATCCGAGGTCGGCGGTGCCGGGGTACTGGTCCGGCAGGACGGATCCAGCGCCGTCCACGAAATCGGCGGAGATGGCGGTCAACAGCCGCCGGCGCTCCAGCGATTCGAGCGTCGTGCGCGCAGCGGAGCGAAGACCCGCTGACCTTCGGCGAACCGACGACTGCACTTTCGGCCGGCCAGACTGATCAACGGATGAAATTTTATAGCCCCTTCCACTCGGTGAGGGATCCGCGCCCTTCAACGGTCGCCGCATCTTCAGCCCGCATGCGTACCGGTCGCCCACACAAAATAACGGGCTCAGGCGTACGTTCAAGCCATAATTCGTAACCGTGCAGAATATTTTCGTACCGAGGGGACGCGGCCTCGATGTGTCGGTTCCGCGGGGATCAAAGGGGTCAGGGATCAAAGGGGTCAGGAGGTCAGGAACGTAATCCGTAACAATGGGGGCGATTTACCGGGTCGCCCGCGGCAGCCGCGGTTTCGCGCCCGGCCTCGGCCGCCTTCCTCCGCTGGCGGCCACGGGTGCGGAGCGTGTACGCCAGCGCCAGTCGATCGGCCATCCGCGCCTCCCACCGAGGCAACCGGGCAGGAACGGTCACGAGTGCCGAGGTCGGCGGGTCGGCACGGGCGTCGCTTTCCGCCTGCTCCGCCTGCTCCGCCTGCTCTGATTCGTGCCCCCTCGAGTCCATTCGTGGGCCAAACCTTCTTCTTGCGCCGTCGCGATTGAACTGCCTTTTTCGCCCGCTCGCAGCAGGGCCGTCCCGGCTGCATCGGTGCCCATCCGTGCCCCATCGGTCGCTCATGAGAAGTGACGGCCGAACGCTGTCGGTGGCGACCAGAGCTGAAGGCCTTCGTCACCGCGCAGGATCTACGGCTTATCCGCGTTCATCCGCGGATTCCATCCGTGGCTGAGGCGTCCCAACAACTGACCAATGGCCCCGCGGCGGGGATCGGTCTAGAATCTGCTCCCATGGCAGAAGATCAACCATCGCTGCACATCGACACC
>DASQDR010000055.1:0-74889 GCA_035634055.1 Tepidisphaeraceae bacterium | reverse complement strand
GTCTTCGCCGTCCCCAGCGCCTCGTGAAACTGTCTTGCGGCCAGGTCATAGTTCTTCGCCTGGAACTGGGCGATCCCGACGTCGTTCTGCGGGACCTCTTTCACCTTGGCCAGCTTCACGGGGATAATCTCGGTGTAGGGCCCAACCATCTTCTTGAACCGCGCCACGACCAGGTCGTAACACCCGTCGAACATTTCCCGCTCGTGCAGCGCCGGCGCCGACCCGGTGGCCAAGGGCGTTTCGGCGTGGCGCCTGACGCGGATGTACTTGGTGGCGAGCAACCGGCTCGTGCGCAGGTCAACCACCTCCACCGAAACGTCAACGTATGCGGCACCGGACCGCCCGTACGCCGGGTACCGCACGCCGTTCACTATGATCTCCCGGCCGCGTCCCCTCATCGACGAGGTCGTGGCGAAGGACGGTACCCTTGATCGCCGGACCCTCCTGGCGGCCGCCGCGGCAACGGCGGCGCCCCGCTCCTCCGCGCCCGGCCTCGCCCGCGGCGACACTTTCATCATTACCCAACTCTTGAAAGGGACAAGCTGATGCGGAAATCGGATGGGAGCGCGCCGACGCGCGCGTGGCGCCGGAGCGCGCGGATCCTTTCAGCAGCGGTGGCCACGGCCTTCACAAGCGCCTTCGTTCGCGAGGCAGCCGCGCAGGCGTACGTCAACGCGCTCGACCGCGGTTGGTATAACCACACCGGCTATCACGAGTCAGAGAACGACAACTACTTCGTTGGCCACGGCAGCCAAGTTGAGTATGCGAATTGGTTCGCCTTCAACATCCCGTCGTTCCCACGGGCCGCCATTGGCGCAACTTTCTCCGCGTGGAATCCCGCCAACGATCCCTCCAGCTCCGACAAAGAGGGATACGGGGGGGACACCACCGAGACCTACACCCTCTTCGACGTCAGCACGCCCGTCACCAGCCTTCGGGCCGGCGGTACCGATCTGGTCGCCATCCACAACGACTTGAAAAGCGGCACGAGCTACGGGTCGCGCACGGTCTCGGCGGCCGACAACGGCACGCTGGTTCAGGTCCCGCTGAACTCGACCGCACTGGCCGCGATCAATGCCGCGCGCGGGTCAACCTTCGCCACGGGCGGCTTCGTCACGTCCATCGCCGGGACCGCGAATCAGTTCCTGTTCAGCGGCACCGGTGGATTCCACACCGCTCGCCTCGAGCTGACGTTCGCGCCGGTGGTGGGCATCTTCCGTCGGCGGATCGTTTCAAGCTGCCAGCAACTGGAGCCACGTCGGCGTCCCCCAAAAGCGCGGAGGAGGTCATCTTCGGTCTGAACGCCTCGTATGCCGTCGGGGCCATCTCACCCGCGGTGGTTCAGGCGATCACCGCCAGCCGTGGCGACGTGAGCTTCAACGGCGCCGGCAGCCTCACGGCCAGCGGCAACTTGGCCGTCACGGGTAACAACGCCGTGGCGGGCGGCCTGGCGTACCTGACCGTGACGGTTCCCGTCAGCGTCGGCCGGGTCCGCGTTGCGCACGCTGCGGGCGAGAACGCCACCCTGAGCGTCGGCGTGAGTGGCTCGGTCATGACCGGCACGGCCAGCATCGGCACCGGCAGCAGCGGCGAAATGATCGTCAACGGCGGCAGTTTCACAAGCACCGGCGACCTGACCGTCGGCGCCGCGGGTCAGGTCACGCTTCTGGGCGGCGGCGCCCTGCTCATCGGCCCCTCCGCGCCCGAAGGGAGGGCTTCGTTCACTGTCGGCACGGGCGGTGCGGTTTTCAGTACCCACACGGAGATCGCCGCCCATCCCGGAGGCAACGCCAGCGTCGGCGTCTCGGGGCACTGGCAGAACACTTACAGCTTGTTCGTCGGCGGGTACGGCGGGGGGGCCGGCGGGCTCGCGTCGCTCACGGTGAACTCCGGCGGCACCCTGGCCGTGGGCGAGACGCTGAACGTGTGGAACACCGGCTCGGGCGTCGACGGCCTCGTCCTCAGCGGCGGCACCGTCAGCACGGGTCCATCCATCTCGACGGCAACGCCGCGCGCTTCCTGGGCAACTGGTCTTCGGGCACCCTGCGCCTCACGGGCGGCGCCCTCGAGGTCGACAACGCGGCGGCGGCGGGGCTCGGGCCGACGTGGACCCTGGGAGCCGGCAGGACGCTCGAGATTATGGCCGGCGGGCTGAACGTCAACGCCGGCGGCAGCGTCAACGTCAGTGGCGGGACGCTAATGGTACCGCCAATCGGCGTCAGGTCCGGCGGCACGCTGAACGTCAACGCTGCCACGACGCTCTCGCTTCCGAAGCTGAACGTCGGTCACGGCACGGCCGGCGATCGACATCGTCCGTCACCTTCAGCGGCGCGGGCACCTCCGTCACGGTCGCCGGGGAAGTCGGCATCGGCGGCAGCACCGCCGGCGGCGCCGGCGCGGCCGGTTCGCTCAGCGTCGGGAGCAGCGCGGTCCTGACGACCACCGGAGCCGTTAAGGCTTACTCCGCCGGGAGTCTTAGCGTCACGTCCGGCGCCGTCTGGACTGCCAGCGGCGGCTTCGATCTGTCCGCCGGGACGTTCACCCGGCGGGGGAGCGACGATCAACGTGAACGCGGGCTCGTTCGTCCCCAGCGCCGCCGCGACGCTGACCGTCAACCGCGCCACGCTGAACCTGAACAACGGGCTCGACACGACGAGCACCCGCGAGGTGCAGGTCGTCGCCACGAACGGGAAGCTGAACCTGACCGCGGGCAGCGACCTCACCCTCTCCGGCAGCGGCGCGCTGCGCGTCGGGCACCTGCAGAACATCGGCTCGACACAGGTCAGCACAGTCACCATTGGCAGCGGTTCGGTGCTGACCACGCCGCTGCTCACGCTGGGCAACAATCAAGACGGATCCTTCCAGGTACCGAACCAGCCGCCACTTCCTTTATCAGGAGGCACGGGCATCATGAATCTCAGCGCCGGCGGCACCCTCACGGTCACCGGAACCGCGTCGCTCGCCCGCGGCACCGTCAACATGAACGGCGGGACGCTGAACGTCCCCAACCTGCTCGACAACGGCAACGCGTCGATCAACTGGAACAGCGGGACCATCAACCTCACGAACTCGGACCTCACCGTCGGTGGCCCCGGGCTGATCCCCAGCCCGCTGACACTCGACGCCGGTAAGGCGCTGGGCGTGTCGGGCACGACCAACATGGCAAGCGGCGCGTCGATGACCCTCGCCGGCGGCGCGTTCGCCACGGCGAACCTCGCCGTCAGCGGCACCGTCTCGTCCACCGCCGGATCGCTCTCCATCCCCGGCGCAACGACCGTCAACAGCGGCGGGACGCTGAACGTAAACGGCGGCACCCTTTCAAACGGGAGCCTCGACGTCTCGGGCACGCTCAACCTCGGGGGCGGGACGGCGACGGTGGCCGGCGCTACCACGTTCAATCCGTCGACGACGCTGGTGTTGGGCGGCGGATCGCTCACCAGCGGTACCCTCACCAGCGCCTTCGCGCTCGACCTCACCGCCGGGTCCATCACATCCACGGGCGCGGCCACCGTCGGGCCCGCGCTGGCCAACGCCGGGCGGATCAACCTGATCGACTGCGCGGTCAGCGGGACGATCAACATGTCCGCGGGCGCCGTGCTGAACACCGCCGGCGTCGTCGCCCTCGCCGGCAGCGTCCTCGGCCGCGCGGGATCGCTTCAGGTGGGCGAAGGCACAACGGCGATGGCGCCGGGCGGGCAGAAGCTCGCGGCGGTGCAGAGCGTCAGCGTCGCCACCGGCGGCGCGCTCGATTTGGCCGACAACAAGCTCGTGGTGTCGGGGCACTCGCTCGCCGCGGTGCGCGACCTGGTCGCCTCCGGCCGCAACGGCGGCGCGTGGAACGGCGCGTGGAACGGCGCGGGCGTCAACACCTCGCGCCCGGACGCGGTCGCCGGCCTCACCGCCCTCGGCGTCGCCACCGCCGGCGACGTCGGCAAGAGCAGCTTCGGCGGCGCCACCGGCCTGGCCGCCTCCGACGTGCTGGTCATGTACACCTACGCCGGCGACGCGGAGTCAGCGCGCGCCGCGCACGGCGCTTACGGAAGCTCGGCTCGTTATTGCGGTAGAGAAAGTGGTCGATCAAAGACGACGTCACAGGCTCCGCGGTTCCGCGGCGGGAACTGCACGCCCCCGGCTCCGGGCCCTCGTCCTCATCGCGGCAACCGCCCATCCTACGCCGCTCACGCTTCGGCGCCGGCCGCCAGCGCAGCTGCCGATCTGCCCCAAGGTTTTCGACTACCCTGAACAGGTAGTATGAATTCAGTTGATTTTCCCTCGCCCCCCGGCCACACTCCCGCCGGCATTTCTTCCAGGGCGTGAGGTCAATTCTTTCCGGGACCGGGGCCGCATCGCAGCGCGTCTGGACTGCAAGGGAGGCGGTCATGGCTGCGCGCGGGCGGAAGGGTCGTCGGTCGCCGAAGCACCACGCACGTCGAAATCACCACCAGCCGCGCACATTCGCGGAGCCGCTGGAGCGGCGGGTGATGCTGGCAGTGCAGGAACTAGTGTTGAACGGCAGCTTCGATTCGGGCGTGTCGCCGTGGACGACGACCGGCGATTTTTGGGCGGGTAGTGGCACTGGGTTCAATGGCTATCGCAGCCCGTCGGGGTACGCCGCTGGTGGTGTATCGGCCGCCGGGGTCGCGAAGAACTTCGCTAACGGCTCCATCACGTCAGGCAGCTTTTCCGTACCGAGCAACGCGGCGAGTGCGTCACTTACCTTCTACGTGAACATCTCCTCGAACGAGACGACCTCAACGCAGCAGTTTGACACGCTCAACGTCAACATCGTGCGGCAGGACGGCAGTCTTGAGGGCGTGGCCCTCTTCAGCAACTTGGACGAGTTCAGCTTCGGTTCATACCAACCGGTCGTGATCAACTTGATCTCGGGCACTCGCGACTACCGAGGTCAAAACGTTCGTGTCCGGTTCCTCGGAGCGAGCAACGCGAGCAATACCACGACTTTTCGTATCGACGATGTGAGTGTCACGGCCAATATCCCCGCTCCCGCCATCACCAGCATCTCACCGAACAGCGGCTCCACTGCCGGCGGTAATACCGTCACCATTGAGGGGACGAACCTGCAGTTCGCCTCGTCCGTCACGTTTGGGGGAACAGCGGCGAGTTTTGGGTACAACACCAGCACAGGCAAGCTGCAAGCCACAGCTCCTGCGCGCGCCGCTAGCGCCGTCAACGTCAGCGTAACCACTCCCGGCGGGACAGCGACTTCAAACAACGGCTACACCTATGTAGCGCCTCAGCCGACGATCAGCGTGACCAGTCCAAACGGCGGAGAGGGCTGGCAGGTGGGTGCAAGCCAGACCGTAAGCTGGTCAGTCAGCGGTGACACCAGCAGCATCTACGGCTTCCTGTACTATCTCTCGACCAACAACGGAAGCAGCTACACAGGCATCGGCGGGACGGCCTTTTCCTCAACCCGGTCTTTCAGCTATACGCCGACGACCGCGCAAGCGACCGCGGCGGCACGGATCAAGATCGAAGCCATTGATTCGAATTCGAACGTCATCGGTAGCGATACCAGCAACGACAGCTTCACGATTTCAAATCTCGCGCCCACCGTCAGCGTCGCTAGCCCTGGGGTGAGCGCGACGTGGCAGGTCGGCACGAGCCAAACGATCAGCTGGTCGGTTAGCGGCAGCACCAGCAGCATTTACGGTTATTCGGTGTACCTGTCCACCAACAACGGCGGCAGCTACACCCATATCCGCGCCGTCGCGGGCGCCTCCGCGACGTCTACCACCTACACGCCCACCAGCAGCCAAGTCACCAATGATGCGATGGTCCTAGTGCGCGCGATCGATTCCAACGCAGCGGTCGTTGCCGAGGACGCCACGAACGGAACGTTCAGGATCGTGAACGCGGATCCTGTCCAAATACCGCCGGCCCCGTCGCCGATGTCGCCAGGGTTCGACACCCTGCCGGGGCAGACCATCGCAACCGCGACGCCCACCATGCAATGGGCCGCCATGTCGAACGTGGATGGGTTCGGTGTGTACGTCAGTCGTCGACAAGCCGACGGGACGTATTCACTGGTGTTCAGCTCACGGGCGAACGGCTTGAACATCGCCGGAACTGCCACCACATTTCAGTTGCCGCCAGGATATCTCGACGAGGGTGGAGAATTCCGGTGGAACCTGAACGCGTACAACGCGGCGGGGTGGGGTACGCACTCCGCTCGGCTGTACTTTACGTACTCAACGGCGGCACCCCCGGGAACGCCAGCGGGCTTGAATGCCACCGCCACTGGCTCGACTTCTATCAACCTCGCCTGGAACAGCGTTGCCGGTGCCACCGCCTACAGGCTGTACCGCTCGACCTCGGGATCGGGGCCATGGACGAATCTTGTCTACTCCGGCAGCGCGCGGCAGTGGACGGACAGCGGAGTCCAGCCGAACACGACCTACTACTACGTCGTCAGCGCAACGGGCGCAGGAGGCGAGTCTCCGGCGTCCGCGCCGACGTCGGCTCACACCAGCGCGCTCGCCGTCCCCCCGCCGCCCTCAAACGTGTCGGCACAGGTGCTCACGTCCAAAGCCGTGCGCGTCAGCTGGACCATCACCACCGCGGGCGCCAGCTATATCGTGAAGCGGTCGCTCTCGGCCACCGGGACCTACAGCACGATCGGCACGGCGGACGCCGGCGCGACAGGGTTTACCGATGATGGACCGGTCAGCAGTCCGAGCGCCACGTACTACTACCGGGTGCTTGCAGAAGCGGGGAGTGTCCGCTCGCTACCATCCTCGCCGGCGTCGGCGACAGTCACCCAGGCGAGCCAGCAGACGCCCGTCCCGACCGCCCCCACGCCGGCGACGACACCAGTATCGACCGGGGCGATGAAGGTCTACAACTACGACTTCGTCTACGACTCCTGGGTTTTGGTTTCGAACCTTGCGGAGCCCAGCGGCTTGGAGCCCAATTTCTGGGAGCAAGACACGATTCTGCTCACGCACGGCTGGAATGCCGGCTTCGCCCCATCGGGCGACGACTACATCCACGACTTCGCTCGGCATTTTGCCAGCAGCTACAAGTCTTGGGAGTACAACCTTCTCGCCGTCGACTGGTCGTTCGCCTCGGACCCAAATCACGAGCCGGCATGGTGGAAGGACATACTTAAGGATGGGCTTAAGGACGCTCGAGATTCGGCAAACTATGGTATAGCCGCCGGGGAAATCCTAGGAGAACGACTCGCCAGTACGGATGCCCAGCCCGGGACATTAGCGTTGATCGGCCACAGCAACGGCGCCGGTTTCATGGCGGGTCTGGCTAAGCGGCTCAAGTTCAAGACTGGTCAGCGTGTCAAACAGTTGACGGCGCTGGACGCGCCTGCGCAGACGGCATCATACACTGCCGTCCTGCAGGCGGAATCGGCCGTGCAGCACATCGAAAACTACTACCTGCCGGTGATTCAGAGCAGCTTAGAAACAGGGACTTTAACTGGATTGTTGCTGACGGGCGGCCAGCTGACGCTTAACCTGCCCGCGGGCTTCGGACTCCCGATACTTAACCGGTCGAACATCACCAACTATGAACTCAACAGCAGCTACGGGACCCCTACTAATGGTCATGTCGATGTGCCACACCGCTTTGCAGAAACCGCGGGGAATTTCCGCTCGGGCAACTACGGACACCCGTGGGGCTTCTTTAAGTCAGCGTACATGAACGGGGGCATCACCGAACATCCCAATGGTGGACTTTGGACCGAGAAGTCCCGCGGAGATTTCGAAGAGGTTCCGTTCGTGGCCAAACAAGCCTTATTTTTGGAGCAGAAGGCCCAATCCTGGGCGGTAGGCACGCTGGCAACTGCCGCACAAGTTATTCCCGAAGGGGAGGACATCGTGTTCTTCCTGGCCGCCCTTCCCGACGGAACGGCCAAGGTGTACCAGTTCGGACGTGACGGAGCGGTAACGATCAAGACCAAAGCCATCGATGCCACAACGACCGTGGTGCATGCATTTGCCGAGGCGGCCGTTAGCGTTTGGCAGTACACGTCGTCCGGGTTGGTCGCAGGCAAGAACGTCGTAGTAGAAACAGTAAGTGACGCCGCCGGCAACGTCTGGCGGTTCATCAGGCCGGTCTTGCCGGGCGCCCGAGGGAACCAGGAATCGCTCGCCGCCGGAACCGGCGCGGCTCTGGACACGCCCGCGGGGTCACCGTACGACATTCACGCTTCGTTTCCGGTGGAAGTGCCGGCCGGGGCGCAGATGCTCGTCTTCGACCTGAGCGTGGCGAACCCGGGAAATGACGATGTCATGGACATTGCGGTGAACGGCGCCGTCCTGGGCCAGTTGGCCCTGGGCGCACAGCCGGTCGAGAACAGCACGATCAGTTTGCCGTTCGGCGATTACGCAGGACAATCTGTCAATCTCTCGTTCATCGTCGCTTCGGCCGTCCCCACCGCCGCCGACTTCCTAATCGGGAATATCCGCTTGGCTGCGGGGACAAAGGTCGCCGTCCCGCCGCCGCTGCCGGGCCGCATCGAGGCGGAGGGTTTCGACGTTAGCGGCCCCGAAAGCGGTTATCGTGATCTTGACAGCGTCAATCAGGGGGGTGCGTACCGCCCTGAGGGCGTCGATATCAGCGCCACCAGCGACCCAGAGGGCGGGGGCTTCAACGTCGGCTGGACATCAGCGGGCGAATGGCTGGCGTACACCGTCACCATCCCGGTCGGCGGGGCGTACGACTTGCGGACGCGGCTTGCGGCACCTGCGGCCGGTGGAGCTTTTTACTTCGAACTCAATGGCTTACCGATCACCGCGGTGCTGCCGGTTCCCGATACCGGCGGGTGGAACGCCTGGAGCACCCTCGTCACGGCTGGCGTTACGCTCCCGCCAGGCGAGCACCTCCTGAGGGTGCGGTTCGATGCGGCCTCCTCTGACGGCTTTATCGCCAATTTCAATTGGTTTGAGTTCACGCTCCGCGCGCCGGATCCCCCGCCGACAGTGGACATCGTCGACGTCACCCCGGACCCGCGCACGGGTGCGGTGGCGGGGATCGACTTCGTCTTCAGTGAGGCCGTTACAGGGTTCAGCAAGTCAGACCTGACACTGACCCGTGACGGCGTCGCGGTCGACCTGGACTTCGCTACGCTCAACGCGCACTCCGGTGCGCACTATACGCTCGGCAACCTGGCGGCCCTGACCGGCCGATCGGGCAGCTACCTGCTCACGCTGAACCCGTCATACGCCGGCATCGGCGACAGCGACGGCAACCTGCTGGAGACGGGTGCGAGCGAGAGTTGGACGGTGAACGCCCCCCCCGGCAACGTCGTCGAAGGGTTCGTCTTCACCGATCGCGACGGCGACGGCGCTTACGGCTTCCACGAGCCGGCGCTGCCGGGCGTGACGGTCTGGATCGATTCGGACAAGGACGGCGTGCGCGACGCGGGCGAGCCGTCGACCGTCAGCGGCACCGACGGCTCCTACCGGTTCGGCGGCCTCGCCGATGGGACCCATCACGTCCGGCAGGTCCTGCCGGCGGATCACGTCCGCACCTCGGCCGCCGTGCTGACCCCAACCCTCCCGGGGGCGGGGAACTTCACCATCATCGACGGTACCTGGGGCGTCTCCGGCGGGGCGTTCCAGATCACCGCGCCGGCCACGGCGAGCACCGCGCACCTGAACAACCGCGCCGTCCACACGCGCTCGATCTCCGGAGACTTCGACCTCCGCGTCGACGCCACCTCGCCGGCGCCGCAGCCGGGGGTGTGGAACGGCCTGGCGGTCATCTTCGGCTATCAGAGCCCGGGGAACTACTACTTCTTCAGCTCCAACCAGAACAACGACGCCGGCACCAGCGGGATCTTCCGCGTGCTGAACGGCCAGAGCGTCGAGCTGGCCGACATCCCCGCGATGATCGTGCCCGGCACCACTTACCAGTTGCGGCTGGTGCGCGAGGGCAGCGTGATCCGCGCCTTCCGGAACGGGGTGCTGCTGGCCAGCGCCGCCGACTCCACTTTCGCGACCGGCGGCATCGGCTTCGGCGCCAACGGGAACCGCGCGATCTTCGACAACCTGTCCGTGGTCACGCCGCAAGGTCAAACGCTGATTTCCGAGGCGTTCAACAACGATGGGGCGTGGGCGCAGAACTTCGGGAACTTCCCGCTGCGCTTCGACGGCTCGGGCGGGGACGACGCGTTCGACCTTGAGCTGATCGGGGGCTGGCCGGGGCAGTTGCAGGTCGTCGAGACGCTTGCCGGTCAGCCGCCCGTTACGTACACGATCGAGCAGACCAAGCTCGGCGGCAACGCCGTCACGGTGAGTGGCGGGGGCGGCGACGACCGCATCGCGATGAACCACGTAGACCTGCTGCCCGCCGTGGTGGCGATTGGCGGGAGCGGGCAGGACGAGATCTACGCCCGGACCGGCTACGCCATCTATGCCGGTGCCGGCACGCTCGGCAACCAGTCCTACTCCGGCTTCGAGACCCTCACCATCAGCGCCAACTGGGCATGGGTGACCGAGGACCTGAACGGGATCAACCTGAACTTCAGCGCCACCGAGGCGTACGTGCAGGTCCCGCAGCACTTGAACCGGCTCCGCCTCACCGCGAACTCGCAGGTTCGCCTCGACGCGACGGTGAGCTGCACCGATCTGCGCGTGGAGAGCGGCACCCTTAGGCTCGGGAGCCACGCCCTGCTGGTGGACTACGCTGGTGACAGCCCGCTGGGCGCGTGGGACGGGTCCACGTATACCGGCATCAGCGGGCACATCCGGACGGGCCTCTGGGGGGTGCCGTGGGACGCCGGTCGCATCATGGGCCCTCCCCCGTGGTCCGCTTCGCCGGCGGGCGATGCCGCGGCCATGGTCGGCGCCGCCGAGGCGTCGCGCGTGCTGGGGCTCAACGGGACGCAGACGGCGCTGTGGAACGGTCACGTGGTCGACGCGACGTCCGTGCTGATCAAGTACACCTACGCCGGCGACGCGGACCTGAACGGCAGGATCGATGGCGACGACTACTTCGTCATCGACTCCCACATTGGTGCCGCGGCGGGGACGCCGGGGGCGTGGGGGTGGTGGAACGGCGACTTCGACTACAGCGGGAAGATCAACGGCGACGACTACTGGCTCATCGACAGCAACATCGGCCGCCAGGGCGTGGTGCTGTAGGCGCGGGCGTGGAGCGACCGGAGCGACCGGGCAGGCGACGCGATCAAAAGCGCGGCGGCGGCGGCGATAATCGATCCCGCAGCCAGTCCCCCGCCTGTTCGGCGGAATGTTGGGCGTCGATCCCGCCATATCGCCGCTCTTGGCGACTTTGGCGGCGCACCGGCCGGCGCAGGGGCGGGCGCGGGCCGCGGGGGTGATAAAAGCGGCGGCGGGAGGGCCGCCAGAGGCGCGGCCGGGAATGTCGGCGGTGGCGCGGGTGGAAAGCGCGTCGCCGGCGGGCGCGCGGAGGGATCGGACGCGCGGTTCGGCGTTCAAACCGTGCGCGTCGAAGTCTCAAACGTACCGTTCAAGCTTTGAAACGTACGTTTCAGGTCTGGAAACGTACGGTTCGGGTCTCGAAACGTACGGTTCAAACTCTGAAGCGCACGTTCCAGGTCTTGAAACATCCCGCTCGAATGTTGAAACGGACGTTTCAGGTCCTGAAACGTACCGTTCAGCTCTCGAACCGCACGATTCAAGCTCTAAAACGTACCGTTCGAAATCTAATGCGCGCGGTTTCGGTCCCGAGCAGGACCGTCGGGGCCCTGAAGTGCGCGGTTCGGGCTGGGAGACGCGCGGGCCGGCGGGGCGAGCGGCTGGTCGGATGGGGGTGGCGGGCGGCGTTGGACTCGGGCTGAAGGAATGTCGAATAGCGAATAGCGAATCTCGAATGGGGAATGTGGAAACAACACTGAACGGGAACGGGAAATAATCAAGGGGGCGGGGGAAGCGCGGAATCCTGAGCGGGAAAGCCCAGACGACTGCGAAATCGAAAAGGGGAAAACGCGGAGGGACGGAAGAGGGCCTAAGCGCACGCCGCCAGCCGCGCCCGCGCGGGTCTTCCCGTTTCACTCATTTCCCCGTTTCCACCCTTGGGTATTGTTTCGACATTCGTCATTTGCGATTCGACATTTCCCTCATCTTCACTTTGCCTGAAACTTCCTGCTTCCCCTCCCCTCGCCCGCCCCCTTTCGCCAATTGACATCCCCGCCCCATTGGCGTCTAACCGACACCTGCGATGAGTCGAATCATGGTGGCGGTGAGCAGTCCGTGGGCGTCGGAGCGGATCGCCGACCCGCTGGGGGACCTGGCCAAGCGGCTGGCGGCGGAGGTGCTGGTCGTGCACGTGTCGCGCCCCAGCGGCGGGCAGATGCGCGAGCAGGAGCAGCAGGACGGCGAGGCGGCCATCTCGCTGCTGCGGCAGAAGCTGGAGGAGCGCGGGGTCAACGTCCAGACGCTGCTCATGTTCAGCGACGACATCGCCCGCGCGGTGCTCAACACCGCCGTCGAGCGCGACGTCACGCTGATCGTGCTGGGGCTGACCGGCAAGAACGTCTTCGCCCGCCTGCTGGCCGGGAACGTGCCGGTGGAGTTGATCAAGAACACCCGCGTCCCCGTGCTGCTGCTCCCGCCGGACTACAAGGGCACAATCTAATTTGGTTGAGGTGCCGACGAACACGCGCGCGGCCGCCGCGCTCTCCCCACCCGCGGCCCGCACGACGCACGCGACCCGACCCATGTGATGCGCGCGATGCCTCAGATCCCTCCGATGTTCGAGACGCCTCCGAACCCGCGCCGCCGCGGGGCGCGCGGGCACGAGTTCGGGCGCGGGCACCACTTCGGGCGCGGGCGCGGGCTGTTCGTGGTCGTCGTGCTCGTGCTGATCTGGGCGGCGCTGTTCGCGCTGCCGTGGTGGAACCGGGTGGCGATCCATCGCAACCGGGCGAATTACCGGCCGGCCACGTTCCTGGTGAGCGCCGCGGCGTACGAGCGCGGCAAGCGCGGCACGTCCTACTGGCTGCAAGGTTCGATCGCGGGGGAGAGCGAGCGGTTCGTACCGCCGCTGGCTGACGGCGCGGCGCGGCCGCGCAACCGCGCGGACCTGCTGCGGCAGTTTCCCGTCGGCACGAAGATCGCGGTGCTCTACAACCCGTCGATGACGCGCGCGCTGATCCAGGACGAGACGCTGCGCGTGAAACCGGACGCACCCGACTTCTGGCAGCGCGAGGCGCGGCTGCGGCGGTCGCTCACGCGGATGCTGTTCGGGCCGCCGGCGGCGGGAGTCGCGATCCTGGTCGCGGTCCGCTGGTGGTGGCGGCGGCGGCTCGGCGGCGGCGCGGGATTCGCGGGTGCGGCACGCTGAAGCGGCGAGCTGGTCCGCCCGCGTGCGCGTCACGCCTCAAGGGCCGCGCCCGCGCGATCGCTCCAGCATCAGGGCTCGCCCGCGCGTCGTGCTTGCCTCTCAGCCGATCCCGCATCTCCCCGCCGACGGATCGGGGCACGCTCCGGCGCCGGCGCGTGTGCCTGAGGTCACGCCATCTTCGTCGCGTTCAGGATGTCGTCGCTGGCGTCGGACTCCACGGCCGTGTTGCTGCCGCTGCCGCCGTCGATCTCGTCGGCGGCGTTGTCGCGGGTGAAGAAGAGGTCGTCGGCGGCCTCGCCGGTGAGGGTGTCGAGGCCCTTGCCGCCATAGAGCTTGTCGTTGCCGCCCTGGCCGAAGAGGCGGTCGTCGTGGTTGCCGCCGTCGAGCTGGTCCTTGCCCGGTCCGCCGTAGAGGCGGTCCGGGCCGCCGCCGCCGCCGAGCTTGTCGTTGCCCCCGCCGGCGCTGAGCAGGTCGGAGCCGGCGTTGCCGAGGAGGATGTCGGCCTGCGCGCCGCCGAGGAGGGTGTCGCGGCCGGCGGCGCCGACGAGGTAGTCCTTGCCGCCGCCGCCGTCGAGGACGTTGGCGCCCGCCGCGTCACCGAGGCCGCCGGTGGTGCCGGACTCGGAGGCGAAGATCTGGTCGTCGCCGTCGCCGCCGGCAAGGGAGTCGCTGCCCGCGCCGCCGAGGAGTTGGTCGTCGCCGGCCAGCGCGGCCAGCTCGTCGTCGCCGTCGCCGCCGAAGAGGCGGTCTTCGCCCGCGCCGCCGGTGAGGGTGTCGTTGCCCGCGCCGCCGCTGATGTCGTTCTCGCCGCCGCCGGTGACGGTGACGACATCGTCGCCGTCGCCGGCGAGGAAGTCGCTTCGGCCGGCGCTGGCGCCGGCGGAGACGGTGTCGTTGCCGGCGCCGGTGTCGACGCGGTGGTCGCCGGCGCCAAGGGTCACCTCGTCGGCGCCGCCGGCGGTGTTGAGCTCCACCTTGCCGTCGCCGGCGGTGATGTCGTCGGCGCCGTCGCCGCCGGTGACGGTGTGATCGCCGTCGCCGAGGGTGAGCGCGTTGACGCCGTCGCCGAGGACGACGGTGGCGCGGCGGTCGACGGTAACGGTGATCGTGTCGTTGCCGCCACCGGTGAGGATGTCCAGGCCGAGGACGCTGGCGGCGGGGAAGTTGGTCGACGTGCCGTTGCGGGTGACGACGACGTTGTTGCCGGAGGCGGCGATGGTGATCGTGTTGTTGCCGGTGGAGTTGGTGACGAAGAGCGTGCCGTTCTCGGCCAGCTCCAGCTCCGGGCGGGGCGCGTCGCTGAAGCGGTAGACGTTGTTGCTGTCGGCCAGGACGATCCGGTCGCCGGCGGTGATCGCCAGCGGCCCGATGGTCCGGATGCCGGTCTCGAGGTCGCCGCCGGGGGCGAAGGTCGCGTCGGCGGCGCCGGCGCTCGTGACGCGCACCAGTCCCGTGTCGCCGCGGGCGGCAACGTAGCGTCCCTGGCCGTCGCGGGCGAGGTTGCGCAGCGCGCCGCCGTTGTTGGCCAGCAGCGTGATGCCGTCGCCGCCGCCGAAGCTGGTGTCGAACGAGCCGTCGGCGTTGAAGCGCGCGATCGCGGAGCGGCGGGGGAGGTTGGCGTTGAACTCGCGCCCCGCCTGACCGCCGACCACCATCTTCGTGCCGTCGAGCAGGATGGCCGTGGTGAAGTCGCCGCTGGGCGCGTCGCTGAGGTCGAAGCGGCGGATGCCATCGCCGTCGAACGCGGCATCGGGCGCGCCGTTGGCGGCGAGGCGGACGATGAAGGAGTCGTCGGCGCCGGCGTCGTCGCCGACGATGAAGATCTTGCCCGCGGAATCCACTTCCACGTCGCGCGCGGTGACGTTCTGCCCGGTGCCGAGGGTCACCGCCGCGACGCCGTCGGCGTCGAAGCTGGTGTCGGGCGCGCCGCTGGTGTTCAGGCGGGCGACGAGGACCTGCCCCGCGTCGCCGTTGCCGATCAGGACGAGCTTGTCGTCGCCGGTCACCTCTAGCGCGCGGCCGCCGGAGACCGGGTTGACCTCCGGGGAGATCGCCAGCCCGTCGCCGCCGCCGTAAGCGGTGTCGACCGAGCCGTCGGCGTTGAACCTCGCGACGGCGGTGGCGGCGCCGCGGCTGGCGGCGAGGAGGATCTTGCCGTCGCTCTGCACCGCGCCCCCGACGCCCGCGCCCGCGTTCTCGACCGGCACCAGCGCCGAGAACCCGTCGCCGCCGCCGAACCCGGTGTCGAGCAATCCGCCGGGCGTGTAACGGGCGACGCAGAGCACCAGCGAATCATCCATCCGGCTGACGCTGCCGCCGACGAGGAGCTTGCCGTCGCCCTGCTCGTGGACGAAAGCGATCTGCACGTGCAACCCGCCCGGCACCGCCGCGCGGATGGCGTCGCTGACCTGGCCGTTGACGCCGAAGGTCGGATCGAGCGCGACGGCGAACAGGCGGCGGGGTTCGAGCGGGTGAAGCATGGCGAGATCCCTCAGGTAAAGCCGAATGACGAAATCAGAACGACGAATCAAGTTCGAATGACGAATGACGAAGTCAGAATAACGAATCAAATCGGAACGATGAATGACGAGAGGTTGCTTCTTTCGTCATTCTGATTTCGTCATTCTGGTTTGCCAGTCGCACATTTCCCTCGGCCGGCACGGGTCGGCCTCCGCACATCAGGCGGCTCGCGTGGCCTTGAGGATGTCGTCCTCCTCGTCCGAGGCCGCCGCGACGTTGTCGCCGGCGCCGCCGTCGATCGAGTCAATCTCTCCGTCCTCGGCGAAGAAGCGGTCGTCGCCAGCGCCGCCGTCGAGCGTGTCGCGGCCAGGGTCGCCGCTGATCTTGTCGTCGCCGCCGCCGCCGAAGATGCGGTCGTGGTAGGTGCCGCCGGAGAGCTGGTCGTCGCCCGCGCCGCCGTAGATGCGGTCGTTGCCGCCGAGGCCGGCGATCTTGTCTTTGCCGCCGCCGCCGGAGAGCAGGTCGGAGCCGGCGAAGCCGACGAGCAGGTCGCGCTGCGCGCCGCCGCGGATCGTGTCGCGGCCGGCGGCGCCGATGAGGACGTCGTTGCCGTCGCCGCCTTCGAGGAGGTTGCCGCCGTCCGCTTCGCCGCCGGCGGGGTCGATGAAGCCGCCGGCGAAGTCGTGCGCGACGCCGCCCCAGAGCGTGTCGTTTCCGCCCCCGGTTCGGATGACATCGGCGCCGGCCTGGCCGTACACCTCGTCGTCGCCGTTTCCGGTGGTGATGGTGTCGTCGCCGTCGCCGCCAAGGAGCTGGGCGACGGGGCCGTCGCCGACGGTGATCAGGTCGTCGCCGCCGCCGGCGATCAGCTCGACCTGCCCGTTGCCGGAGGTGAGGGTGTCGTTGCCGTCGCCGGCGGTGACCTTCATGAGGCTGTCGCCGACCGTCAGCGCGTTGTTGCCGTTCCCGAGGACGAAGACGCCTCCTAGCGGGGTGGTGATGGTGTCGTCGCCGTCGAACGTGTGCACGTCGAGCCCCTTCACGTCGGCGGCGGCAAAGGTGGTGCTGGCGCCGTTGCGGGTGACGACCAGGTTCGCCCCGGAGCGGGTAACGGTGATGGTGTTGTCGGCGGCGCCCGCCTCACCGGTGATGAGCAGGACGCCGAGCGACCCGAGCTCGACGTCCGGCCGGTCCTGCGGGCTGCTGAAGTACCGCGTGAGCTGCCCGGCGTAGTGGCCGGTGATCCGGTTGTCCTGGTCAATGGCGAAGACGGGGGCGGAGAGGTCGGCCTCCGCGTACCCCCCGGCGCCGAAGGTGGCGTCGGGGTCGCCGCCGGCGGTCCAGCGCACGAGGCTTCCGGAGTCGCCGTTGAGGACGACGAACCGGCCGTCGCGGTCGATCGCCAGATCGCGAATGGCGACGGCGCGCGGCGTCAAGGCGATGCCGACGCCGCCGGTGCCGAAGCTAGTGTCAAGCGTGCCGTTGGCGTTGAAGCGGGCGAGCGCGGCGCCGTCGCCGTTGTCGCCGCCGTCGCCAGCCTGGTACCCGCCAACGACGATCTTGCCGTCATCCTGCACGAGCATCGCGCCCGGATCGCTGCCGGCGCTGCCGGGGCGGAAGAAGAACGGGAGCTTTCCATCGCCGCCGCCGAAGGTGGTGTCGAAGGATCCGTCGCCGGCCAGTTGGATCAGGGCCGGGCGGTGACCCTCCTGCGTGTAATCGCCCAACTGCGCGAGGAGCAGGACCTTGTTGCCCGCGACGGGGGCGACGTCGACGGCACTGATCTCCGAGCCGGTCTCGTTCGTGGGCAGGACGTCGGGCTGCCGGATGGCGAGCAGGCCGTCTCCGGAGAACGACGGGTCGAGATCGCCGTCGTACTCAAAGCGGGTGACGAAGAGGGTGGTGTGCCGGGTGGCGCCGCGGAGCACGACGATCTGCCCGCCGGTGGTGACCGCGACGCGCGGGTTGGCGTCGAGGAGGTTGGGCTGGTTGATGTCCAATCCGCCGGCGGTGGCCAGGCCGTCGCCGCCGCCGAAGGTGGTGTCAATGCTGCCGTCGGCGTTGAAGCGACCGACGGCGACGCCTTCGGCGGTGGCCGTCGCCAGCACGACCTTCCCGTCGGACTGCACCACGCCGCGCACGTCGGAGCCCGCGCCGGGAACGGTGATGACGGGCGAGCGGCCGTCGCTGTTGAAGGTCGCGTCGAGCGTCCCGTCCTCGTTGAAGCGGGCAACGCGGAAGGCGGGGTTGTCGGTGCTGGCCATCACCAGTCCGGCGGTGAGAAACTTCCCCTCGGCCAGCGGCTGGATCAACCCCGGCACCGGCCCCCCGGCGCTGCCGTCGGGCAGGTCATCCTGTGGCAGGACGGTAAAGCGTTCGAAGTTCGGATCGATGCCGGGCGCGGCAAACAGCGCGCGGCGTTCGAGCGGCTGGATCATCGCAAAGCCCTTCCCTTGGAGCGTCACCCCCCGAAGCCGATCTGCTCCGGTGAATGACGCCGCGGGGGCAAAGGGATTTTCATCGCGGCGACGTGAGGCAAGCGGCGGACAACCGGGGCGGAGGCGGTTGCGCCTCGGACTCGTGTGCGCGGCAGCTCGGGCAAGCTGCGTCGCCATCGATTGCCCCCCGCAAAGCCGGAGGCGTATGGCGCGCCGTGCGGGCAAGGGCGGCGCGATCGAGCAGCACGGCTACTCGAGATAGGTGTAGCCCTCCAGGCCGTTCTCGTAGAACTTCAGCAGCACGCGGCTCTCGTCCACGCTCAGCTTGTTCTCGCGCAGGGCCTTCTCCACCATCTTGCGCATCGAGCGTTTGAGGTCGTCGGCGTTGAACTGGACGTATTGCAGGACCTCGTGGACGGTGTCGCCCTCGATGACTTCGTCGATGGACCACTGCCCGCCGCCGTTGATGGTGACGTGGACGGCGTTGGTGTCGCCGAGCAGGTTGTGCAGGTCGCCGAGGATCTCCTGGTACGCGCCGACGAGGAAGGCGCCGACGAAGTAGTCCTCGTTGTTGTAGGGGTGCAGTTCCAGCACGCTCTTGACGTCGCGGCGGTCGATGAAGCGATCGATCTTGCCGTCGGAGTCGCAGGTGATGTCGGCCAGCACGCCGCGGCAGTTGGGCTCCTCGTTCAGCCGGTGGATGGGCATGATCGGAAATAACTGGTCGATCGCCCAGGAATCCGGGATCGACTGGAAGATGCTCATGTTGCAGAAGTACGTGTCGGAGAGCATCGACTCCAGGCCGTGGAACTCGTCGGGGACGTAGTCGAGCTTGCGGATGATGTTCAGCACCTTGGAGCAGATGCCGAAGAACAGCCGCTCGGCCAGGCTGCGGTGCTCGAGCGAGCAGTAGCCGAGGCTGAAGAGGTTGAGCACCGCGTCGCGCGACACGTGCGCGTCGTGGTAATACTCCATGAAGTTGGCGTCGGTCACGCCGCGGAAGGTGTCGAACAGGTTGACCAGCGGCGCGGGCATGGCGGCGCGGTCCTGGTCGGTGAGGCGCTGCGGCAGGTCGAAGCGCTTGAAGCCGCTCCAGCCGATGACGTTGAACACCAGCACGCTGTGGTAGGCGACCATGGCCCGGCCGGACTCGCTGATGATCGTTGGGTGCTCCACCTTCGCCTGGTCGCAGATCTCCTTGACGTGGAAGACGACATCGTTGGCGTACTCCTGGAGCCCGTAGTTGATGGACGAGCCGAAGTCGGTCTTGGACCCGTCGTAGTCGACGCCCAGGCCGCCGCCGACGTCGATGTACTTCAGCCCCGCGCCCAGGCGTTGCAGCTCGGTGTAGACGCGCACCAGCTCGATGATGGCGCCCTTGATGTTGCGGATGTTGTTGATCTGGCTGCCGAGGTGGAAGTGCAGCAGGTTGAGGCAGTCGCCCATCTCGTTCTTGCGGAGGTAATCGAGCGCCTCGATCACCTCTGAGACGAAGAGCCCGAACTTCGAGCGCACGCCGCCGGATTCCTGCCAGCGCCCCGCGCCGCGCGCCGCCAGCTTGACGCGCACACCGATGCTCGGCTTGACGTTGTGCTGCTTAGCGTACTTCACCAGCAGTTCGAGCTCGCTGAACTTCTCCACCACCGGGATGATGTTGCGCCCAATCTTGGTGGCGAGGATGACCGCCTCGATGAACTCATCGTCCTTGAAGCCGTTGCAGATGATCGGCGTGTTGTCGTCGTCGACCAGCCCCATGACCGCCAGCAGCTCGGGCTTCGATCCCGCCTCCAGGCCGAAGCCGTAGGGCTTGCCGAAGCTGTGGATCTCCTCGACCACGTGCCGCTGCTGGTTGACCTTGATCGGGTAGACGCAGCGGTACTGCCCCTTGTAGTCGTGGTCCTTGATCGCGCGCTCGAAGGCGTCGTGGATCTGGCCGACGCGGTGCTGGAGGATGTCGGTGAAGCGGAGCAGGACGGGGATCTGGATATCGCGGTCGCGCAGCTCGTCGACGAGCTTCTTGAGGTCGATGCCGTTGGCGGGGTCCTGCGTGGGGTGGACGGTGACGTGACCGAGCTCGTTGGTGTTGAAGTAGCCGTTGCCCCAGTTGCGGATGCCGTAGACGCGGGCGGAGTCGGCGACGGTCCAGGCGCGGCCCGGGCCGCTGCCGTGCAGGCCGCGGTCGCCGTTGGAGTCCGGGTGGGTGTCGCCGTGCGCCGCCGGCTTGGGTTGAAGCAGGTCGTGGTCCCGCCCGTACTGTTCGGCCGTCACTTCCATCTTGGTTCTCTTACCTCCGCGGGGGAAAAACGCGCTCTGACAGAGCCTGATCGACGCCTGCCGCGCCAATCCTATAGGAATCGCTGCGAAGTCAATAAAGATACGAGCAATTTTCACGCCGTGTCGCGGCGCGGGCCGGCGCGGGGCGGGTCAAGGGGCTGTCGGCGGGGCGTAAGTCCGATCGCGCGGCTCGCTCGTATAACGGGGTTGATGGGAGGAGCGGCCATGGACGAATCGCCGACGAGGGTGGCTGCCGCAGAGACGCCTATGAGACCTTCGCCGCCACCGCCACCGGATCTCGCCGAACCGTCCGCCGCGACGCCGCCGCCAACGTGCGAGACAGATGACGCTGGAGCCGAGGCGGCGGCGGAGGACGCGGCGGCGCTGCGGCGGCTGGTCGAGGGTGACCCGGCCGCCTTTGACGCGCTGGTCGACCGCCACAAGCACCGCTTGGTGCGTCACATCCTCCGCCGGGTGCGCGACCCGCACGTGGCGGAGGACCTGGCACAGGAGTCGTTCCTGCGGCTGTTCCGCGCCGCGCGGGCGGGCGGGTACAGCGGGCGGGCGCGGGTGGTTACCTGGCTGTTCACCATCGCCAAGAACTGCGTGACCGACCACCTGAGGGCGATCGGCCGGCGGGGGGGCCGGCCGGACGCGCCCGATGCACTGTCCAACCGCGAGCCCGATCCGCGCGCCGCCGCCGAGCGCCGCGCGGGGGACCACCGCGTAGAGAGCCTGCTGTCCCTGTTGCCCGACGCGCAGCGGCAGGTGGTCGAGCTGAAGGTGCTGGACGGCCTGAGCTTCGGCGACATCGCCGAGCTGCTCGGCTGCCCCGTGCCGACGGTGAAGTCCCGCCTCGTCTACGCCCTGCGTAAGCTGAGGCAATCGCTGACCGACGAACAGGGGAGGACCCAGTCATGAGCACCCGCCTTCACGAGCGTGATGACCGAGAACTGCTCGACCTGCTGGCTGCCGAGGACGCGGCCACGCCGCGCGAGGAGTGGTCGCGGGTGATTGGAGCCATCCGCGAGGGCGAACCGGAAGCGGCCGCGCCGTCGCCGGAGTTCAACGCGGTTCTGCGTCGTCGGCTGGAAGCGGAAATGGCGCCGGCAGCGGCCCTGACCGCAGCGACGGCAGCGGCCGCAGCGACGGCAGTGGCCGCGGCGACGGCGGGGCGGAAGCCGCGCGCGTCGCGCTGGTTCCGCGTCGCGCTCCCGCTGGCGGCGGCGGCGGTGCTGGCGGCGGTGCTGCTGCTGCCCGGCAGCCTGTTCGAGCGCCACGACCGCAACGCGGCCGGCGTCGCATGGGCGGACGTCGTGCAGGCGATGCAGCGCGTCGGGCAGTTCCACCTGATCATCTTCTCCGACGACCCCCGACGGGCCGACGAGAAGCTCAAGATGTTCCGGGTCGACCTCTTCCACCGCCAGCCCGGACAGTGGCGGGCGCAGGGGATGGGGCACGTCGCGTTCCTCACCGACGGCAAGCGGCAAACCTGGAGCGCCGAGAAGCGCGCGTTCCTCGGCAAGGGCGACCGCATTCCCGACATGCTGCCGAAGGAGTTCGTCGCCGCCCACGAGAAGATGGGGGCGCTCGACGCCATCCTGGCCACGGTCTTCGAAGATAAGGTCCCGGCGGGCGAGCCGGTGAAGTCCGACGGCGTCGCCGCCGCGCGGGGGATCGACGTCTTCGACTACGCCCAGAACGCCAGCCGGAAGTGGGCGCGCATCTGGGTGCTGCGCGAGAGCAAGCTGCCGCTGAAGATGCACCTGTACTACCCGGGCAGCGACGAGTTCACGCTGGTGAGCTTCGACTATTCCGACCCGCAGCCCGACGCCTTCTTCGACCCGGCGGAGTTTGAGAAGCAGGCGGCGAAGGTGAGCAGCAGCGACCCGTACCGCGCGTACAGCATTGGCTCCAGGCCTGTCGCCGGCGCCCGCCCGCGCGGGGCGGACCAGATCCACGAAGTGCAGGGGGGCTACCGCGCCCCGAAGGTCCGCCGGGTGCTGTCGAACGAGGCCGGCGACGTGCTGGTCGTCACCGATAACCCGTCCAACGTGACGCCCGCCGGCCACCCGCCGCACGAGCAGGGCTACCGTCGCGTCACCGACAACTGGGGCAACCGCTACATCCCCTGCGGCGGTGGTTCCGGCGTCGGCGACGAAGGAGACCAGCGCTGGTACTTCATGCCCCTGCCGCCCGCGAAGGTGACCGGGAACGGCCCGCGCACGCTCAGCATGACGTACACAATCGAGGCCGAGTACGGCCAGCAGAGGGTGCTCGCCACCGAGGCGCTCAGCGTCCCGGACCCGAGCGTCAAGGGCGAGAAGGACGATTGGAAGATCAACCTCGCCGCGCAGAAGCGCACGTGGTACGCCTCGTACCTCCAGCGCGAGGGGACGCTGGCGGAGCAGCTCGCGGAGATTGAGCGCGTGCTGGCGGCCACGCCGGACGATGCGGCGACCGTGGTTTGGAAGTTCAAGCTCCTCCGCGAGCACGGCCGCGAGCCGGCGGCGTGGTCGTTGTTCGATGAGAGCCTGCGCGACCGGATCTTCAGCGACGCCGCGCTGCTCGACCGGTACAACGTGGAGGCATCGCAGTACCTGCTCTACCTGGCCGCGCAGGGTCGCGAGGACGAGCTGCGCCGCAACGCCGCGGCCGCTGGGAAGATCATCGCCGACGTGCGAGCGAGCAAGGACCCGCGGGCCCGGATGGGGCTCAACTCGTTGACGCGCGACGAGCACAACCCGCTGATCCCGGCAACGCGGCTGCTGGAATGGCGGGAGACTTACAAGGAGGGCCCGAGGATCGTCCGGACGCTGGCCAGCAAGGACGGAATGCTGTTCGTGGAGTACGCCGTGCCGAAGCCGCCCGCCGGCTGGCAGTCGACCGGCTCAAGTGGCTCGACGCCCTTCGGATGGTTCTGGCAGCCGCACGTTGACGGCCATCGGTGGCACCCGCAGGCCGAGCTCGTCGACCGGGACAGCGGGCGGCTGTGCATGGTCTACCGCTGGTGGGGCGAGGGCGAGCCCACGAAGCAGGTGAAGCTTCGCTCTACCGCGACGCTGTTGGCGGACAATTACAATCAAAAGCCGGTGCGGAACGATTTCCTGCTGAAGTGGGAGCGAACGATCGACATCCCGCAGCCGACCATCGAGCAGATGCAGGCCTGGTGGACGAAGGAGATGGGCGAAAAGGCTCGATGGTACGGGGGGCCTGGACCGCGGCCGGCCGCGACGCGACCCGCGGCGGAACCGTCCGCGGACCAGTGGATCAAGGAGGCGGACGCGCAGCGCGACGCCGGCCGGTTCGCCGAGGCGCTGGACGCGTACCGCAAGGTCGCCGCCGCGCCGCGCGAGCAGTGGCCCGAGCACTACACCAACGGGTTCAACCCGGGCCTGCTCGAGGGCGTCAAGCGCCGGCTCCGCATCTCCGAGGCGCAGTGCCTCGCGGAGCTGGGCCGCCTCGACGACGCGCGCAAGGTGGCGGCCGCGGTCCGCGCCGCCGCGCCCGCGACCCCGGACCTGCTCGACCGAGAGCAGGCCGAGACGATCGCCGACGCCCTGCGCGCAGAGCTGCGCGTCGCCCGGGCGCTGCTGAAGCGCGGCGATGCCGCCGCCGCCATGAAGGAGCTTCAGCGCCTCGCCAACCAACGGCCCGACCTGTCGGACCTGTCCAGCAGCATGCAACAGGAGACCAAACCCTGGGGCACGTCCGGCTGGTACCCGCGGTCGGTGCAGGAAGATGCGTGGCGCGAGTACGACGCGCTGTGGTGGGACGTGCGCGACGCGCTCGCCGCCGTCCCGGCGACCCGGCCTACCACTTCGGCTGCTGCTGGGTAAGGCAGTGGATCGCCCCCAGGCCCCAGATCAGCTCCGTGCAGTCAATGCCGATCACCTTGTGCTTCGGCAGGTGCGACTGGAGGATCTGGGTCGCCCGGCGGTCGTTCTTGCGGTCGCGGTACGTCGGCACGAGCAGCGCGCCGTTGACGAAGTAGAAGTTGACGTACGTCGCCGGCAGCCGCTGACCGTCGTGCGTGACCGGGCGCGGCATCGGGATCTCGACGATCTCCAGCGCCCGGCCGTCCTGGTCGCGCAGCTTGTCGAGCTGCTTGCGGGCGGAGCGAAGGGGGCGGTAATTGTCGTCCTTCGGGTCGTCCTCGATACCGATGACGACCTTGGTCGGGCTGATGAAGCGGGCGAGGTCGTCGATGTGCCCGTCGGTGTCGTCCCCCTCGATCCCGCCGGTCAGCCAGATGACGTGCGATTGCCCGTAGTAGTCCTTGAGGTACTGCTCGATCTGCGGCTTGGAGAGGCCCGGGTTGCGGTTCTTGTTGAGCAGGCAATCGGTGGTCGTCAGCACGGTGCCCGCGCCGTTGAACTCGACGGAGCCGCCTTCCATGACGACGCAGTCATAGCCGGGGGCGGAAGCCCCGGCGCTTCCGCCGCCGGCCATGCCATCACCCTTGCGCGGATAAAACACCGGCAGCTTCAGCTTCTCCGCAATGCGCGTCGGCACCGCGTCGTCATCGTCGTAAGGCGGATACTTTCCGCCCCACGCGTTGAACCCCCAATCGACGATCGCCGCCGCTTGCGGTTTCGCCCCGCGCCCGCGCTTCAGCACGAACGCTGGACCATGATCGCGGCACCAGCTCTCGTTGGTCTTGATGAAGTGGAAGAAGACGTTGGTCGTCGGGCAGCCGTGCTCCTTGAGCTGCTGGCGGACAAGGTGCTCGTAGTTCTCGTTGGGGACGTTGACGTGCACCTGCTCGCGCGCGCCGATCTCGCACATGAGCCGGGCCAGATTCTCCGGCACCGTGTGGTACTTCCCGGGAAACGAGATCCCCTCCGGCCGCGGCCATGAGAACCAGGTCCCGGCGTGCGGGTGCCACTCGGGCGGGAAGGTGTAGCCCATCTGGGCGGGCGTGTTGTCCAGGATCTTGAGCTTCGCCATAGCGCGTGCCGTCTATGCGCGCTTCCGCTTCTTCGGCGCGGGGCGGCCAAGATCGAGCTCCTCGATGCGCTCGGTGTTCGCGTGCGAAATTACGTCGTAGCCGTCCGCCCGTCTGGTGCCAAGCACCGGGTTCCGCAAAACGAGCAGCGATCTTTTCAGAGGAGGCGCGACGTTCGGCGCAAGCACGTCGAACACCTTGCCGCTCACCATGTGGAGGCGGAACGGCTGGAAGGGCTCCTTGTCAAGTTCGGCCATCACTTCTGCTTCGGTCGTCAATCGTCCTCCTCAAGATTGATTATACCGTCACACCGCGTCCACGAACCGCTTGGTGAGGTCCCCGTACGCGTCGATCCGCCGGTCACGCAGGAACGGCCAGTGCGTGCGGCTGAACTCGACCTTCTCCAGGTCGCACGGGACGATCAGCACCTCTTCCTTCTCCACGCTGGCGCGCTGGACGACCTGCCCGTTCGGCGCGGCGACGAAGCTCTGGCCCCAGAACTGAATGCCTTCCTCGCTGACCGGCCTGCCGTCGGTGCCGAGGATGTGCTCGACGCCGATGCGGTTGGGCGCGCAGACGTAGCAGCCGTTGGCCACTGCGTGGCTGCGCTGGATCAGCTCCCACGATTCGTGCTGGGCCTGCCCGTACTCCGCCTTCTCGCTGGGGTGCCAGCCGATGGCGGTGGGGTAGAACAGGATCTGCGCGCCCTGGATCGCGGTGAGCCGTGCCCCCTCGGGGAACCATTGGTCCCAGCAAATCAGCACGCCGATCTTGGCGTGCTTCGTGTCCCACGTGCGAAAGCCCGTGTCGCCGGGCGTGAAATAGAACTTCTCGTAGTAGAGCGGGTCGTCGGGGATGTGCATCTTGCGGTAGATGCCGAGGATCGACCCGTCGGCGTCGATGACGACGGCAGTGTTGTGGTAGAGCCCCTGCGTCCGCCGCTCGAACAGCGAGGCGACGATCACCGCCCGGTACTTTTTCGCCAGCTTGCAGAACGCGTCGGTGCTCGGGCCGGGGATCGTTTCGGCCAGCTTGAAGAAGCGGTGATCCTCCACCTGGCAGAAGTACTGGCTGCCGAACAGCTCCTGCGTGCAGATGATCTTCGCCCCTTGCTTCGCCGCTTCCTCGGCCAGGCGGAGCTGGTTCTTCAGGTTGGTATTGAAGTCCTCCACGCACGCCATCTGCGTGAGGCCGACGGTGACGATGGCGTCACTGGTCGGTCGGGGGAGCCTCGATGAAGCGGCGATCGAGCGGGTATTCTTCTTCATGTTATTTGAATGACGAAAATCGACGCGGGATGTTCGTCGCAAAGCCTCAGCAGGGCAAGGCGTACTCCTGCCCCGGCCCGCCCTCCCACTCCGCGGGAACTGAGGGACCTGCTCACCGCGCGCTGGCGGGCGCCAGCGCGAGGATGAAGCGTTCGACGTTCTCGGCGGCGTCGCCGACGCCGGACTTGCTCTGCTTGTCGATCTCCGTCAGCAGGTCGAGCGCGCGGGCGTAGCCATCCTTGCCCAACGCGTTGGCGCCGGCGACGAACTTGTCGAAGGCGTCGCCCTTGTACTTCCAGCGCAGCTTGTTGGCCGCCGGCGACTTCGAAACCACCAGCCCCACCTCGCCGAGCCAGATGCCCAGCCAGGTGACGGCGCGAAACTCGGCCGACGGGTCGGACTGCACCAGTTGCCGCCAGCGCCGCAGCGCCTCGGTGGTGTTGCCGCCGGCCATCGCGTTGGTCAGGTCCCACATCTCGCGCTCGCGGGTGAAGGCGACGTTTCCGGTGACGACGTCGGCGGTGATTTTTCCGCCTCCGCCGCCGCTGGTGTCGGCGAAGAGGGCGAGCTTGGCGATCTCGGTGTCGAGCCGACCGAGGTCGTTGCCGATCAGCTCTGACAGCAGCCGGGCCGCGTCGGGCGCGAGCGTCACCTTGTGCGCCGACTTCGCGTGCTCGATCGCCCACTTGCTGGGCTCTCCCGGCGGCTCGCAGTCGACGATTTGCCCGACCTTGTCGATCAGCTTGTAGACGCGCTGCGTCTTGGGCAGGGAGTTGAGCCGAAGCACCATCACGCCGGCGCTTGAGGGCTCGGCCAGATAGTCCTCGAGCTGCGAGCGAAACCTGGTGATGAAGGCGTCGGCGTTGCGGATTACGACCAGCTTTCCACCGCCGCCGAACATGGCGAAACTTCGTAATTCGTCTAACACGTCGGCGAGCTGCGCCGACTCCCCGTCGAAGTCGCTGCGCTGCGCGTCCTTGCCGACGATCGCGAATATCCGGCCCATTTCCTGCAATTGCAGGAAGGCGTCGGACCCCACCAGGGCATAGACGGGCTTAACCATAACCCTTGTTGTAAGCGGGCAAAAGGAACCGTCAACGAACCGCCCGGCCGGACCTTTCGTTGTAGTTACGTTCCGCTAGACTCGAGTGGGCGGAATGACCGATAACAGATACGGGCAATCGGTCGGGCCTCGGGGATTCGGGAGATCGTATGGCAAATCCATTTGGCGCGTTCTGCGAGGACTTCTACGTCAACATGCGGCTGGGATCACAACTGACCCTTCCGCACCAGCGCGAAACGCTGCTGCACTTTTTCGAGCGCGTGCAAAAGCAGTTCCCGACGATGACGCGCTTCCGCAAGAACGACAACGGGGAACTCAATCTTGAGGAAGACCGCGGCAGCGAGAGCTACCGCTGGGTCAGCATCGAGCAAAAGCGCATCTCCGCCGGTCACGTGAACCCTTCGACGGTGGCGGAGTCGCTCAAGCTGCACACGATGCTGCTCGAACACGCGCCGCACCTGCTGGGAATCTCGCCGGTCGAGATCGACTATCTCGACGTGCTGTTCGGCTTCGACCTGGGCTTCAGCGGGAACCACGACGAGATCATCGCCGACAGCCTGCTGGCCGAGTCGCCGCTGAGCTGCCTGACCGAAGAGCAGGGGGCCAAGCCGGTCGATTTCCAGCCGACCGTGACGGTCGCGCTGAGCGACGATTGCCGGCTCCAGGCGAGGATCGACGTCGTCACGCGAACCAACAGCTACCAGGTGCGTACGGGTGACTATTCCGACGACGTGATCAGCGTCTACCTGATCCTCCGCCGCTACTGGGGCGACCGCCCGAAGGAGCCGATGGAGAAGATGCTCGCCACCATGGCCGAGCGGGCGGAGGAGCTGTGCCACGCGCACATCCTCCCGAAGGTGATCAAGCCGATCTCGGCCGCCATCGCGTCGAGGTCTTAAGCACGAGAGTTTAGCTAGCGGGGCGTGGCCCGGGCAGAAGTGCCCGGGCCACGCGTTTTTCGTGCGCGCCGCAGTACAAGTGGGGATTGCTGCGTGCGCTCCTCTGGGCGTCGTAGCCGCGGGCGTAAGCCCGGGCGGTCTGTTCCTCCGGCGAGCGCACCTTCCTTAACGTCTCGCGCGCGATTCGCGCTTGCCCGCCCGTTTCCGCCGGGACCCGTCCGCCGATACAATCGCCCGCGCCGTGATCGCGCCAGGCGACGAGGATCCCGAAGCGATGCTGGCCAGCGCGCTGGAGAAGGCGCGGCGGCTGGTGGCGGAACTCGAGCGCCAGCGCGCGGAGATCGAGGCGAACCCGCCCGACCTCCCGCCCGAGCAGTTGGCCGAGGGGAAGGTCGCATTCGACAACGCGCTCGCGTCGGCGCGGCGCATGCTCAAGGCGCTGGAAGAAGCCGCCGCGATGGCGCCCGACGCGCTGGGCGATGACGGCGATGATGGCGAGGAAACGGACGAAGCAGAGGGCTCATGACGCAAGCTGACGACCGAGCGGTGGACGAAGGGGCGGCTGCCGAGCAGGCGTGGGGCGGCGACGTGGTCGCCGGCCCGGACCCGGGCTATCGCTGGAAGCACCTGATCATGTCGGTGCTGGTGATCGCCGGCGGGTGCTGGTTCGCCTACGACGGGTGGGTGAAGTGGCCCTACCAGAACCAGATGGCCGACAAGGTCACCCGCGACCTCGAGGCGGCGCAGCGCGAGAAGAACCAGGCGGAGATCGACCGCCTGGCGCTGGAGCTCAAACGCTACGAGAAGCACAACGACGCCAGCATCCTGATTCAGAAGGTGCTGGCCTTCACGCTGCCGGCGTTCGGGATCTTCTGGGGCGCCTGGACGCTGCGCGAGACGCGCGGGCAACTGCGCCTCAGCGGCGACACGCTGGAGGTTCCCGGACACCCGCCGATCGCCTTCGGCGACGTGCGCGCCATCGACAAGCGCAAGTGGGACCGAAAGGGCATCGCCTACATCCACTACGAGCACGGCTCGCCCCCGCGGCCGGGCGTGCTGAAGCTCGACGACTTCGCCTACGAGCGAAAGCCCACCGACCAAATGCTGGAGCGGATCGAGCGAAGCGTCATCCCCGCCAACGCCGGAGAGGCGGGATCGACCACCGCCTAGTCCCGGCGCGCGCCTACGGGGGGATCCGCCTGTCCGCGCGGTTGCACGATAGAAGAGGGCGTGCGCCTCAGTCCATCCCTGCAAGGCGTGCGCGCTGGGGGCAAAAAAAGCCCACCCTCGCGGGTGGGCTTTGCGTTGATCTTCATCCGAACGAGCTGGCTTTAGGAGCCCTTGACCACTTCGATGATCGCCTGGGTCTTGATGACCATCTGGTTCTCGTCGAACAGGTGGAAGCTCTGCACCAGCAGCTCGTGGCTGCGGCGCTCGATGTCCAGAACGCTGAGGACCGCGCCCATGTCGTCCTTGGCCGGGGTCTCGGCGCTCATCAGCTCGCGCTTCGCGGCGTAGGTCGCGATCTCGTACTTCGTCGCGTCGTACAGCGTCTGCGTGAGCTGCTCTTCCTGGGTCGAGATCATGTACTTGATGTTCTCGCCGGCGGTCATCTCGTGGTACCGCTCGCCGCGGCAGGGGATGCTCTGGAGCAGCCCGCGGTCGGTCAGCGGCTCGTGGTTGGTGACGATGACCTCGGTCAGCGTGTTCTTGCCGGCCGTTAGGGTGATCACGTGCCCGCCCTCTACGAGCCAGATGTCGGCGTCGTAGGCGCGGCGCGAGACCTGCTCGGTAGCGAGGATCTTGAACAGCTCCGGGTGAAGGGTGCGCTGATAGAGCAGCAGGGTCAGGCCCCCGCTGCGACGTTGCTTGGTCCGACTACTCATAGCGTCCGTGCACTTTCTAGCCCCTGGCGGGGACTTTGTGACAGAAGGAACGATGTCCCCCTATCGATACACAGCGGCGGCTAAGGGAATTATCCTCGCCCGAACTCAATTCGATTAGGTCAGTCGATCGTCCGAACCACGACCGACCTATCCGCCAGCCGAATGCTGGGCGTTCGCCACGCGGCGAAAAGGAAGACTACCGGGCGGGATTATAGGAAGGAGGGTTGAAATCGGAACAAAATAATCTCTGTCATGCTTGGGCGGCGTAACGGAGGTAGATCACATAGATGTCGTAAGCCGAATGGGCAAAGGCGGTTACACCGAAACCGCGCAGCAGGAACAACCCGGCAAAATACACCCCTGCCACGGTTCGAAAGGCAAGACTGCGCCAGGAGAAGTCCTCTGCCCCCAAGTAATGGTAGAGGGCGAAGCCCAAAGACGAGATCGCCACCATTGCTAGGTAGGACCAGAACTTGGGAATGCGCAGCAGGTCGCGCAGCAACAAGTGGAGCAGCGTCAAAGCGACGAGCCGAAAGACCAGCTCCTCATAAATGCCCGCCCCTAACGACAGCACCGCCAAGGTGCGCCAGTTCCCCTCGCCGGTCATCAGCGGCAGATATTGCGCTACGTATCGGGCGATCAGGGTTCCGATCGCCAGCAGCGGCAGCCCCCACGCCAAGCCCTCGAACGCCATGCCGACCAACGTCGAGCCGCGCACCCGCCACGGGTCGTTGCGCGCGATGTGGCATGCCAGGAGGATCCCGACCACCGCCAGTGGCGGCATGTACCGGCCGGTCGCCCCGAACCAGTGGAAGAACCGGAGCATCAGGTTAAATGCGATGATCCGCTGCTCGGTGTGATGAACCGCGTCGAAGGCGTACTGCCGCGTGCCCAGCTCGTAGAGGACGATGAAGGGCAGGAGGAAGACCAGGCAGGCGAGCGGGAGCTCCGACTGCCTCAGGTAGCCGGGCGGGAGCTCGCGCGACGGGGATCGTTCCGCGGGGGCGGCGGGGGCGCCGGCGCGGGGGGCGGCGGCACGACTCATGGGCGGGCGGCGCCTCCGTCGGCCGGGGGAACCGCCGGTGCGCCCGCGTCGGTGTCGGGCGCGTCGGTGTTGGGCGCGCCGGTTCCGGTCGCCGCCGCCGCGCCGCCGCCGCCGCGCGGGACCTGGATCGCGCGCCCGCCGCGGAACTGGCCGAGCCGCCCGTGGAAGACCTCTCGTCCCTCGACGCGCACGGCTACTTCGCCGTCGGCGGGAACGTCGGTGGTGATGATGTCGCCTGCCTGCATTTCGATTACGTCGCTGAGCCGAAGCTTGGTTTCCGCCAGCAGCGCCCTGAGCTCGACGGCCGCCTGGAGGATGTTTTTCTGCAACGCCTGCGGGTCCTGCTGCGTCGCCGCCGACGGGACGGCCGCCGACGGTGCGGCGGCGTCGCTGTTGTCGCGGGTCGCCTCTGCCGCCGGGCCGATCAGCAAATCGGTCACCGGCTCGGGCAGGCAGAGTGACAGGGGCCCCTCGCACCCGGCGAAGCTCGCCCGCAGCCGCAGGACCGTGACGGTCTCGCCGCCGGGCATGAGCCGCAGTTGTCGCGGGTCGGAGACGAACTCCTCTTCGCGCACTTCCAACTGCGGCGCCGCCTTGCCCCAGCTATCGGCAAGGGCGCGGGCGGCACGTTCGATAATCTGAAGCGCCAGCCCCTGCTCGATCTGCGTCAGCGCCCGCGCGGGAATGGCGCCCGGCCCGTGGGCGCGCCCGCCGAGCAGGCGGTCGATCATCGGGAAGACGGCGGCGGGGCTGAGGTCGAGGCAGCCTTGCGCGCCCGGCGGGTCGAACCGCAGGACGCTCAGGCAGCTCGGGTGGCTCAGCGAGCGCAGGAAGTCGTCGAAGGAGATCGACTCGATGAGGGCCACGTCCAGCGCCACGCCGGTGCCAAGGTGCTCGTGCAGCCCGCCCGCCAGCGCCGAGGCGAACGCGCCGGCGAGATCGGACATGGCCGACGCCCGCGCGGGCGCGGCGCAGCGGCGGAAGTCGTAGGGCGGCAGGTCCGCCAGCACCGGCGACACCTGCGGCGCCAGCTCCCCCGTGACCGGCGCGGCCGCGGATGACGATGCCGAGGACGCGGCGAAGGGCAGCATGCCCTGGCCCTGCCGGCTCGCGCTGTCGTCCGGGCCCTCCGTCACCCTCGCCGACCTCCGTGTACCCCGATTCCGCGCCCTCTCCGCCAGCGCATTATCGGGCGGGCGGGCGGGTTTTCTAGAGGCAGGACGTGCGCGGGTGGTCGGGCGACGCGCAGCGCGCGGCGGCGTCGCCGCGGAGGGGGAAGCCCTTACCGCCTCGCGCCGCCCGCTCCGCGGCGGAGGTTGGGCGGCTCCTTGTGCTTGCCGCCCGCCTTCTTCAGCACGTGAAGCGCCTTGGCCTGATCCGCCACCTTGAAGACGCCCGTCGTCCGCCCGCCGGGCGCGCCGCTGGTGACGTAGGCGTAGTTGATGTTGATGTGCTCCTTGCCCAACTGCGTCGCCACGTCCGAAAGCGCGCCCGGCCGGTTGGGCAGGTCGACGCAGAGCACGTCGGTCTCGGTCATTGGCAGGTTCAGCTTCGCCAGCACCTGGCGCGCCTGGGCCGGGTCCTCGGCCACCATCCGCAGCACGCCGTGCTCCTGCGAATCGACCAGCGTGACCGCCACCAGGTTCACCTTCGCCTGGGCCAGCGCGCCCGTCACCTGCGCCAGCACACCCGGCTTGTTGACGAGGAAAACGCTGAACTGCGCGAGCGGTCGCACCTCGGCCATGACGAGCTCCGGGGAAATCGGCGGATCGGTTGCGGCGTCAGGCGGCCTCGATCACCTTCACCGCGTCCTGCTGCGTGGGCTTGACGGTCAGGATGCGGTCGAGGCGGGTGATCTTCAGCAGTTCCATCAGCTTCGGCCCCACGCCGCAGAGCACCAGCTTGCTGTACTTCAGCGCCGCCAGCTTCTTGTTGAGCGTGAGGATGATGCCGATCGCCTGCGACGAGAGGTACTGGACCTTCTCGAAGTCGAGCACGAGCTTGCGGCGGTCCTCATCGTCGACCAGTCGGTACAGCTCGCGGCCGATCTCCTCGAGGATGAGCGGGTCCATCAGCGACGCCGTGCGGAACTCGACGACCGAATACTTGTCGAACGGGTGGACGGTGAAGTGTGGGTTCATACGAAATGGGTTCCTGCAACGCCGCCGGCCAAACCAGATGAGGCGCAAGAGCCTAACAGGCGGTCGCGGGCGCGTCACGCCCGGATTCAGCACCGCGTCGCGGCTCCGCGGCGGCGGCGGCGGCGGCGGCAGCGGAGTGGCGGCGGGCGGCAGTGGGGCGGCGGTGGCATATGATGCGGTCGCGATGATCGTGCAGGATCTGGGAACGGTGCCGTACCGCCAGGCGTGGGCCGAGCAGGAGCGCGCGCACGCCGACGTGCTGGCCGGCGGCGCCGAGCGGCTGCTTCTGGTCGAGCACCCGCCGGTCATCACGCTCGGGCGTCGCCCGGGGCTGGCGAGGAACGTCCTCGCCTCGGCCGACGCGCTGGCGCGCGCGGGTGTGGACGTGGTGGAATCCGACCGGGGCGGCGACGTCACCTTCCACGGCCCCGGGCAGGTGGTCGCCTACCCGATCGTCCGCCTGGCCGATCACCGGCTTTCCGTCAGCGGCTACGTCCACCGCCTGGAGGACATCCTGATCGCTACGCTGGCGGACCTCGGCATCGCGGCGCGGAAGGACGCGGAGGCGGTTGGCGTCTGGGCGGACGACGCCGGGCGGCTGGCGAAGGTTGCCGCCATCGGCGTGCGCATCCGGCGCGGCGTGTCGATGCACGGCGTCGCGCTTAACGTCACCACGGATCTGGGCTTCTTCGACCTGATCGTCCCCTGCGGCCTGTGGGGCCGCCCCGTGACCTCCGTCCGCCGGCTGCTCGGGGATCAAGCGCCTCCCCCGCGGGACGTGGCGACCGCCCTGGCGCGGCGGATGACCGAAGCGTTCGCCCCAGCGTGCGCACCGCCGTGAACCCGCCGCCCGAGCCAGCATGCCGGGCCCTTCCGCAGGCCTGGCGGCCGTCCAGTGACGGATTCCGTCGGGTGATCTCGTCGCCCGCTCGCCTGGCGAGCCGGGCGAATGCCTTTGCCATCACAGCGTTGGATTGATAGCCTGTTTCCGCCTTCTCCCCGCGCGCTCGCAGGGGAGGCGGCGCCACCTGTCGCGCGAGGTACAAACGCATGTCCGCGTCATCCCCACCCAAATTCGCGTGCGCATCGTGCGGGAAGCAGTACACGTGGAAGCCGGAACTGGCTGGTCGGAAGGCCAAGTGCAAGTGCGGCGAGGTCATGACGGTGCCAAAGGCGGTGGGCGCGAACGCCGCCGCCGCCGCCAAGCCCGTCGCGAGACCCGCGGTTGCCAAGCCCGCGGCCGCGCGCCCCGCGGCCGCCGGAGTGATCGCGGCGACCGCGGTCGCCACGCCGAAGCCGAAACCGGCGGCGCGGCCCGACCCGGAGCCGGACTTCGACGCGGCGTTCGACGACATGGGTGGCGACGGGGCGTACGACGACGTCGCCACCGCGCCGCCCGCTGCGCCGCCTCCATATAAACCGTCCGGCAAGGCGGCGGGCGCCAGCGCTTCACCGGGTGCCGCCGCGGGCAAGCCGGCGGATGGAGAACGAGCCGCCAGCAGCGGCGGCCTGGTCGATTTCACCGCCAACATGATTCCCGACAATGACAACTGGAAGTGGTGGTACTACCTGATCGCCGGCGCACTGATGGTGCCGGTAGCGTTCTACCAGTACTTCCGCCTGCTCGACTATGAGAACGGCGAGGACACGCTGAAGCTCAAGAGCTTCGAGCGAATCCTGTATGGCATCTTCGGCAAGTGGGGCGTCTGCGGGTTCCTTGTCACGCTGGGCGCGATCATGATCTTCATCGGCTACGCCAAGTGGCAGAAGGAAAGGAACAACGCGGCGGCGGCGGCGGCGTAGCGGTCGTTCAATCGCCCGGGGCAGGAGAGGCGTCGTCATGCGATTCGCGTCGGCCGTCAGCGAGAACGAGTCCACCGCCGACGCCGTCGACGAGGTGTTGGCCGCGGCGCGCGAGGCGGCGATTGACGCGGACCTAACCTTCCTCTTCTTCACCCCGCACCACGCCGCCGAGGCCCGCTCGATCACCGAGCGCCTCTGGCGCGAGCTCGATCCGCAGGTGATGCTCGGTTGCTCCGCCGAGGGCGTCATCGGCGGCGACCGCGAGGTCGAGCGCGCGCCGGGCATGTCGCTGCTGGTCGGACAGCTTCCCGGCGTCCGGCTGCACCCGTTCCACATCGCGGCCGACGAGTGGCGCGACGTGCTGGCGGATCGCGAGGAGCTGCTCCAGCGCCTCGCCCACGGGCCGGAGACGCGCGCGGTCATTGGCTTCGGCGATCCGTTCACGACGCCGACGACCCCGTTCCTGCCCGCGCTCGATGCCGCCGCGCCCGGCCTGCCGCTGATCGGCGGGATGGCCAGCGGGGCACGGCAGCCGGGCGAGAACGTCCTCGTGCGCAACGACGAGCTTCTCGAGGATGGCTTCGTCGGCGTGAGCCTCAGCGGCGCGGTCGAGGTCACCACCGTCGTCAGCCAGGGGTGCCGCCCGGTCGGGCGCGCCATGGTCGTCACGCGCAGCCGCGAAAACGTGATCGAGCAACTCGGCGGCCGCCCGGCGCTGACGGCGCTGCGAGAGATGGTCGACGACATGAGCGATGCGGACAAGGAGCTGCTGGGCAACGGGCTGCTCATCGGCCGGGCGATCAGCGAGTATCGGGAATCGTTCGGCCGCGGCGATTTTCTCGTCCGCAACCTGATGGGCGTGGACCAGAACTCCGGTGCGATCGCCGTCACGGATTTCGTCCGCGTCGGGCAGACCGTTCAGTTCCACGTGCGCGATGCCGGCACGGCCACCGAGGACCTGGCGTTGCTGCTCGCGTCGCAACAGTCGGCCGAGCCCGCGCCCGGCGCGGCGCTGCTGTTCAGTTGCAACGGGCGCGGGACGCGCATGTTCGACCAGCCTTGCCACGATGTGTCGGCGGCGCGGCGGGCGATGCCGCGGACGCCGGTCGCGGGGTTCTTCGCCGCCGGCGAACTCGGGCCGATCGGCGGGAAGAACTTCGTCCACGGCCACACCGCCAGCCTCGCCCTCCTCCGTCCGCGCTCGTCCTGATACGCTCGTGCCCATGACCGCACCCGCGCAACCGCCGCCGCCCGCTGCCAGGCCCCAGCCCGTGCCGCCGGCTCCGCCGCCGCCCGCCGACGGTTCACGCGGCTACCGCGACGAGGCCGCGTACGTCGCGCCGATGGCGGTCTTCCTCGGGCTGATCTGGGTGGGCACCACGTGGAAGTCGCTCTACCCCGCCGCGTACGTGGCGCGGGCGGTGATCGTCGCGGCGCTGCTGGTGATCTTCTGGCGGCGCTACACGCGGATCAGTTGGCGCTACGCCGGGCTGGGCGCGATCGTCGGCGTCATCGGCATCGTGCAATGGGTGGGGATGCAGCTCTGGCTCCAGAACACCTTCGAGCGCTTCAAGCCCGACCCGGCCGACGTCTTCAACCCCTTTGCCACGTTCTCCACGCCGGCGGCGGCGTGGGCGTTCATCGCGGTCCGGCTCTTCGGCGCGGTGCTGGTCGTGCCGGTGATGGAAGAGCTGTTCTGGCGCGACTACCTCTGGCGACAGATCATTTCGCCCAACGACTTCAAGCTCGCGGGCGTCGGTGAGTTCGAGTGGCCCGCGTTCCTGATCATCCCGGCGGTGTTCGCCACCGTGCACGCGCCGTGGTGGCCGACTGCAATCGTCTGGGCGCTGATGATCGGCGCGCTGCTCGTTTACACCAGGAGCCTCGGGGCGTGCATCATCGCGCACGCCGTGACCAACCTCCTGCTCGCCGCCTACGTGCTCAAGACGCAAGACTGGGCGTTCTGGTAACGCGCCCTTGATTGCCGCCGACCGCGAGCCGTGCGTGGCAGTCGACGACTCTGGCGGACGCGCACCGCGGGTATCGCGACGTGAGAGCGGCTCGCTCACCGTCCGCAATGGTCACCCCGGCGGAGGCGACGCGGGGCGCGCCGGCCGCCGCGGCTACGACGCCGATTGCTCGTGCGCTTCGCCGATCAGCCCGGCGCTGCGCAGGGCCGCATCCAGTTCCGGGTCGGTGGGCTCGATCAGGAATTTTCCATTGAGGTCGACGGTCGGCGTCTTGCGCTTGCCGTTGTTCTGCCGGGTGATGAGGTGATTCGCGGCCTCGTCGCGGTCCACGTCTACGTAATCGTACGGCACGCCGTGCAGGTCCAGGCGGTGCCGCGTGCGGTGCGTGTCCTCGCACCAGTCGGCGCCGAATACGGTGATGTTGTTCATGACCGGCGATCTTAGGAACCGCGCCGCGCTGGCCGGAAGGCGCGAACCGGTGACGCGAGCCTGGGGTTTTCCTATCATCGGGCGACGTGAGCAGCGAGCAGACGATGTTGACCCCGCGGCGGCTGTACATGGACAACGCCGCCACCAGCTTCCCCAAGCCGCCGCAGGTCCTGGCGGCGATGGTGCGCTACGCGACCGAGCTGGGCGCCAGCGCCGGCCGCGGCGCGTACGCTGAGGCCGTTGAGACCGGCCGGCTGATCGCCTCGTGCCGCGAGCGGCTCAACCAGTTGTTGAAAGGCGAGGACCCGAACCACTTCGTCTTCACGCTGAACTGTTCCGACGCGCTCAATCTGGCCATCAAGGGCCTGCTGCTCGGGCCCGAAGCGTCGGCACGCGGCACGCCCCACGTCATCTGCACGCACATTGACCACAACTCGATCCTCCGCCCGCTCAACGCGCTGGCGGACGCGGGCGCGGTCGAGCAGACGCGCGTGCCGGTGGATCCTCGCACGGGGCTGGTCGATCCGGATGACGTCCGCCGCGCGATCCGCCCCGCGACGAAGTTGATCGCGATGACGCACGCCAGCAACGTGACGGGCACGCTACAGCCGCTGCGGGCGATTGGCGCCGTCGCGCGAGAGCACGGCGTGCCCCTGCTGGTGGACGCGGCGCAGTCGGCGGGGCACGTGCCGATCGACGTGCGCGGCGACGGCGTGGACCTGCTGGCCGCGCCGGGGCACAAGGGGCTCATGGGACCGCTGGGGACGGGGTTCCTCTACATCCGTCCGGGGCTGGAGAAGCGAATCGCGCCGCTGCGCGAGGGTGGCACGGGCTCGGTCAGCGAGACCGACCGCCAGCCCGACTTCATGCCCGATCGCTTCGAGCCCGGCAGCCACAACGCCATCGGCATCGCCGGCCTGGGGGAGGGCGTCGCCTGGGTGCTGGATCAGACGGTTGAGGCGCTGCACCAGCGCGAGCGCGACCTGGTCCGCACGTTCATCGATGGCGCGAGCGACGTGGACGGCTTGCGTTACTTCGGCCCGCAGGGCGTGCGCGACCGGCTTGGCGTGTTCAGCGTAACAATCGACGGGCTGCCGCCGGCGGACCTGGCGGCGGCGCTGGAGCGCGATTTCGGCATTCTCTGTCGCGCCGGCCTGCACTGCGCGCCGCTCATCCACGCCGCCCTCGGCACCACGCCCGCCGGCGGCACCGCGCGCCTCAGCTTCGGCCCGTTCCTCAGCAAGCAGGACGTGAGGTACGCCACCGACGCACTGGCGCAGATCGCCATGACCGCCGCCGTCGCCCGACCGGTGGCAATGATCCGACCGTGACGCCGGCGGACCGGCGGCTCGCCTGCCGATCGGCGGCGTTAGCGGCGATCTCACCGCGTGTAGAAGCTCACCTCGTACGTGATCGTCTTGGTCACGCCCGGCTCGACATCGAGCTCCCACGTCACGTCGCTGTGATTGTTGATGCGCACGGACCCGTTGGCCCAGTCGTCCGGCTCCAGGTCGTTCAGGGTGACCTTGCCTTCGTCGGACGCGCTCAGCACCTTGCCGCCGATGCCTAGGTTGATGCGCATGGTGGACCTCTCCCGGCGGAAGCTGTTGAGGGTGATCGTGCCGCGCTTGGTCACGCGGGAGTAGTCCGAGCCGTCGAAGCGCAGGGCGTTGTCCTGGCGGCTGATCTCCTGCTCGTCGATGGACCCGCGGAGGTCAACGGCCACCGTCACCGGCACCAGCACCTTGCCGCGCGGCGGGGTGTAGACCAGCAGGTCCTGCCCGAGCGGCAGCAGGTCGCGCAGCAGCAGGGCGGCGCCGGTGGTCCAGGGGACGTCGCCGGCGTTGGTCAGCTCGAGCTGGTGCCAGACCTGGTTGAGCACGATGCGGTTGGGCGATCTGCCCGCGGGATGGCCATGTCCGCCGCCGCCGCCGCCGCCGCCGGCGCCCGGGGCGGCGTCATCGACGAGCCGGCCGTCGCCCTGGCTGCGCTTGGCGTTGATGTTGAACGTGTAGAGGTGGCGCAGCGGCGCGGTCTGCTGCCACAGTGGAACCGTGGCGCGAGCCCCCTTCTTCAGCGAGAAGTCCTTGATGTGGTAGACGAACAAATCCTGCTCGCCGCCACTGCCGAGCAACTCGGGGGCGACCGTGACCGGCTGCTCCACGCCGGTGTCGGCGCGGGCGCGGTTGTCCATGGCGAACTGGCTGTTCATCATGAAGTTGTTGCCGACGTTCACGTTCGCCGCCGACATCGCCGCCCGCAGCGTGCGCTCCAGCGTGAGCGGCGAGGCGATGTCTGCGAAGCGGAAGTGCGGCACGCCGACCACCAGGTCGAGCGCGGCATGCTCGGCGTCCGCAACGTCGTTGAGGATCTCCCCCTGCAAGGCCACGGCCGCCGAGTCCTTCAGCTCGCCGCTGATCCGGTACGTTGGGATCCACCGCAGGCCGGGCGTGAAGAAGAACAGCCGCAGCGAGACCGCCTTGCCCGCCGCCGACTTGCCGAAGTCGAAGCTCAGCCGCTTGGCGCGGGTGTAGACCTCCTGCTGACGGCGGGTGGTGGTGACCACGTCGGCCCCGCCGCGCATCGACTTGACCTGAGCGACGGGCAGGACGAGTCGGCGGTTGTCGTCGAGCGCCAGGACGAGCAGTTCTCCGCCTCGCGGCACAAGGTCGCGCGAGAGCATCCCGCCGCCCGGAAGCGCGTCGCGTGAGAACGAGCCGGCGGCGACGGCGCCGGAGCGGTAGGCAATCGACGAGTACAGGGCTGGCTGCAGTCCGGCGGTCGAAGGGGATCCGGCCGCCAGCGCGGGCGCCGGTGTGACGTCCTCCGGCGGGAGTTCCAGCAGCTCCACCAGCCGCCCTTCCTGTGTGATGGCCGCGCCGCCGGGGCCCTTGTCGGTCATCTCCAGCGTCAGCGTCTTGCCGACGTTCGCGCGGATCAGCTCCGCGATGCTAAGGCACGGCGTCTCGTGGCGGCGGACGTCGCGCGTCTCGACCCACTCCGCCCGCATCGCCAGGATCGCGCCGTCCTCGGCAATGGCCCAGAAGCAGCCGAGCGTGGCGGAATCCGGAATGTCGGTGATAAACGCACGCCCCTGGTCATCGGCGACGCCTCGCCCGGTTTGCATCACCAGCCCGTGGCCGTCCTTGAAGACGACCAGGCGGTCGGTGCTGAGCTGGAGCTGCGACGGCGCGGTCGCCGGCTGCGACGCAGGCTGCGACGCAGGGGCCGCCTGCGCCGCCACCGCGGCAGCCATCATCAGCGTCGCACACAACGCCAGGATACCGCGGAGCGAACGACGCATGAGCATGAGACCTCCCGTGGATGAGCGCAGACCGGAGCCGCACGCCATAGGACGCGGCGGGGCGGCAAAGGTTTCAACGACACGAGCGGGCGGCGGCTGCGGCGGTTGGCTGGCGGTCGGGCAACGGCGGGTCAGGCCGGTGCGTCGCGCCCCGGCGGCGGGACGACCGGGAGCCGATCCAGGGGCACCGTTCCGAGCTGCGAGGTGAAGACCAGGTCCCCGCCCGCCGCCTGCGGTTGCTGCTGGGCGACGCCCTGGATGACGTGGTTGCCGGTGTCGTACGCCAGGATCGCGCCGGCGCGCTCGATCAGCAGGCGGCGGTGGTTGGCGAAGTAGGCGTAGCGCACGCCGTGCTGCGCGCCCGACGCCGCCGGCGTTCCCATTGTCGCCGGCCACCATGCGCCGGGCGGGGCGGGGGGCGGTGACGCTGCGAACGCGGATCGGCCACCGGGCGCCCGGAGCGCGACCGCCGCCAGGTCCTCGCACAGGGCCGCCACCTTCGCCTTGAGCGGGGCGTTGAACATGTCCCCGATCATGACCATGCCGCTCATCCACTGCCCCTGCCCGCCGAGCTCGGGGTGGTTGAACTGCGCCAACCGCCCGCCGCTGGCGCGGAGGGCGTCGAGCACGTGCCGGGCGGCGTCGGCGCTGACGCCGTGCCGACGGGCGATCTGGTTCAGAGCGTCGGGCATCGTCTTTTCCTTCGCCCCGCCAACCGTTGCCGGGGCGGAGCCGGATCTTAGCGACCGCACGACCCGCCCGGCCACGGCGGAAGCCGCCGCCGCTGCCATTGCCGTGCCGAACTCCCTTTCCCACGCACCCGTAGGACTGGGAGTGCGGCGCCGCCGGCGGGTGCGGGTGTGAGCCCGATAACGCGGCGGGGGCGCCGCCGCACATCCGGCAAAACTTCACCGCCGAGTTGTCCGATCATTGGTATGGCGGTGTGCCGCGCGACCGCTATACTGCCCGGTCCGCACAGTGGGTTCTTGCGGTTTCGGGCGGGATTAACGGTCACGAATCGATCGATGGCGGCGGGTGCGTTTGCGCCCGCGCCGCCGCGCAGGGTGCCAGCAAGAGGATCGCTATGGACGTCACAGTCATCGGTTGCGGTTACGTCGGCCTGGTCACCGGCACCTGCCTGGCCAGCATCGGGCACACCGTCCGCGGGGTCGAGAAGGACAAGAACAAGCTCAAGACCCTCCAGGACGGCCACTGCCCGATCTTCGAGCCGGGGCTCCAGGAACTGATGCAGGAGAACTACGCCTCTGGGCAGCTCCAATTCACCGATGACGTCCGCGCGGCGGTCAAGGACGCCGAGGTGGTCTTCCTCTGCGTCGGCACCCCGCCCAAGCCCGACGGCACCGTCGACATGAGCTTCCTTGAGCAGGCGGGCAAGGAAGTGTGCGACGCGTTGGCGGCGAACAACAACGAGTACATGGTCACCATCATCGTGAAGTCCACGGTGCCGCCGGGGACCAACCGCAAGCTCTACAATTTCCTGCGCGAGCAGACCAAGGCGTACGTGCAGGTGGTCTCCAACCCCGAGTTCCTCAAGGAGGGCACGGCCGTCGACGACTGCCTGCGCCCTGACCGCATCGTCATCGGCGGGGAATCGCCCGAGGCGTTCCGCATGATGCGCCGGCTCTACGACCCGCTCATCAAGCGCGAAGAGAATTTCATGACCATGAACTGGGAGTCGGCCGAGCTGACCAAGTACGCCGCCAACTCCATGCTCGCGGCGCGCATCTCGTTCATGAACGAGATGACCATCCTCTGCGACAGCTACGGCGCCGACATCGAGGACATCCGCAAGGGCATCGGCAGCGACAACCGCATCGGCCCGGCGTTCCTCAAGGCGGGCTGCGGGTACGGCGGCTCGTGCTTCCCCAAGGACGTCGCCGCCATGGAGCACATCTCCAAGCAGGTCGGCCACGAGTCGCTCTTCGTCCACGCCGTGCAGACCGTCAACAAGAACCAGAAGAAGCGCTTCGTGGACAAGATCGAGCAGAAGCTCGGGCGCCCGATCGCCGGCAGCACGATCGGCGTGTGGGGCCTGGCGTTCAAGGCGGACACCGATGACATCCGCGAGTCGGCCGCCATCGACGTCATCCAGTACCTGCTCGACAAGGGCGCGCACGTGAAGGCCCATGACTACAAGGGCATGGAGCACATGAAGCAGTTATTCAAGGACCAGGTGGAGTGGTGCGGCGACCCGGTGACCGCCGCCGCCGGCGCCGACGCCGTCGCGCTGGTTACCGACTGGCCGCAGTACACCACGCTGCCGTTCCGCAAGATCGCCGCGACGATGAACAACCCGATCATCTTCGACGGGCGAAACTGCCTGCACCGCGACGTGATGCGCGAGAGCGGCTTCCAGTACTACCCGATCGGCCGCCCGCCGATCGAGAACAAGCTGCGGCTGAAGACGCGGGCGTAACACGGGCTCGCCGGCTCAGGAACGCGAAAGAACTTCGGCGGCGGTGAGGGCACTCACCGCCGCCGACTCGTTTTCAGCGTGAGGAATGGCCGCCTCGGCTCGGGTGTCGGCGAGACCGTCACGACGGCTCGCCGGAGCGCGATTGGCTTTGTTTCCGCCGATCGAGCCGTGGGAGCGCGGCGGCGCGTCGAACGGGTCATCCGCGCTTTCCCCAGCCGCTCCGCCCGCGGTCCGCTCGCGCAGGCGGTGGGCAGGCGTCGTCGCCGTCCGGCCGCTTCGTCGGCACGATGAACGATCTCCGGCTGACACCGCAGCGATGGCCCGCCATTGCGACGTGCGGCGTCGCGCCGCTGCGCCGTCGCACACCCATCGAAACACAAGCCGCGGCTGACGGAGTGGGCGACATCGTCTCATCCTGCTTTGCCCCGACCGCCCGCCCCCCCAATTCGCGACCACCAAAAATGGTGGCAAGCACTTGTGCCTGCCGGAGTCGTCCCCTATAATCCCGCCAGGATTAGTAGGAATGAGATTGTCCTCACACCCATCCTCCTCCGCCGTCCGCCTGGCGGCACGCGCTCGCGGCGCGGCGCGCTGTTGTTGTTGCCGTCGCTCCTGTTGTCGCGGCTAGGGCCTTCCGTCCGCCCCGCGTACTTCCCGTTCTGAACTTATCGCGCCCGCGCTGCGGCCGCGCCGCTGCACCTTGATCGATGCTGCGCGCTGTTGCCGCGTTCGGCGGCGCCGCCGTCACCGCCTCGCCCCCCCCCGGAGCATCCCATGCGCCCAGCCACCCGCCGCGCCGTCGGTTTCACGCTCGTCGAACTTCTGGTTGTAATTGGCATCATCGGTCTACTCATCGCCATCCTGCTTCCCGCTCTGGCGCGGGCGCGAGAGGCGGCCAACACGGTCAAGTGCGCCTCGAACCTGCGCGGCATCGGGCAGGGGATCGCCAACTACGTCGCCGAGAACAAGCAGACGCTGCCGCCCTCGAACTTCTACAAGGGCTTCGCCTACGACCCGGCGACCGGGCAGACGCCGACGCAGCCGACCAACGGCTACGTCCACTGGTCGAGCTTCCTCTACCAGCGCAAGGATCTCGCCGGGAGCGACCGGCCGTTCCTGTCGCTCTCGGGCTGGGAAGCGTTCCAGTGCCCGAGCCTTCCCAACGGCGGCCTGCCGCCGGCGAACACGTTCGCGGGGAACGGCGAGCTGCCGAGCGAGTCGCCCGGTCAAATCGACTGGCAGGCGCCGCGGCTCGCTTACACGATCAACGAGGCGCTGTGCCCGCGCGGGATCTTCCAGAAGTTCTTCGCCGACCGCGGCAACGTCCGCGCGTATCACTTCGTCCGCGCCGGGCGCGTGAAGAACAGCGCGCAGACCATCCTCGCCAGCGAGATCTGGGGGCAGCAGGCGGCCGTGCAGACCGACTCGCTGACCGGCAACGGGGAGAAGGTCAGCGCCAGCCGCCGGCCGATCAACGGGTTCACCGGCGGGGTCGCCGGCGCGGAACAGCTCTACAAGGTCCCGCCCAAGGGGAAGTTCTACCGCGCGACCTTCGACGACCTGGGGAAGGACCCCGAGCGCAACGCCGGCGCGACCCCGACGACCCTGCTCGACTGGGTCGGCCGCAACCACGGCGGGCGCAAGCGCCTGGACTCGACCGGCCGCGACGGGCGCAAGAGCAACTTCCTCTACCTCGACGGCCACGTCGAGACGAAAGACGTGAAGGAGACGCTCGAGCCGTGGCAGTGGGGCGAGAAGTTCTACTCGCTGGAAAACTAGAGCGTATTGCATGCCGCACGTAGCGGCTCGACGGTGACGCGGGCGTCCCGCCGGTGCTGGGTGTGAAACGATTGCCAAGCGTGTTCACCGGCAAACGAGGACACCACGCCCGGGCGAGATGTCCGTGTCACGGTCACGCCGCTACACCGGCTTGAAAAACCGCTCCGGGCGGATTCGCGCGCCGCGCCGCGAAGCCGGCAACGACGTCACGCAGCAACAACAAGCGGCGGGTAGCCGGTTGACCCGGGTCACGGCTGACCGCGTCGCACGGCAACAACAACAACCAACGTATTCGGAAGGGAAGAAGCTCCGATGAAGAACGTCAAGTCCAAAATGGTTTTTTTTACTGCGTTTGTTTCAGCCATGGCTCCCGCCCTCGCGCGGGCGGGCACGTCCGTGAACGCGAGCGGGCCGGTGCAGCAGGGGACCAGCACTTCGCCGGGCGATTACGCCAACAACTACCCGGCCGTCACCATCTCGCTCAGCGGGCAGGTCGCGCTGCGGAACTTCACCGCGGGCGCAGGCATCTCGACGCTCCGCCCCAACGCGTCGAGCACCTTCTACTTCGGCCCGTCCGGCACGCCGGTGACGTACTACGCGGCGAACGACGGCGGGGCGTACGTGCAGCTCGCGAAGAAGGATTTCACCACGGGCGACTTCGGCCTCGGGGCCACCAGCATCGCCAACGCGCCGGTGACGCAGGGGCACTCGGCCATCCGCGTCGAGTGGCACGAGCAGGGGTCCGTGCAGGGTCTGAACGACTTGATCAACGACCAGGTCGGGTACACGACCGGCGCCGGCGGGACCGGCATCATCTCGAACGTCGCCAGCCGCGGGCCCTCCGTCAGCAACCCGACGTGGGTCAACACGAACCAGTTCACGGCCGGCGGGACGCTCAACGGGCACGTCCTGGCCGGCGGGAACTTCGGCGACACCTACGACACCAGCGTGTACGACCGCGCCAGCGGGCGCAACCTCCAGGGCGGGCAGAATCGCATCCAGTACTCGCAGGGGGAGCACAAGACGGAGAACTTCGCGGTGGCGGGAACGCCGTCGCGCTCCGCGGCGCCGGGGGCGCCGGGTTTCGGCACGGGCAACCCCGCGCTGGCGCCCGCCGCCACGCCGCTGGGGCTGGGCAACGCGGGCGGACGGCAATCGTTCTTCCCGCAGTCCTACGCGAACCAGTCGAGCGACAAGGTCGACCCGGAATCGCCGGCGGGCCAGGCATACGCACCCGGGCCCTGGAACACCGCGGGCGCGAACAACATCGACAGCCAGCAGTTCGCCGTCACCGCCGTCACGTACTCCGCCAATCCCGGCACTGGCCTTTACCGCCTGAACAAGGGGGACGCGCAGTGGCTGCTGACCGCCGGGCGGCTGGCGAACGGCGCGGACTTCAACTCCGTCTCCCGCGCCAACGATGCCGGGCAGCGCACGGTGCCGGCGGTGAACGTCGGCGTCGACCCGAGCTGGGCGGTCGGCGAGAACGACGACGGCAACACCAGCGGCACCGCCGCCCAGAACGCGCAGCGGTCGCTCGGGGGGGCGATCCGCTTCTCGGGCAAGACCTCCGGCACCGATTCGCGCGGGGCGATCGCGCAGAGCCGGATGGCGTTCGGCCCGCTCTCGATCGCCGAGGCCCGCGGCGCCGCCAGCGCCGCGCCGGTGCGGGCGCTCGACATCGACTTCAACCACCTCACCGACAGCGGCAACCCCGCCGACTTCAAGCGCGTCACGTTCGATAACATCATCAACTTCGACTACAAGGCCGTCCTCATCTCGCACATCAACACCGTCAAGCGCCCGCGCCCGGACCTGCTGAGCGCTTACCGCGCGTCCAACCCCGGGGCGAGCGACGCGCAGGTGCAGGCGTGGTGGAACAACCTGAGCAGCGCCCAGACCGGCATCAAGGGGGACCGGTTCGGCAATGTAAAGTCGTTCACCGACAACATCCTCCAGAGCGTCGGCACCGCCGCGTCGGGGCTCACGCAGGCGAGCGTGAACAACCCCGCCGACGCGCTCTACATCGCCGGCTACCTCGTCCCCGGGCTGCTGAACTACTCGCGCGAGGTCGACGGCGGCCCGCTGGCGCCGAAGAACCTCACGCCGGCGCAGCTCGCGGTCCAGCAGGAGGTGCGGGACAACTACGGCCCGCTGTTCAGCCCCGACGGCTCGGCCGGCGCCAACGCGCAGACGATCGGCACCGCCGCGACCTACGGCGCGCTCAACGCCGGCGCCCCGGCCATCAACGGCGCGATCCCGATCACCGCCAAGGACGCCGCCGGCAACCCGGTTGCCAACGGCGTCGTCGCGCCGCGCGGAAACTACCTGTTCGGGAACTTCCGGCAGAATGGCTGGCGCGACTTCGCGGCCGTCAAGGAATCCCTCAACGCCGTCCTGTCGCTGCGCAGCGCGGACGGCGCCGCCAACAGCATCTACGCCGCCGACGGCGGGGTCGCCAATGGAACGATCATTTCGTCGCTCGCCGGCTCGCCCGGTTGGGCGACCACCGCCAACACCAAGGGCGACCTGATCGTCCTGGGAGACTTCGACAGCAACGGGCGGTTCGACGGGAAGGACGTCTACCTGCTCGCCCGCGGCGCGTCGCTCGCCGACAGCGCCGCGACCGACCAGCTCACCACGGCGTCGGGCGCGACCTTCGCCGACGCCGTGCGCAACCCCAACGCCGTCCTGCGCAAGAACGCCGCGCTCGACTACCTCGACGCGCAGCTCACCAGCGCCGCGGACCCGAACCAGCAGTTCGTCCGCGCGACCGCCAGTGCGAACGCCGCAAACGACCCCACCGGCGCCAACGCGTTCAACAAGCGCGACGTCAACCGTGACGGGCTCGTCGACTTCGTCGACGCCGTCACCAGCGACAAGTTCTTCGGCCACGACTACCACAACCTCGACCACGTGCTGGCGGCGACGAGCAACGTGCGCGTCGGCGACGCCCCGAAGCCGATCAGCCTGGTCGACGCCGAGCTGACGGATAACGGGACGATCACGCAGCCCGACCTGGACGTGGTGAACGGCGCGCTGGCGGGAAGCGCGGGGCGCGAGACCTGGACCGGGACGCTGGTCAAGAGCGGCGCGGGCAGCCTCGCGCTCAACTACGCCGCGGGCAGCTTCAAGGTGAACTCCGGCGCGGCGCTGCACATCAACGCCGGCGCCGTCACCGTTGGCGGCAGCGCCGACCCCTTCACCGACAACGGCGCGGGCGCGACGGCCGGCCAGCACGTCGCCGTCGCGAGCAACGGCGTCAGCACGTCCTTCACCATCGCGGCCGGCAGCAAGGAGGTCGCCTCCGTCAGCGGCACGGGGCGCACGACGGTCTCGGCGGGCGCGACGCTCACCAGCGGCTCCGTCGTCCAAGCGCGTCTCGAAGTGAACGGCAACCTGCGCGTCCGCAGCGGGGGGGACGGCGGTGGGGCGAAGGTCGTGGCCGTGCAGTCGCTCGCGCTCGGCGCGGCCGGGCGGATCGACCTGGCGAACAACAAGCTCATCGTCGGCGCAGCGGGCGGCGGCGAGGTGGGCACCGCGAGCGGCGGGACCTATTCCGGCATCAGCGGATGGATCCAGTCCGCCCGCAACGCCGGCGCGTGGAACGGCCCCGGCATCGGCACCTCCGAGCCCGCCGCCGCCACCGGACTGACCGCGCTCGGCATTAAACCCGCCACCGCCGCCGGCACGTTCGGCGGCGTCAGCATCGCCGCCGGCGACATCCTGGTCCTCTACACCTATGCCGGCGACGCCGACCTGAACGGGAAGCTCGACGGCGACGACTACTTCCAGATCGACAGCCACGTCAACGGCCCCGCGTCCGCCGCGAGCTGGTTCCACGGCGACTTCGACTACAACGGCAAGATCAACGGCGACGACTACTTCCTCCTCGACCGCAACATCGGCCGCCAGACCCTCGGCACGTTCGCGGCCGGCGGGGGGATCGCCGCCAGCGGGTTGTCGGCGGACGTCGCGGCGGTGCCGGAGCCGGGGGCGGTCGCCTGGCTCGCCGTAGCCTGCCTGACAGGCCTCACGCGCCCGCGCCGCCGCGCTCGCTGACCGTCGGGTATCGCTCCTGCGCTGATCCAACCCACTGTCGCTTGCGTGGCCACCCTCACGCGCCGGCGCTGCCGCTTCGCTTGCCGACGGCGGGGCACCTGCTGGCGTTTGAGCCGGAGGGGCGGCAGAGGCTGCATCCCGCACCCAACTCCGCAGCAAATTCGCGGAATTCTCGTCGCAATCACGAGTTTTACCAACGTTTGAGTTGGCCGCGGCGGACGGTCCGGGTAGAGTTAGGCCAACAGTTCCACAGGTCGCGGCGGGGAACACGTAGTCGACTCGCGTAAGTCTGTTTCGGTCGCGAGGGCACCGCAATGCAAAGGCAGGATCGGCAGAAGCGTCGAGCGCTGGCGTTGTCCGTATCGGCGGCCGTCGCCGCGGTGGTGGGCGGCATCTTGCACCCGCTGGGGGGCAGTGCGGCGCGGGCGGCGGACATCGGTTGGGACGCGGGCGCGGGCGACGCGCAGTGGACCACGCCCGCCAACTGGTCCGGCGACGCGCTTCCCGCCGCGGGCGACACGGCCGTGTTCGGCGCCGAGGGCCTTGGCGGCCCGGTCAACGTCTCCGGCACGCAGGCGGTCGCGGGACTGAACTTCACCTCGCACGACCAGGTCTATACCCTCAGCGGCGGCGTGCTGAACGTGGCCCGCATCGACGCGGCCAGTAGCGCGTCGTTCGTCACGAATTCCGGACACATCATCAGCTCCCCGTTGATCACCAGCGGCTCGAATTTGTTCCTCTCGCTCCAGAGCAACAACGCCGCCAACCCGTTCAACCTCAACGGCCCGATCGGCGTCGGCGGCGCGCAGGCGTTCTCATTGACCAAGGAGGGCGGTGGCTGGGCCTACCTGCGCGGCGCCAACCTCTACACCGGTGCGACCAACATCCTCGAAGGCACGTTTGAAATCCGCGGCGCCAGCGGCGCGGTGGCCAGCTCGTCGGAGTTCAACGTCCGCGCCGGCGGGGTGCTCACGATCACCGGCGTGGAGGGGAACAACAACAACCGGATCGGCAACTCCGCCGCGATCAACCTCAGGGGCGGCTTGTTCAACGTCGTCGGCGCGCCCGGCGTCAACACGACCGAGACCGTGGGGGCGATCAACTTCGAGGGGGACTCGACGCTCCAGGTGTCGTACGGCTCCGGCGGTGGCGCGAACACCTCGGCCGTCCTCACTGCCTCCGGGATCAACCGCATCAACCGCGCCACGATGCTGGTGCGCGGCAACGGCACGGGCGTGGCCGGCACCACGTCAGCGGCGCGCATCATGCTCGCCAGCCCGCCGACGGCGGACCTAGTCGGCGGCGGCGGGGCGGCCAACAGCTTCACCCTGTCAATCGTCCCCTACCTGCTCGGCGACAGCGGTGCGCTTGGCGACGGCAACCGCTTCGTCGCCTACGACGCCACCGGGCTGCGCCCGCTGACGATCAACGAGATGACAACGTCGCTGCCCAGCGGGAGCAGCACCAACAACAACGTCCGCCTGACCAGCGCCGTCAGCATCGCGGCGCCGACCGCCGTCAACTCGATCTTCGTGGAATCGCAGGCGAGCCTGACCGGGACCGGCACCCTCACGATCAACAGCGGCGCCGTCGGCGTCGTCGGCGCGACCGCGTTGAACGCGACCAACACCATTGGAGTGAACACGCTCGCCTTCGGCGCGCGTGAGGCCGTCTTCCACGCCGTCCTGGGTTCCACCACCGTCAACAGCTTCATCACCACCACCAACGGCGTGACCAAGGGCGGCGGCGGGGAACTGGTGCTGAACGCGGTCAACGCCTATGCCGGCAACACGACCGTAAACGACGGCACGCTGACGCTCAAGGTCACCGGCGCCGCCAGCACCGGCGACATCGAGATCTATTCCAACGGCGCTTCCAAGACCAAGCTGAAGTTCGCCAAGAACACCAGCAGCGAGGCTGCCCGCACGGTCAGCAACAACATCGTCCTGCGCGGCGAGGGGACGTCGGTCTCCAGTGATTTCACCACGTCGCTCACGTCCCTCAACGCCGTCACGCTCGCCGGCGTGATCTCCGGCTCCGGGCAGCTCATCGCTGACGCCGGGCCGCTCATGCTCAAGGGGGACAATTCCAACTTCACCGGCGGCGTGCTGGTGAACGGCGGCGCGCACCTGTTCATCGCCCACGACAACGCGCTGGGGACCGGCCCGCTCACCACCGGCACCGGCAACAGCTTCGTCATCCGCAGCGCCGGCGGCGCCCGCACGGTTGGCAATACGCTCACCAGCGCCGGCTCGCTCACGTTCAACACCGGCGGCGGGAACCTCACCTTCAACGGCGCCGTCTCCGCCGCCGGGCGCACGATCACCGTCACCAACACCCCGTCCGGCGTGAGCAACGTCGTCACGCTCAACGGCGGGCTCGCCTCGTCCACCGCCGGCACCTGGGCACTGGTCGGCAGCGGGAGCAGCGTCGGCACGCTGCGGCTCGGGTCCTCGACCGCCGTCACCGGCGGCTTCCAGGTGAAGGCGGGCAACCTCGTCGTCGGCAACGGGAACCTGAGCGGCGACGTCTCCCTTGGCGACACCGCCGGCAACACCTCCGCCGGCTTCTTCCTCGACCCCTCGCTCTCCGGCGGCGCCAACGTCACCTTCGGCGGGAACGTCAACTTTAACCCGGCCTTGGGAAGCTCCGGTATCGGCAACCGCGGCGCCAGCGGCAACGTGACCTACACCGGCACGATCACCCTTGGCGGCCCGAACGCCAGCAACGTGCCGACGGCAAAGAGCGCGTTCATCATCTCCTCCGGCGGGAACATCGACATCGCGGGCAACATCCGCGACTACGACCCGGCGGTGAGCGGGTCGGTCTCGGTCATCGGGCCGGCGTCGGGCGGGGGCAGCATGGTTCAGCTCACCGCGCCCACCTTCAGCTACAAGGGCTCCACCTCGGTCACCAATTCCAATTTGATCATCCCCGCCGGCGTGAGCATGGCGAGCAAGACCTACACCTCGCAGGCAACCGCGCTGGCCAATCCCGCGGTCATGACGATCAGCGGGAACATTCCGACCGACTCCGGCATCGGCGCGGGCAACAAGTCGACCATCAACATCACCAACAGCAAGCAGGTGCTGAGCGTGGTCGGCAACAACCTCGATCCCGCCACCCCCGGCGTCGTGGTGCTCACCGAGGGCGGCGACAAGACGCTCAAGGCCACCAACGTCGTCTTCAACCCGGGCGGCAAGCTGGACCTGAAGGACAACCGGCTGATCGTCAGCGGCGCCGCCGGCGCCACGCCCGGCACCGCGGGCGCGTGGGACACCGCCACCGGCAAGTACACCGGCGTGCTCGGACTGGTGCAGGCGGGACGCAACGGCGGGGCGTGGAACGGCACCGGCATCATCACCACCCAGGCGGGCGCCAAGTCCGACAGCCTGCTCGCGTCCCTGGGCGTCGCCCGCGCGGGCGACGTCGGCTACCCCGCGAAGGGCAACTTCGGCGACTTCCCCGCTGCCGCCGAGGACATCCTCGTCCGCTACACCTACGCCGGCGACGCGAATTTGGACGGGAAGATCGATGGCGACGATTACTTCCAGATCGACAGCCACGTCGGCGCGTCGGCCGCGAGCGCCAACTGGTTCAACGGCGACTTCGACTACAACGGGAAGGTCACCGGGGACGACTACTGGCTGATCGACAACAACCTCGCCCGCCAGGCGACGTCGCCGCTGTCGCCGCCGGGCGCCGCGCCGGATACTTTGGCTTCGTCGGTCACCGCCGTCCCCGAGCCAGCCAGCGTCGCGCTCGCCGGCGTAGCCGCCACGGCGATGCTGGCCCGCCGCGGCCGTCGCCGCGACGGCGCTGTCGCACGCGGAAATTGACTAGACACCGGTTTGCCCCGTGGTTAGTCTCAGCCGCGTCGTGCCGCTCGGCGTGGGTGCTGGTGGCGCGGCGGTCGTACACCTCTTTTCACCCTGAAGCCCTCGCGGGCGCGCGATCGCGTTGCCGTTCATGAACGCGCCCGGGCGAGGGTGGTCGTCCAACTCGATATCTCCCGCACGCGCGTGTGGCGGGGAAGGAGAAGCCATGCGATTCGGTGTCGTTTCCACGACGGCGTTGGCGGTCGCGATCTGCCTTGGGGTGGCGAACTTCAGCCGCGGCGCGGCCGTCGTGCTGCCGGGCGGGTCGAGCGTCGAGGGCAAGACCATCGGGCAGTGGACGGCCGACTGGTGGAACTGGGCCGGCTCGGTCCAGGGCAACGTCTTCGCCGACCCGGACGGCTCGCTGGCCGACGAGAACCAGTCAGGGCCCGTCTGGTTCGTCGCCGGCACGCAATCCGGCACGCACACGCGCAACTTCCAGGTGCCCGGCGACAAGTACGTGTTGTTCCCACTGGTCAACTGGGTCGTCGCCAACGGCGCGGACCCCGGCTTCGCCTCGACCGCCGAGGAGGCCGAGGCGCTGACCACCGGCACGATCGACCCGGCGAACCTGATCGCCAATATCGACGGCGAGGACGTGGTCGACCTCGCGTCGCACCGCGAGCGCTCGCCGGTGAACTTCAACTTCACCGTCGTCGAGGGCAGCGGCGTCTTCGGCGCCACCGGCACCTTCGCCGACGCCAACTCCGACGGCTACTGGCTGATGCTCGAGCCGCTCGGCGAGGGCAGCCACGTCCTGCGCTTCGGCGGCACGACCACCGATTACACCGGCCCGGACCCGGCGATCACCATCCCCAGCTTCAGCGTCGACGTGACCGCCAACGTCACCGTGCCGGGCGCTGGCCCCGGGCCGACGCCGATCCCGCTGCCGCCTGCGGCGCTGGCGGTGCTGCCGGTGGTTGCCTTCGCCGGCGCGGGCAGGGCGATCCGCTTCGCCAAGTCGCGCCGGCGCGGCCGCCGGCTGCCCGGGACCTGATTGCATTGCCCGGGCGGCGCGGATAGCTTGCGACGGCGATGATGTGCCAACACCTCTCGCCGTCGCTCGCCCGCGCCGTCAGCGCCGTCGGGGCGGTATTCCCCTGCCCGCAGCACCTCGATGGCTGAGCAGCTCGCGACGATCGCCCTGGACACCGACGACGTCGTCGCCGACGTCCCGCGCACGATCTTCGGCGGGTTCGCCGAGCACATGGGCCGCTGCATCTACGGCGGGATCTACGATCCGGAGTCGGGGCAGGCGGACGAGAATGGCATCCGCCGTGACGTCGCCGAGGCGCTGCGCGAAATGGACCTGTCGGTCCTGCGCTACCCGGGCGGGAACTTCGTCAGCAGCTACGACTGGCGCGACGGCGTCGGCCCGCGCGACCAGCGCCCGCGCCGTCGCGAGCTCGCCTGGCAGCAGATCGAGACCAACCAGTTCGGCACCAACGAATTCATCGACTGCTGCCGGCAGATGAAGATCGAGCCGATGCTGGCCGTGAACCTCGGCACCGGCGGGATCATGGAGGCGGCCAACCTCGTCGAGTACTGCAACGCGCCGGTGGGGACCCAATACGCCGACCTGCGCGCCAGCCACGGCTACCCGCGCCCGCACGGCGTGAAATACTGGTGCCTCGGCAACGAGATGGACGGCACCTGGCAGGTCGGCCAGATGACCGCCGAGGACTACGCCAAGAAGGCGCGCGAGGCCGGCAAGATCATGCGGCTGGTCGACCCGTCGATCCAGAACATCATCTGCGGCTCGTCCGGCCCGTGGATGAAGACCTTCCCCAACTGGGACCGCACCGCGCTGGAATGGTGCTGGGAGTTCAGCCACTACCTCGCCCTGCACAACTACGCCACCGCGTGGGAGGGGACCACCACCGACTTCCTCGCCTACTCCAATGAGTTCGAGCGGCACATCGATACCTTGGCCACCATCCTGCGCGAGACCAAGCAGAAGCTGGGTGCCAAGAACGACATCTACCTCAGCCAGGACGAGTGGAACGTCTGGTACAAGGACCGCGACATGGCCGGCCGATGGCGCGTCGCGCCGCCGCTGTGCGAGGAGACGTACAACCTGGAGGACGCGCTGGTCGTGGCGCAGTGGCTCAACGTCTTCATCCGCAAGTGCGACGTGCTGCGGATGGCGTGCCTGGCGCAGGTGGTGAACACCATCGCGCCGCTGAAGACCCGCGGCGATGAGCTGCTGCGGGAGTCGACCTTCTACCCCTTCGTCATGTACTCGCAGCACGCGCGCGGCCGGTCGCTGCGCCCGAGCGTGCGGGCGGCGACGATCGCCAGCCAGCGGTTCGGCGACGTCCCGCAGATTGACGTCTCGGCCACCGTCGACGCCGAGCGCAACCGCGCCGCCGTCTTCATCGTCCACCGCGCGCAGGCCGAGCGGCTGCCCATCGAGATCACCTTCACCGGCCCGGCCGCGCCGATCCGGGTCCTCCAGGCGCGACAGATGTGGGGCCTGGACCCCAAGGCCGCCAACACCTTCGACCGCCCCGAAGTGATCCTCCCGCGCGACCTCGCCCCGATGCCGGTGCGCGAAGGCAAGCTCCACCTGAAGCTCCCGCCGCTGTCGCTGACCATGCTGGAACTCCAGACGCCGTGATCCGGCCGGCCGGCACGCTGCTCTGCAGCGGATCAGGGCGAGGCGGCGTGCGGCTTGTCGATTGAGGATTGAAGACTTGCACGGCGCCCGCCGCCGAGGCGCTCTTTTCAAGTTTTCAATCCGCAATTCTCAATCCTCAATTTCCAATCCCCTATCGGCCCGCCCGCCACCCATGCAAATCACAACATCTGTTTGACATTTCAAACAAACGTTTCAATGATGCCGCGAATGACCCTTCTCGAGCGTGACGCCGAGCAGCTCGTCACCCGCCAGCGGCTGCTGGAGGCGGCGGGGGAGGTGTTCGCTGACGAGGGCTTCCGCCGCGCCACCGTGCGCGACATCTGCAAGCGGGCGGGCGCGAACGTGGCGGCGGTGAAGTACCACTTCGGCGGGAAGGACCAGCTTTACGCCGCCGCCATCCGCTTCGCCCACGCCTGCGCCACGCAGCTCCCGTACGACCTCGGGCTGCCGTCGGCGCCCACGCCGCGGCAGCGGCTGCACGCCTTCGTCCGCTCGTTCCTCGCCGGCCTGCTCGACCAGGGGCGCCCGGCGTGGCACGGCAAGCTGATGGCGCGCGAGATGGCCGAGCCGACCGGCGTGCTGGACCAGATCGTCGAGGCCGGCGTCCGCCCACGCTTCCGCGCGCTCTCGGAAATCATCGCGCTACTGCTGGGCGACGCCGCCCTGCCGCGCCAGACCTTCATCGCCACCGCCAACAGCGTCGTCGGGCAGATCCTCTTCTACCACTTTGCCGCGCCCGTCCTCGCCCGCCTGCACGGCCCGCGCAAGTACGACGACGCGGCCATCGACGCCGTCGCCGAGCACATCACGACCTTCTGCGTCGGCGGGATCGAGGCGGTCGCGCGGAGTTCGGCGCGGGCGGCGTCGTCGCCGGCGCGGTCAGAGATTACCGGCAATACCGGCGGCGCGCGCCGCAACGGCACCGCCCTTCGTGAGGCTGACAAGAGCGCGCGCGCGAACGTTCGCCAAAGCGCCGGCGCCAAGACCGACCGGGGCGCCCAGACCGGCCGCGGCGCCGACGATGGCCGCGACGGCAACGGAGCTGCCGCTTCCGCGCCACGCCGAAAATCGAGCGGCGACGCCGTCAACGCGCGTCGCCGGCGTGCCGCCGACGGCGACATCGGCCGCACCGGGAACGCCCGCGCCCGCGCCAATCCAAAGGCGGCCCGCCCGTGAACCTCGTCGCCCTCAAAATGCTCGTCGGCGACCGCGCCAAGTACCTCGGCATCATCATGGGGCTGACGTTCGCGTCGCTGCTGATCACGCAGCAGGCGGCGATCTTCCTCGGGCTGATGACGCGGACCTTCGGCGCCATCTCCGACCTCGGCCTGCCCGACATCTGGGTGATGGACCGCAAGGTGCAGTTCGTCGATGACATCAAGCCGCTCCAGGACACGCAGCTCCTCCGCGTGCGCGGCATCAGCGGCGTGGAGTGGGCCGTCCCGCTGTACAAGGGGCTGCTCAAGGCGCGGCTGTCCAATGGCAACTTCCAGACCTGCAACGTTTTTGGCGTGGACGACGCCACGCTCATCGGCGGCCCGCCGACGATGCTCCAGGGCAAGCTCGAGGACCTCCGCCGCAGCGAGGCGGTCATCGTCGACGACGTCGGCGCCGCGCAGAAGCTCGCGCACGTCAACCCGGACGGCTCGACCACGCCGCTGAAGGTCGGCGACACGCTGGAGCTGAACGATCACCGCGCGGTCGTCGTCGGCATCTGCCGCGTCTCGCGCACGTTCCAGTCCCAGCCGGTGGTCTACACGACCTACACCCGCGCCACCACCTTCGCCCCGCGCGAGCGAAAGCTCCTGTCGTTCGTGCTGGTCAAGGCGCGCGCCGGCGAGGACCCGGCGGCGCTGTGCGAGCGCATCGCCCGCGCGACCGGCCTGGCCGCCTACACGCGCGAGGGGTTCAAGGACCTGACGTGGAAGTACTTCGCCAAGTACACCGGCATCCCGATCAACTTCGGCATCTCGGTGGTGCTCGGCTTCCTCGTCGGCACCGCCATCGCCGGGCAGACGTTCTACAACTTCACGCTCGACAACTTGCGCCACTTCGGCGCGCTCAAGGCGATGGGGACCAGCAACGGCGTGCTGCTGCGGATGATCCTGATCCAGGCGGTGGTGGTCGGCGTGATCGGCTACGGGCTGGGGGTCGGCGCGGCTTCGCTGTTCGGCCACCTGACGCGCAACAGCGAGCTGGCCTTCCTGCTGCCGTGGCAACTGCTGGTCGCCAGCGCGGTCGCCATCACGCTGATCTGCATCGCCTCGTCGCTGGTCAGCATCCGCAAGGTGGTGAAGCTCGAGCCGGCAATCGTGTTCAAAGGGTGAGCGGCGACGGCGGCGGCAGCGGTGGCAGTGGCGCCCCACGCGGGAGACTGGTCGCCATCGCCCGGGCCTCTCCCTCTTCAGGGACGGCGTTGACAAGCGTAACGGTGTTAACTAAGTTTCCGGCGTATGGGAGTCAAGGAGCGGCGAGAGCGTGAGCGCGAGGAGGTGCGGGGGAAGATCCTCGACGCCGCCCGCGACCTGTTCGTCCGCGACGGGTACGAGGCGGTCTCCATGCGCAGGATCGCCGACGCCATCGAGTACTCCGCCACCGCCATCTACGTCCACTTCGCCGACAAGCAGGCCCTGATGCAGGAGCTGTGCGCCCACGACTTCCAGTCGCTGGCGCGCGCGTTCGCCAGGCTGGCGACGATCGATGACCCGGTCGAGCGCATCCGCCAGACCGGGCACGCGTACGTGCGGTTCGCGGTGGCGCACCCGAACCACTACCGGTTCATGTTCATGACGCCGCACGCCCAGGTCTACAGCGATGAGCAGGTGCGGCAGATGTACGAGCGCGACCCGCACAAGGACAACCCCAACGAGAACAGCTACCTGTTCCTGGTGGTGGCCGTGCAACAGGCGATCGAGCAGCGGCGGCTCCGGCCGGAACTGGCGGACGCTCAGCTCGTGGCGCAGACGTTCTGGGCGGCGGTGCACGGGGTGGCGTCGATCGAGATCACCCACAAGAACGACCCGTGGCTGAACCTCGCCGGCGTGCAGGTGCGGGCCGCCACCATGATCGACGGCATCCTCCGCGGGCTGTCGGCGTGCGACGCGCCGCCGCGGGCCGGCAACGCCAAGCCTCGCGCCGCCGGCGGCGCGCGGCGCAACCTCAGCAGCAGGGCGGCAACGCCTGCCGCGCCCGCGCGTACGGGCGCTAACGCAAGCGCCTCCGCCGCCGCCTCCGCCTCCTCCGCGGCCGCTGTCGCGTCGAACGCGCGCCGCGCCGCGCACCGCAACGGGAAGGGGGCGAACCGGTGAACCGCATCGCCCTGCAAATGCTCGTCGGGGACAAGCTGAAGTACCTCAGCCTCGTCGCCGGGCTGGCGTTCGCGGCGCTGCTGGTCACGCAGCAGTCGTCGATCTTCACCGGTTACGCGCTGCGGGTGGCGTCGTGGGTGCGCGACACCGATCACGCCGCCGACCTGTGGGTGATGGACCCGCAGGCGGAGTTCACCGAGGCGAACAAGCCGATGCTCGACACCGCCCTCAACCGCGTGCGCAGCGTGCAGGGCGTCGCCTGGGCGATGCCCATCCACAAGGGTTACGTCAAGGCGCGCCTGCCCGACGGCACGCTGGCGACCGTGCGCGTGATCGGCATCGACGACGCCACGCTGATCGGCGCGCCGCCGCAGATGGTGGAAGGGGAGTTGTCCGACCTTCGCCGCGACCGCGCCGTCTTCATGAACGCCGACGACGCGGCCAAGAACCTGCTGCTCAAGCGCGCCGCGCCCCCGCGGCCGCTGCGGGTCGGCGATTCCTTCAGCATCAACGACCACGAGGTGACGATCGTCGGCTCCTATCGCGCCACGCCGGAGTTCTTCTGGGAACCGGTCTTCTACACGACCTACAGTCGTGCGATCGCGATCGCGCCGCAGGAGCGGAAGAAGCTGTCGTTCGTGCTGGTCAAGGTTCGCCCGGGCGAGGAGCGCGCCGCCGTGGCGCGGCGCATCGCCGACGTCACCGGGCTGAAGGTGCTGACCGGGCGCGAGTTCGCGTGGGAGACGACCGACTACATCCTGCAGAAGACCGGCATCCTCGTGAACTTCGGCCTGACGATCGGCCTGGGGTTCATCATCGGCGCCCTGATCGCGGCGCAGACGCTGTACACGTTCGTCCTGGAGAATTTGCGCCACTTCGCCGCCATCAAGGCGATGGGCGCGACCAACGCGACCATCGTCCGGATGGTGCTGCTGCAGGTCGCGGTGGCCGGCGTGATCGGCTACGGCATCGGGCTCGGCGCCGCCTGCCTGACCGGCGCGCTCTTCGGACGGCACGGGCTGGCGTTCGAGATGCCGTGGCAGATCCCGGTCCTGGGGGCGGTCGCGATCCTGTTCTGCTGCGTCGCCGCGGCGCTGTTCAGCCTCGGCCGCGTGCTGCGGCTGGAGCCGGGGATCGTCTTCAAGGCGTAGGCCGGTCCGCCGCCGCGCGCGCGAGAGAGAGAAGCGTGACCACCATGAGGCCGACGAGTTCGACGAGCGCGACGATGACCCTCCCGCACGAGAACAACACGCCGCCCGCGCCGGGCGCCAGCGGCGTCGCCGTACACTGCCGCGGCGTCACCAAGACTTACGGCAGCGGCGGGGCGAAGGTGACGGCGCTGCGCGGGATCGACCTGGACGTGCGGCCGGGCGAGCTGATGATGCTGGTCGGCCCCAGCGGGTGCGGCAAGACCACGCTGATCAGCGTGATCGCCGGCATCCTCGACCGCGACGCCGGCGACTGCACCGTCTTCGGGCACGACTTCTCGCGGATGAGCCAGCGCGACAAGACGCGATACCGCGGCGAGACGATCGGCTTCGTCTTCCAGGCGTTCAACCTGCTGCCGACGCTGACCGCCGCCGAGAACGTCGCCATCCCGCTGCTGATCAACGGCGCCGCCCGCAGCGCGGCGCTGGCGAAGGCGAAGGACCTGCTGGCGCAGGTGGGCCTGGGCGACCGCACCGCTGCGATGCCCTCGCAACTGTCCGGCGGCCAGCAGCAGCGCGTCGCCATCGCGCGGGCGCTGGTGCACGGCCCCAGGCTGATCGTCTGCGACGAGCCGACCAGCGCGCTGGACCACGAGACCGGCCACCGCGTCATGGAGATGCTCAAGCAGGTCGCGCTCAGGAACGACCGCGCCCTGGTGATCGTCACCCACGACGCCCGCATCTTCGAGTTCGCCGACCGCATCGCCAAGATGGACGACGGGCGCGTGGTGAAGGTGTCGGAGGGGCAAGACTAGGCCGCAGAGCATTTAGCCACCGATGGGGCACCGATGGGCACCGATGACGGATGAAGGATGAAGGATGAAGGCGGAAGGATGAATCCAGGCATTAGCGCTTCTTCATCCTTCCACCTTCATCCTTCATCCTTGCCTTCTTCCCCGTCTTCATCGGTGTCCATCGGTGCCCCATCGGTGGCTAGAGAAATTCGAAAGTGAGACCCGTATGTTCCGCAAGTTCTTCCTTCCCGCGGTGGCGGTGATCGGCGTGGTGTTCGCCGTTTACTCCGTCGTGACCGGGCAGCGCCAGGTCCCGCCCGCGCAGCCGGTCGCTGAGCCGGCGCAGCCGCGCTACGAGTCGTACGTCGCCGGCGCGGGGATCATCGAGGCCAGCACCGAGAACATCGCCGTCGGCGCTTTTCTCCCCGGCGTGGTGACGGAGATCCCGGTGAAGGTCGGCGACGCGGTGAAGGCGGGGCAGCCGCTGTTCAAGATCGACGACCGCGACCTGCAGGCCGAGCTGACCGTCCGCCGCGCCGGCGAGCGCTCGGCGGCGGCGCGGGTGCAGACCGAGTCGGCGTCGCTGGCCGACGCGCGCAACCAGCTCGAGATGTGGCAGGCGGTCGCCGACGCCCGGGCGGTCTCCCGCGAGGAGCTGGACCGCCGCCGCTACGCCGTGCAGATCCAGGAGGCCAAGCTCCAGCAGGCGCGGGCCGACCTGCAGAGCGCCGAGGCCCTGGTCACCGCGACCCGCATCGAGCTCGATCGCCGCTCGGTCAAGGCGCCGGTGGACGCCGAGGTGCTGCAGGTGAAGATCCGCCTCGGCGAGTACGCCCCGACCGGCGCGCTGGCGGCGCCGCTGATGCTGATCGGCGACACCACCACGCTGCACGTGCGCGTGGACGTGGACGAGAACGACGCCTGGCGCGTGCGCCCCGACGCCGCGGCTAGCGCCTTCGTCCGCGGCAACCGCGACCTGAAGACCGACCTGAAGTTCGTCCGCATCGAGCCCTACGTCGTCCCCAAGCGCTCGCTCACCGGCGACAGCACCGAGCGCGTCGACACGCGGGTGTTGCAGGTCCTCTACGCCTTTGACCGCGGCCGCCTGCCGGTGTACGTCGGGCAGCAGATGGACGTTTTCATCGACGCCCCGTCCACCCTGGCCAAGGCGCCGCCGCCCGCGTCAAGCTTGCCCGCGCCCGCCGCCGCCGCAAAGTGACCGCCGCAGAGTCAATACGATCGGTTCTTTGAGAAGGAACGAAATGACCTCCGCATCCTCCCGCTCCCTCGCCGCAACGGGCGCCAGCCCGTCGGTCGCAGTGACCTCGAAGCCGAATACGACGCGAGGCGCTCGCGCCCGCGCCCACGCGCTCGCCCTCCTCACCCTCTCCGCGCTCGCGCTGGCCGGTTGCACCGTCGGCCCCGATTACAAGCAGCCGCAGGTCGCGGGACAAGAGCACTTTTCCACCGCGACCACGCGACCCTCAGAACCGGCGGGCGACGCGGCGGGCGCGGGTGAAGCGGGTGGGGCAGGGGGGGCGGCGACCCGGCCCGCGCCCGTCGTCGTCGACGCGTCCGCACCGTGGTGGACGGCGTTCAACGACCCGATGCTCAACCGCCTGGTGGACGAGAGCGTCCACGCCAACCTCGACCTGCGCGCCGCCGAGGCGCGGGTGCGCCAGGCGCGGGCGCAGCGCGGCGTCGCGGTCGGCGGGCTCTGGCCCAGCGTCGACGCCTCCGGCAGCTACACCCGCACGCGCTCCAGCCAGAACACCGGCATGGGCGGCGGCGGCGCGGGAACCGTCGGCGAGACCGGAGGCGGGGGAGGCGGGGGCGGCCAAAATCCCGGCGGCGTCCCGGTCGGCTTTTCCAGCGAGAGCGACCTGTGGCAGGCCGGCTTCGACGCCGCGTGGGAGTTCGACGTCTTCGGCGGCACGCGCCGCGCGATCCAGTCGGCCGACGCCGGCATCCAGGCGGCCGTCGCCGACCGCAACGACGTGCTCCTCTCGCTGCTCGGCGAGGTCGCGCGCAACTACGTCGAGCTGCGCGGCGCCCAGCGCCAGGTGGCGATCGCGCAGGAGAATGTCGGCGCGCAGCAGCAGACGCTCCAACTCACCCGCGCCAAGCTGGCGGCCGGCCTGAGCAACGATCTGGACGTCGCCCGCGCCGAGGCGCAGGTGGCCTCGACCGCGTCGCAGATCCCGGCGCTGCAGACGGGCGTGGCGCAATCGATCCACCGCCTCTCGGTGCTGACCGGCAAGCCGCCGGCCGCGCTGCTGGCGGCGCTGGGGGCGCCCGCGCCAATCCCGCCGCCCCCGCCGGAGGTGCCGGTCGGGCTGCCGTCAGAATTGCTCCGCCGCCGCCCCGACGTCCGCCGCGCCGAGCGGCAACTGGCGGCGCAGACCGCCAACATTGGCGTCGCCACCGCCGACCTCTTCCCGCGCTTCACGCTCACCGGCGGGCTCGGGCTGCAGAGCAACAAGTTCGCCGACTTAGCCCAGGGCGGCAGCACGTTCTGGTCGATCTCGCCCGGCGTGACGCTGCCGATCTTCAACGCCGGCCGCATCCGCTCCAACATCGCCCTGGAGCGCGCCCGCACCGACGAGGCCCTGGCCAACTACGAGCGCGCGGTCCTGACGTCGCTGCAGGAGGTGGAGGACGCGCTGGTCGCTTACCAGAAGGAGTTCACCCGCCGCGACATCCTCGCCCAGTCCGTCGCCGCCAACCAGCGCGCGGTGAACTTGTCCCAGCAACTCTACCAGCGCGGCCTGACGAATTTTTTAGACGTGCTGGACTCCCAGCGCGCCCTCTACAGCAGCCAGGACGAGCTGGCCAGGAGCGACACCCAGGTCTCCGCCAACGCCGTCGCACTCTTAAAAGCCCTCGGCGGCGGCTGGGACGTGCGACCCGCGCAAGAGGTCGCGGCGGGAGAGTAGGGCCCGCGGGCGCGGGAAGAAGAAATGTCGAAGCACGAATGTCGAAACAATTCCGAACAGCGGAAATGACGAAATAGCGGGCGGCGCCCCGCGCCCCCCGTGGCGGCCCGCGGCGGTCCGCGCGGGCCCGGAAGCACGAAATCCTAAGCGCTAAATCCTAAACAAATCCCAAGCACGCAATCCCCAAAGGAACCCGCAGTCACGCCGCCGCGGCCGGCCGGGTAGCCACGGCCGCTAACCATGAGGCCACGGCAACTCGCCGTGAGACCACCGCGCCGCGCCGTGAGACCACCGCGCCGTGCCGTGAGACCACCGCGCCGCGCCGTGAAACCCTCCCGAGACACCGGCAGCCCCGCCGCGACCGCTTTTCGCGACCTCGCCGCGCCCCAACCGCGCCCCGCCCCTTCTTATCGCACCGCCCCCGCGACCCTCCCCCCATTCCCCGCCAGCAGTCGGATCCTCCGCCGCCCTGAGAGGCCGGCCCACCCGCACTGATACCCGCGCGGGCGGCGCTTAGGCGGGGGCTCGGGGATGTGGAGACTTGGTCGCGGGCGGTCGCGGCCGGTCGCGGGCGGCGACGCGCGGGCGGCGACGCACGGGCGATGAAGTCGCGGCCAGGCCGGACGGCGCGTCGCGCGGGGCGGCATTCGTGTTCGACTCGGGTTCACGTACACTCTCACCTTCGCGAAGGGGCGCGCGCGCGCATGGACGGGTGTAGGTTGAAGGGTGCGGCAGGACAGCCTCGAAGCCGGGCCGTGGCGGCAAGGGCGTCTAACATCGAGTTTTGGGTCGGCGCCTCCCACCCGAAGTACCACGCGCTGAAAGCGGTCAAGCAGGCGATCTACGCGCCGTGCGACCTCCGCCTCATCGAGCTCGGTTGACGCGGGAATTGAGCGCGTGGGCGAGGTGCTGCCGCGGATGTTGTTGAGGTTTGGGATTGGGAGGGCGTGGTCGGTGCCTCGGTAGGATGCTACACATGGGATTCTTGGAACTTTGGAACGAGAATCGCCAGCAGGTTGACGACAAGCGCCTTCACCAGCTAATCGCGTTTGCCGGCGATGGCCGTCTACTCGACGGTGGCTCGACCGCTGCGGAACTCAGGCAGCCGTTAGCGGCTGCGCCGAGTGAGCGATTACAGCGATAGAAGGACGAGGCGCTGGCTGACAGATACGACGGCCTTCGGCTTTGTTCTTCAGGACCTCGTCAACGAGGTTGGCCGGCCTCTCGGTTTCACCGTTACCTTCGGGATGTATCGGGGACGTGGCGGCGCGGACTCGCCAGACGGAATTTGGGCGGCACAGGACGGGCGTGTCCTGCTGGTTGAGTCGAAGACCTCGTGTTCGCACAGGAACGAACTCGCTAAGCTCGCTGAGTGGCGCCGCCGACTGGCCGTGGAACGGCACGTGAGTGACGAGACGGTGTCAAGCCTCATGGTTATTGCCGAGGAAGAGACCGAAGAACTGGAAGCGCAAGTGAGAGGATCAAGGTCAGCATGGGAACTGCGACTCCTGGGCGTCGACGCGTTGTTTAAGTTGCTGAGCATCCGCGAATCACTCGATGATGATCAAGTCGAACGTCAAACCCAATCCATTCTTATCCCACGAGAGTTCACGCGACTGGACAAGATCATCGACTTGGTCTTCGCGACAAAGGAGGACGCGGCTCCGCCCGAAGACGTGACAGGTGAAGAGGCGGGCGCCGAACAAGAACCACGGACGCAGCCGGGTCCTCCGGCTCACCGCAGCAGAGGGTCGAGCACGTCCCTCCGCAACGCGGAGACGCGGTGGGTCGTGGGCGGCGCGCGAAGGCCGTGCGGTGTAACGTGGCCTCACCGGCACAGCCGCGGCGAGCCGTCCCGCAAAGGTTGACGCTCTAGCCTCTGTCGTCCCGCGAATTCATTCGTGTCCATTCGTGTGATTCGTGGTCGCCTTTCTCCTCCGCACCGCTCGCCTCCCCGCCGCCGCAGGCGGCCGCGGCGAAATTCCTGTAGTCGTTCATTTGCCGGCCAGTCGCCCCGATGACAGTTGCGGTTTGCGCGGCCGCGGGTCGTGCGGGACCGGGTGGATTGACCTGGGGCATCTAACACGAAAAGCGGTGGTCATCATGGCGAAGCGCGATTACATCCCCGCGCGGGACGGCGAGTTCCTCAGTTGGGAGCAGAACTTCATCAACTACTGCAGCGCCAACATGACGGCGCTGGGGCTGGTCTCGGGGGACCTGACGCCGCTGCTGCTGACCAGCCGGTCTTCGAGGCCGACTACCTGGCGCTGCTGCCGGCGCAGGCGGCGGCCAAGGCGGCCAAGGAGGGGCGCGACGACCGCCGCGCCGAGTTCGTCGTGGCTAGTGGTCAGTGGCGACTGACAATTGAAAATTGACAATTGGCAAATTGAAAACTGGCCACTGGCCAATGGCAACTGACAACTGGCAACTAACGGCGGCGGCGGGACCGGAAGGGTCGGCCGCCGCCGCCGTTGCGCCTCCTCTTCATTCGTGTCGATTCGTGAAGATTCGTGGATAACCCTCTTCTCCCTCATTCCGCGGCGCTGTCGACCAAGTCCATTTCCGCCAGGGCGGCGTCATTGAGGTCTGCCTGCGAGGGCGGCGGGTCGGCCTGTTGCTCTTCCCTGAAAAGCTGTTGCTGGGCGAGGCGCTTCATGCGTTTCTGGCCGTCGCCGCCGAGCTGGACCGAGCCGTTGCCGAGCAGGCGCTCGAGGTCGTCCACGAGGTCCCGGGTCAGCTTCACGCCGAGGTCGCCGTTGACCTTGAGCGAGACCTTGGTGCCGTCGGCGGCCTGCACCTGGAGGTAAATCTCCTTCTTGCCCGGGTGCTTGCGCAGCACGTCCCTGAGGTCGGCGAAGGTGGACGAATTGTGCCGGGCGCGGTCGAGCTTGACGCCGATGCTGGTGGTGAGCAGGCCGACGGCCGCCTCGATGGGGATGACGTCGGTGACCATGATGCACGGCGTCTCGCGGCGCTTGTCGACCTTACCGCGCATCAGCACGATCCGCTCGTTGGCGAGCACGCCGGGGTAGCGGGCGGAGATGTCGGCGTAGGTCTCGGCGAAGGCCATCCCCTCGATCTTCCCCTCCAGGTCCTCCAGTTCGAGGATCGCCCAGCGCTGGCCGGCGCTGCGGCCGGTCTTGGCGACCTTGGAGCGGACGGCGGAGAACATGCCGCCGATGAGCACTTCGGTCCCCTCGCCCAGCGCCATCGCCTCGCGCGTGCTGGCGGTCATGTAGCGGTCGAGGGTCGCCTGGTGCTCGGTGAGCGGGTGGCTGGTGATGTAGAAGCCGAGCAGCTCCTTCTCGAATTTGAGGAGGTCGGCCGAGGGGATCTCGGGGACGTCCGGCAGGGCGCCGCCCATGTGGGCGGCGCTGGACTGCACGGCAGGTGAGCCGCCGCCGCCCGCGCCGCCTCCGCCGCCGCCGCCCCCTCCGCCGCCGAACATGTTCATCTGCCCGGCGCGTTTGTCGTGCTGGGACTGCTGGCCCATCTCGACGGCGCGCTCGAGGATCTCCAGGAGCTGCGCCCGGCGGGCGCCGATGGAGGTGAACGCGCCGCACTTGATCAGCGCCTCGAGCGTGGACTTGTTCACCTGCCGCATGTCCACGCGCTCGCAGAACTCGTAGAGGCTCTTGAAGTCCCCGGCCTTGCGCCGCTCCTCGATGACCGCCTCGACCGCCTTCTCCCCGACGCCGCGCACGGCCATGAGCCCGAAGCGGATGACGCCGTCCTTCGTGAGGACCTTGCGCTTGCGCTTACCGGTCTCGCCCTCGATGTAGACCGGCGTGAAATCCTTGTCCGAGATGTTCACGTCCGGCGGCAGGACCTTGATGCCACGCGTGCCGTCGGGGAGGGTGAGGCGGCGGCAGTCCTCGATGTACTCCACGACCTTTTCCGTCGAGCCCATTTCGAACGTGAGCAGGGCGGCCATGTACTCCACCGGGTGGTAGATCTTCATGTACGCCGTCTGGTAAGCGACGATCGCGTAGCGGGTGGAGTGGGACTTGTTGAACCCGTACCCGCCGAACTTCAGGATCAGGTCGAAGATCTCCTCCGCCTGCTCCTTGCCCACGCCCTTGGCCATGGTCCCCTGGATGAAGGCGGGCTGGAACTTGGCGATCACGTCGACGGTCTTCTTGCTGATCGCCTTGATCAGCTTGTAGGCGTCCGCCAGCGCGATGCCGCCGAGCTGGTTGAAGATCTGCATCACCTGTTCCTGGTAGACCATGATGCCGTAGGTCTCGGCCAGGATGGCGTCCATCACGGGGTGGATCCTCGGCACCTGCTCGCGGCCGTGCTTTCGGTTGCAGTAGGTGGGGATCAACTCCATCGGCCCCGGGCGATAGAGCGCGTTGGCGGCGATGAGGTCCTCGATGCGGTCGGGCTGCATCTTCATCAGCAGGTCCTGCATCCCGCCGGACTCGAACTGGAAGATCCCCTTGGTCTGCCCGCGCTTGAACAGGTCGAACACGTTCTGGTCGGCGAGGTCGATCTTCTCGATGTCGATGCGGTCGCGCCCGTCGCGCGGGACCGGCGGGCGCGGGTGGGGAAGCGCCGAGTGCTGCGCGCGGAGCGCGGCCTCGCCGCCGCGGTGGGGGCGCGTCTGGTGTTCCAGGTCGATGCTGCGCGTCAGGGTGGTGAGCGTGCGCAGCCCGAGAAAATCCATCTTGAGCAGGCCGCACTTCTCGGAGACCGGGCCCTCGAACTGGGTGAGGACGTTGCCGTCGCTGTCGCGGTAAAGCGGGACGATGCTGTCGAGCGGCTGGTCGGCGATGATCACGCCGGCGGCGTGGCAGCCGGCGTTGCGGCAGAGCCCTTCGAGCTTCTGCGCCAGGTCGATCACCTGCCGGGTCTGCGGGTTGGCGTCGTACAGGTTCTTCAGGTCGGGGACCTGGTCCATCGCCTTCTTCAGCGTGGTGCCGGGCGTGCCGGGAATGAGCTTGGTGAGCTTGTCGATCTCCGCCAGCGGGACGCCGAGGACGCGGCCGACGTCCTTGCACGCCGCCTTGGCCGCCAGCGTCCCGAAGGTGATGATCTGCGCCACGTGGCCGTACTTGTCGCGGACGTACTCGATGATCTTGCCGCGGCCGTCCTGGCAGATGTCGATGTCGATGTCCGGCATCTCGTTGCGGCTGGGGTCCATGAACCGCTCGAAGAGCAGCCCGTACTTGATCGGGTCGACGTTGCACAGCCCGAGCAGGTAGCCGACCATCGTGCCGACGCCCGAGCCCCTGGCGCCGACGGGGATGCCGTTCTCGCGCGCGTAGTTGCAGAAGTCCCAGACGATCAGGAAGTAGGAGCAGAAGTTCTTGGCGGCGATGACGTCGAGCTCCTTGGCGAGCCGCTCGCGGACGTCGGGCGCGACATCGGTGGTGCCGTAACGCCAGGTCAGCCCGTCCTCGCAGAGCTGGCGGAGGTAGCGTTCGTCGTCGGGAAGCGGAGAAGGGGAAGTGGAGAGCGACGGAGCGACGGAGGCACGCAGCGACGAAGGGTCGGAAGAAGAAGTCGATTGCTCGCCTTCCCCCTCCGTCGCTTCGTCGCTCCGTGGCTCCGTCGCTTCTTCCCGCAACTTCTCCGGCGGCACCTTGTAGACCGGCGCGTAGCGCTTCTTGAAGTCCAGCTCCAGGTTGCACATCGCCGCGATGCGCACGGTGTTGTCGATCGCGCCGTCGTAGTGGCCGAGCACCTGCCGCATCTCGTCGGGGCTCTTGAGGTAGAGCTCCGTCGGGTACTTGAGCCGGTTCTCCTCGTTCACCAGCCGGCCCATGCTGATGCAGCACAGGACGTCGTGGGCGAAGTGGTCCTCCTTGTTCAGGAAGTGCACGTCGTTCGTCGCCACCAGCCCGACGCCCAGCTTCTGCGCCACCTCGACCAGCTCGGGGTTGACCTGGTCCTGCTCCTTGATGTGCTTCTGCACCTCGATGAAGAACCGCTCGCCGAAGATCTCGGCATACGTCTCGGCGGCCCTGCGCGCGGCGGCGGCGTCGCGCTTCATGAGCGACGACGCCACCTCGCCGCCCAGGCACGCGCTGGTGGCGATCAGCCCCTTGCCGTACTCACGAAGGATTTCCTTATCGATCCGCGGCTTGTAGTAGAACCCCTCGCGGTACGCGATCGAGGAGAGCTTGACGAGGTTCTGGTACCCCTCCAGGTCCTGCGCCAGCAGCAGCAGGTGGAAGGCCGACTCGCCGTTGACCTGCTGGCGGTCGCGCCGGTCGCCGGGGGCCATGTAGGCCTCCATCCCGATGATCGGCTTGATCCCTTCCTTCTTCGCCTCGTTGTAGAACTCGATCACGCCGAACATGCACCCGTGGTCGCTGATGGCGATCGAGTCCATCCCCAGCGCCTTGGTCCGCTTGACCAGGTCCGAGCAGCGGCAGGCGCCGTCGAGCAGCGAGTAGTGGGTGTGGACGTGAAGATGGACGAACGACCCGTTCGGCATGGTCCTTCCCTGGGCTGCGAGGCGAGCGCGCGCGGTACTGGTTTTTCGGTTGTCGCGATGACGGTGGCGTCCGTGCCCGTGTGGACGTCGCGGGCGGCGCCGGTTCCGTGGCGCGCCCACGTCGACTTGTAGCACAACGAACGCCTCCCGAACAACGCGCTGATGCTGCGCCGCCACGTTATCCACCGCAGCCGGGCGCGCCGTGTGAGCCGGCCGGCAGTTTGATGGGAGGTAAACAGCCGCCAGAGCAAGACGCCCCGCGCGCGGCGGCGCGGGAAATAACGCAGGGATGGCCGCCTCACGGCGCGCCGGGGCACGGCGCGGCTGGTGGGGCGGCGGATGACGCGGCGGAACCGAGGTGGATCGCGCTGCGGATCGCGCTGCGGATCGCGCTGCGGATCACGCGGCCGATCGCGCGGGGGACGACGCGGCAACGGCCATCGGACCAGGGCCGTTCACTCTCGGCTCTTCGGGGGCGGCGCTGGGTGGTTACTTCGCGCGAAGGAACGTCAGCGTCATCGGCGGCTCGGGCCGGCCGGCGCGGACGATGCTCCGCGTCAGCACCAGCGTCGTCTCGTCGACGAGATCGATCTGCCACTCCTGCCGCGTCGGCGGACGCCCGGCCGCCGCGCCCGGACGCGCGCGCATCGCCGCGCCGGCGCCCGCGCGGGCATCAGCGGCACCCATGCCCGCGCCCTGCCGCTCCATCGGTTCCATCACCAGCGTCAGCGTCTGCCCGCGCTGCGCCCACTCGCCCTTGTACGGCGCCATGACGGCGAGCCCGGAGTCGGCCAGCACCAGCACTTGCCCGCCCTCGCGCGTCCACGTGCCGACGATCTTGTCGTTGTCGCGCTGTCCCTTCACGAACGGCACGGCGCGGGCGAGCTTCACGCGCTCGGTCTGCCCCTTGCGGTTGGTGGTGCGCAGGACGAGCGAATCGGCGGAGAGGCTGTCGACGTCCGCCTCCTCCCGCTCGCCCACGACGGTGAAGGGAGTGCTGCTGGCGGTGTTGGTCATGACGATGCGACGCCCGCCGCCTTCGAGCCGCCAGGTGCCGGCCGACTTGCCCAGGCCCGAAAGCGGCTGGCCGGGGCGCGCCTCCGGGTCGAGCGCGAATTCGAGCGTGAAGGTGCCGTGGCGCTCGAAGTGGTAGGTCGCGAGGTAGCCGCCAACGGGCAGGTTCCACGCGCCGATGAGATTGTCCGCGACGTCGCCGCTGGGCGCGGTGGCCGGCGGAGCGGGCCGGGTGACCGCCGCGCCTGCAAGGGCGGCGGCGGCGGGCGTGAGCGCGGTCTCGACGGCGACGGGATCGGCGGCGGTTTCCACAGGGGCCGCGGGAGGCACCGGGCGCTGCTCAAGGTCCGCATCGTTCGCCCGCACGTATGTCTGCACCCGGCCATCGAGGTACGCGATGCTGATGGTGCCTGCGTCGCCGCCGCCGCCGCCCCCGCCACCCTCGTTACGGACCGCCAACACCAGGGGACCGCCGCGCCACTGACTGACCCTCGTGCCCTGCCCCGCCAGGAGCACGAATTGCCATCCCGAGGGCGCGCTGGATCCGCGGACGTACCGCTCCAACTTGCTAAGATCTCCGGGAAAGAAGCCCCTATGGTCGGCAGCGTACCACGTTAGCGCTTCACTGAGCATCCGAAGGTGCGTGACCGGCGAACCGGGTCGTTCCGGGGACTGCTGCGCGACGAGCGAACCCGTCATGCCGATGATCGCGATTAGCGCGGCCAACCAGAGCAGAGCGGCGCTTCGCATGTGGTCCCCTTGTTGTTGGCGCGTCGAGGCGATTGCCGCAGAGGGTACCGCGCGGGTTTGCGGTGCGATACGCGCGAGATGTGAAGCACGTTCCGGACCGCCCGCACCCGCGCGCGATCAGCGCCGCCCCCTGAGCCGGCGCTTGAACCAGCGCGGGCCGCGGCGCAGGTCTGCAACCGCGAGGATCGTCACAACGCTCTCGTGCACGAGGCAAAGAACGGCGTAGGGGAACCGCCTGACACTGCGTTTGCGGACGCGCCCCGTAAATACCGGCCAGCGCTGCGGGTGCTGGCACGCGTCGGCGATGGCGGCTTCCACCTGATCCAAAAAGTCGTCACCCAGGCCCTGAACTCGTTGCTCGTACTAGCGCACGGCGGCGACGAGGTCCGCCTGCGCCTCGGGCAGGTACCGGTGCCGGTGGCTCACGCGGTGCGCGTCTTGCGAACCAACTTCCGCGCCTCGCGCATGACCTGCTCGCCCGGAATCGCCTTCACCTGGCCGCGTTCCAGCGCCTCAAGCCGGTGATGAATTTCCTCGGACCAGGCGTCCCAAACCTGCTCCTGCGCGTCGCCGTCCAGGCTGCGCCACAGTTCCAGCGCGAGCAGCTCCCGCTCCTTGGCGCTCAGCGCCAGCGCTTCGGCGAGGACCTTCTCCTTCTTCGCTGCCATGGCCGGTTCGCACCTCGCGCTGAAATGAGCAGGGGCGGCTCATTGGAGCCGCCCCCGGTGGTTCAAATCATCACGCCAGCGTCCCCATCTCCATCTCGTGCAGGCCCTTGCCGGCGGGGACCATCGGGTAGACGTGCTCGTTGGGCTCGACGAAGAAGTCGACCAGGACCGGGCCCTTGTGGTCGAGCATTTCCTTGACCGTCTTTTCCACGTCGCACTTGTTCTCGCAGCGCATGCCGCGGATGCCGTAGGCCTCGGCCATCTTGCTGAAGTTGGGGTTCTTCATCGGCGTGTTGCTGTAGCGGCGCTGGTAGAACAGGTCCTGCCACTGCTTGACCATCCCCTGGAAGTCGTTGTTGAGGATCACGATCTTCACCGGGATGTCGTACTCGGCGATGGTGGCTAATTCGTAGCACGTCATCAGGAACGAGGCGTCCCCGTCGATGTCGATGCAGACCTTGCCCGGGGCGCCGAGCTGCGCGCCCATGACCGACGGCAGGCCGTACCCCATGGTGCCGAGCCCGCCGGACGTGATCATCTGCCGCGGGCGGCGCCAGCGGTAGAACTGGGCGGCCCACATCTGGTGCTGCCCGACGCCGGTGGTGATGACCGCCTCGCCGGCGGTCTGCTTGTTGATCTCCTCGATGACGTACTGCGGCTTGCTGTGTTTGCTATCGTCGAAATACTTGAAGGGGTAGCGCTTCTTCCAGGCGTTGATCTGCGCGTGCCAGTCCTTGCGGTCGCGGTACTCGATGTGCTCGAGCAGCGCCTCCAGCGACGCCCGCGCGTCGCCGACCACCGGCACGTCCACGTCCACGTTCTTGGAGATCGACGAGGGGTCGATGTCGATGTGGATGATCTTGGCGTGCGGGGCGAAGGTGGCGAGGTTGCCGGTGACGCGGTCGTCGAACCGGGCGCCGACGGCGATTAGACAGTCGCACTCCTGCACCGCGTAGTTGGCGAAGGCGCTGCCGTGCATGCCGAGCATGTACATGCTCAGCGGCGAGTGCTCGTCGAAGGCGCCGAGCCCCAGCAGCGTGGTGGTGACGGGGATGTTGCCCTTGTTGGCGACCTTGGTCAGCGCGTCGCCCGCGCCGGCGATGATGGCGCCGCCGCCGACGTACAGCACCGGCTTCTCGCTCTTGTTGATCAGCTCGACGGCGTCCATGACCTGCTTCTGGCTGCCGCCGGACATCGCCGTCTTCTTGCGCTTGAGGATGTGCTCGCGCGGGGTGTCGTCCACCTCCTCGTTGAGCACGGCCACCTGCACGTCCTTCGGCAGGTCGATCAGCACCGGCCCGGGGCGCCCGCTGGTGGCGACGAGGAACGCCTCGTTGACCACGCGCGGCAGCTCGCGGATGTCCTTGATGAGATAATTCCACTTCGTGCACGGCCGGGTGATGCCCGTGACGTCGGCTTCCTGGAAGGCATCATTGCCGATCACCTTCGTCGGCACCTGGCCGCTGAAGACGATCATCGGGATCGAGTCCATCTGCGCGGTGGCGAGCGGGGTGACGGTGTTCGTCGCGCCCGGGCCGCTGGTGACGATGCAGACGCCCGGCTTGCCGGTCACGCGGGCGTAGCCGTCGGCACAGTGGCCGGAGGCCTGCTCGTGGCGATTGAGGATGAACTTGGCGGGCGTCTTGTAGAGCTCGTCGAACGCCCCGAGGCCGAGCAGCGTGGTGGTGACGGGGATGTTGCCCTTGTTGGCGACCTTCGTCAGCGCGTCGGCCGCCCCGGCGATGATCGCGCCGCCGCCGACGTAAAGCACCGGCTTCTCGCTCTTGTTGATGAGT